>JBGPOW010000041.1:0-25031 GCA_041488235.1 Binatia bacterium
AGGAGCGCCGCGCAGGCGAATAGGTCGAAGACCTGCTGAGCCAGCGCGGCGCTCCTCGCCACCCGGCGGACGGGAGGATCGAGTCGCGCTCACGTCGCGACCTCACTGTCGCCGCGCGCGCGCAGCCGCAGCGTGACGAGCGTCAACGCGAGGATGATGGTGAAGAGCACGAACGCGACCGCCGCCGCGTAGCCCATCGTCCACCAGCGGAAGCCGCGCAGATACATCAGGAGCACGATGCTGAGCGTCGCGTGCGCCGGCCCCCCTTGCGTCATCACGTACGGCTCCGCGAAGAGCTGGAAGTAGCCGATCATCGTGATCACGAGCACGAAGAGAAAAGTCGGCGCGAGCATCGGTAGCGTGATCCAGCGGAACTGCGCCGCGGCGCCGGCGCCGTCGACGCGCGCCGCTTCGTACACACGCTCCGGAATGCTTTGCAGGCCGGCGATGAAGATCACCATGTTGAACCCGAAGTTCTTCCAGATCGCCATGAGGATGATCGCCGGCATCGCGAACCGCGGATCGCCGAGCCAATCGACGGGCCCGATGCCGACGACGGCGAGCGCGTGGTTCAGGAGCCCGAAGCGCGGATGGTAGATGTAACGCCACACGACCGCGATGGCGACGAGGGTCGTCACGACGGGCAGGAAAAAGATCGTGCGGAAGAGCGCCTTCAGACGCACGGCGCGCGCCGAGAGCAACACGGCGGCCGCGAGCGAGAGGCCGATCGAGATCGGCCCGGCGACGACGACGAACACGAACGTGTTGCGGAGCGCGACCCAGAAGAGTGGATCGAGCAGCAGCCGGCGGTAGTTCTCGAGACCGACGACGCGCAGGTTCGCCCGGCTCGCGACCGCGTAGATGTCGAAATCGGTGAGACTCAAGACGACCGACGCGACGACCGGCACGACGAAGAAGACGGCGATCAGCACGAGGGCCGGCGCGACGAACGCCCACCCCGGCTCGAGGTGCCATGGCCTGGCGGCCGACGGCTGCAGCGCGCCGGCGGAGCGCGGCGGTGGCAGCGTCGGGTCAGTGGCCATCACCATGCTCCGCGCGCGCCAGCATCCAGCGGCGCTTCTCGAGGATGGCGTCGACGTCGGCGTCGAGCGCGGTGAGCGCGTCCGCGAGCGTCGTCCGGCCGCGGATCGCGGCCTCGACGTGCTCACCGAGGGCGCTCGCGACGCGCTCCCACTCCGGGATCTTCGGCGTCGAGCGCACGTGCCGCAGCTGGGTCGCGAACGCCTGGGCGCGGCGGTCGTCGCGCAGCAGCGGGTCGTCCCATGCGTCGGCGCGCGCCGGGAGGTCGCCGGCGAGTCGGTACAGCGCGAGCTGCTGCGCCGGCTCGGCGAGATACTCGACGAAGCGCCACGCCGCGTCGGCGCGCGGCGAGCGTCGCGCGAGCGCGAGACTCGAGCCGCCGGCGAGCGACACACCCGGGTGCGTCGCGTCGGGGCCGGGAAGCGGCGCCGTCGCCCACTCGCCCGCCAGCTGCGGCGGCAGCCGGCGCGCGAACTCGCCGAGGTTCCACGGACCCGTGACGTAGAGGGCGAAGTACCCCTGCGCGAAGTCCTGATAGACGTTCGCGACCTGGGCCGCGCCCGCTCGCGGCGCGTACTCGCGGTCGAAGAGATCGAGGTAGAACGCGAGGGCGTCGCGCACCGGCGCGCTCGCGAAGTTGCCGTAGCGGTCGCCGTCACGCAGCAGCTCGGCGCCGCGCTGCAGTGCGAGGATCGCCGGCAGTTGCCACTCGTCCATCGGCAAGAGGATCGCATAGCGGCCGGCGCCGGCCCGGTCTTTCACCCGCGCCAAGGTCGCCAGCCAGTCGTCCCACGTCACCGGCGGCTCCGGATGTCCGGCGGCGCGCAAGAGATCGGCGCGATAGAAGAGCACGCGCGTGTCGACGTACCAGGGGACGGCATACGTCACGCCGTCGAGGACGTTCGGATCCACGACGCCGGCTGGATACGCGTCGCGACGGATGGTCGCCGACGCGGCGATCCGCGCGTCGAGGGGCGCGACCGCGCCGACCGCGACGAGCTCAGGCAGCCACGTGTTGCCGAGCTGCATCACGTCCGGCATCGCATCGCCGACGTATGCGGTGAGGAGCTTCTCGTGCGCCGCGCTCCACGGGATCTGCTGCACGCGCACGCGGACCCCGGGGGTGCGTCGCTCGAACGCCGGCACCAGCTCTGCCACGACCTCACCCTCCCGTCCCATCGCCCAGAGCTCGACGACGGTCGCCGCGTCGTGTCCGCGGCTGCACGCCGCGGTCGTCGCGATCAAGACCAGCCACCATCCCGCCCCGCGCGCCACTGGCGGTGAGCCTAGCACAGGTAGCCGTTCATTTTCCGTGCACTTGACCCCCGCTCCGGCGTGTACCATTGAGTGCCGTCCTTCAGCGATGGGGTGCGTGCCCGACGACCGGCCGGATGCCGTCCTGCTCCCGCGAGCGTGGCTCGCGCTGGCGTTGCTGCTCGTCGCCGAAGTCGTGCTGCCGCGCCTCTCGTCCGCGGCGTCGTTCGGGTTCGACGACGTCGCCGCGCGCGCACGTCACCTCGCGGAGAAGCCGTTCGAGGTGGCAAAGGTGCAGGTGCCGGAATGGCTCGGCAAGATCACCTACGATCAGTGGCGCGACATCCGCTTCCGTCCGGATCAAGCGCTCTGGCGCGAGAAGCCGCTGCCGTTCCGCGCGCAGTTCTTCCACCCCGGCCTCTACTACGACCACACCGTGAAGGTGAACGTCGTCGACGGCGGGACGGTACGCCGCCTCGATTTCTCGCCGAGCCTCTTCGACTACGGCCGCAATGAGTTCGCGAGCAAGGTGCCGCAGGATCTCGGCTTCGCCGGCTTCCGCATCCACGCGCCGATCAAGACGCGCGACTACTTCGACGAGGTGATCGTCTTCCTCGGCGCCAGCTACTTTCGCGGCGTCGGCCGCGATCAGGTGTTCGGCATGTCGGCGCGCGGCCTCGCGATCGACACCGCGCTGCCGTCGGGCGAGGAGTTCCCATACTTCAAGGAGTTCTGGCTGGCGACGCCGACGGCGAAGGCGAAGGACGTCACTGTCTACGCGCTCCTCGATAGCGCGAGCCTGACCGGCGCGTACCGCTTCGTCATCCAGCCCGGCGAGCAGACGGTGCTGCACGTCCAGGCGCGGCTCTTCTTGCGCCGGCAGCCGCAGAAGATCGGCATCGCGCCGCTCAACAGCATGTTCTTCCACGGCGAGAACACCGGCCGCCAGTTCGACGACTTCCGTCCCGAGGTGCACGACTCCGATGGGCTCCTCATCGCGCAGGGAACGGGCGAATGGATATGGCGACCGCTCGACAACCCGCGCGCGCTGCAGGTCGACAAGTTCCGCATGCCGGGCCTGCGCGGCTACGGCCTCGTGCAGCGCGATCGCGACTTCGCGAGCTACCAGGACCTCGAGACCCACCTCGAGCTGCGCCCGAGCGGCTGGGTGACCCCGCACGGCGACTGGGGCGCCGGGCACCTCGAGCTCGTCGAGATCCCGACCAAGTCCGACACCAACGACAACGTTGCCGCGTACTGGGTTCCCGACAACCAGCCGAAGGTGGGCGAGCCGTACGACTTCTCCTACACGCTGGCCTGGTACGGCGACGATCCGTCGCGGCCGCCCGGCGGCCGCACCGTCGCCACGCGGCGCGACGGCGGCAACAAGGAGAACGCGCAGCGCTTCGTCGTCGATTTCGCCGGCAAGACACTCGAGGCGATTCCCGCCGACCAAGTCGTCCGCGGCGACGTCACGATCGCGCCCGAGGACGACGCCGCCGAGCTCCTCGACCAGCACGTCGTGAAGAACCCGGCGACGGGCGGCTGGCGACTCACGTTCCAGCTGCGCCCGAAGCGCAAGACGCCGATCGAGCTGCGCGCGTTTCTCGACAAGGCGAGCGACACCCTCACCGAGACCTGGTCGTACGCGCTCGTCCCGTAGCGCCCCGCCGCGCCGGGCTCAGGAGGGCACGAGCCCGAGCTGGCGGAGGATCGTCGCGGCGTCGAAGTACACGCGCTCGCACGCGATGCGGTCGGCGCCGTCGTCGAAGAGGAAGAGCGCGACCATGCGGCAGGTGAAGTCGCGACCGGTCGGCGGGATGCCGCGCATCGGGCCGCGGTGCGTGCCCATGAGCTCGAACTCGACGATCACCCCCGCGTCGGCATGATGCACCGCGAGCACCCGGTTGCGCTGGTCGGGAAAGGCCGCGCGCGACGCGGCGTAGTAGCCCCGGACGGCGTCCTCGCCGTCGAACACCTCGCCGGTCGCGATCAGCTCGTAGCGCGGGTGCGCGAACGTCCGCAGCGTCGCCTCGAAGTCGAGGCGGTTCTCCGAGTCCATGTGCTCGCGGACGACCGCCTCGCGGCGGTCACGAAGGCTCGTCGCGGCCGGCGTCATCGACGAGCGCTCATAGCCGTTCGGTCGCGGTCGAGTCCACTCCTCCGAGCTGGCGCGCCGCGCTCGCGATCACTGCAGTACCTCACGATTCAGGTAGTCGGCGACGACCGCTGCGCCATAGCGATTGAGATGCAATCCGTCGAACGAGACATCCGACCAAGCATAGGCGTGCAGGTAGTCGTTCAGGTCGTTGATCGTCAGCCAAGGGAGCCCACGCGATCGCCGAAATTCGAGCTTGGAGAGGAGCAGGGCGTTGACCGCACGGACGTGGCTTCTCGCCCGAGCGCAGGTGATGGGATCGTCGCAGATCACCGGGGACAACGTGAGAACATGCACCAAAGGAACGTCCATGGCGCGTGCGAGTTTCGCCATCTTGACGATGTTGCGGAAGGTCACTTTCGGCGTGTTTTGAGACCAATCCTTGAAGTCGTTCAGTCCTATGAGAAGCGTGAGCTCGTCGGGGTGATGCGTCTCGATCGCTTGGCGCAGACGAGCGGAATTGAAGCTCGTGTCTCCACACTGCCCGCCGTTGATCACGATATCGTCCGGCCGCAGCGCTTGGAGCTGCGCCGGATAACTGATGGTGATGTCGAAGAGGTCGGCGATCTGCGTGATGCTGTCGCCGTAGTTGAGGATGATCCGCGCGTGAGCCGCTCGCGGGACGAGCGCAAGCACGACAAGGAACAGAAGTCGACGACACAGGCGCTGGTTCGGCATCGCAGTCTCCGCGGCTCGGATGGCAAGTCTACGATGATGCTACTTGCGGCGAGCGCGACCGTCTGCGGCGCCCGAGTGATGTTGATCATACGCGCGCCGTTCGACTGTCAGGCGCGACGTGAGGACGCGTCAGTCGCGCGTCATCTCGATCATCGTGCGGCGGAAGCCGAGACGCTCGAAGAGGCGCTGCGCGGCACCATTGCGCGCCGCCGTCCACAGCATCACGCGCGGCACGCCGCGTGCGACGAGCCAATCGGCGGCGGTCTCGACGAGGCGCGTGCCGATCCCCGCACCGCGCTCGCCCTCGTCGACGACGACATCGTGGATGAATCCGGCGACGTCGCGGAGCTCCTTCCACGATCGCGGCTCGATACCGGCATACACGTAGCCGATCACGCGCCCGTCGCGTTCGGCGACGAATACCGCGACGTCGTCCCCGTGCTGCGCGGCGAGAAAGCGCCCGTATCCTTCCTCCGGGTGCGGCCCAGGCGCGAGAAAGCGCCGCTCGTCGAACGCGTAGTGCGCGCGCATGAGCAGGGCGCCGAGCCGTCCGAGCGCGGGCAGGTCGCCCGCCTCGGCGCGGCGAACGACGAGCGAGGTCGTTGCCGCGGTACCGCGTTGCGGGTCTTCATCGGCCATGGCGAGCGTGTACCAGCGATCCCGGACTCAGTCGAAACGCCGCGACAGCGTTCGGCGTCGACGACGGTGCGACACGCGTGACGTTGTGTCGGATTGAACCGCCCTACGTGGACGTCCCCGGCATGGATGTGCGAAAAGGCTTCTTCGGGGGGTTGCTATGGGACGTCAGAGGACGCTCGGGGTGGTCGTGCTGGCGATGCTCGTCGCCGGGTGCGGCGGGGGCGGCAGCAGCAACAGCAACACGAATCGCACGCTCGGCGACGTCACCTTCGGCAACGGCACGTTCGTCACCGTTGGCAAGGAAGGCCGCATCTTCGACTCGCCCGACGGCAAGAAGTTCGACCCGGCGACCTCCAACGTCAAGGTGGCACTGAACGGCGCCACGTTCGGCGGCGCCGGAGAGTTCGTCGTCGTCGGCGACAATGGCACGATCCTCACGTCAGCGGATGCCGTGACCTGGCAGGTCGAGTCGTCGCCGACCGACGTTTCGTTCCAAGCGGTGACGTTCGGGAACGGCGTCTTCGTCGCGGTCGGCTTTCAAGGCACGATTGTCACCTCCAACGACGGCCATGCGTGGACCGCGCCTACGAGCGGCTCGCTGACCCCGCTCCACAACGTCGGCTTCGGCGACGGGCGGTTCGTGGCCGTCGGCGACGACGGAGAGGTGCTGACGTCGACGGACGCGGTGACGTGGTCGGCGGCGACGTCGAACACCTCCGACACGCTCTACGGGGTGACGTTCGGCGACGGGATCTACGTCTTCGTCGGCGCCAACGGCACCGTCGGACGCGCGACCGACCCGCAGCTCTGGACGACGTCGCGCCAGCTCGAGACCATCCTCTTCGACGTGGTGTTCGCCGAGAATCAGTTCGTCGCGGTCGGCCTCGGCGGCGCCGTCTTCACGTCGCCCGACGCGATCGCGTTCACCGGCCGGAATTCCGGGACCGAGCTCGACCTGCGCGCGATCGCGTTCGGCAACGGCACGTTCGTCGCCGTCGGCCTCGACGGCATCGTGCGCACCTCCACCGACGCGGTGGCCTGGCCCAAATGAGCCGCTGAGCCGCTCACCGCGGCGCGGTGTCGCGCCCGGTCGCGGTTGCGCTGCGGCCGCTGCCGCGCGCGCTCACGCGGCGTCGCGCGAGCGCGTCTCCGGCTCGTCGTCCGCTGCGCTCTCGTCGGCCGTCCAGCGCAGCAGCGACGACCACGCGCGGCCCTCGCCGACGCCGATTGCGACCGCAACCGCGAGCAGCACGACGCCGGCGCCGAGATAGACGAGACCCCACGCGATCCAGAACGAGAGCGCCGCGCTGGCGTCGTGGACCGTTGTCGCTGCGGCGAACGCGGGCGCGGTGAACAAGCCGGTCGCGAGCACGGTCGTGAGCGCAATCCGAGTCGAGATGGAGCTCGTCGTCATGATTTCTCCTCGCACAATCGCAATCGGTATGTGGGTGCGCGCGAGTGCCGTCGGGAGGTGGCGTGACGGGTTCGCGTTTCAGCGGGGCACGACGCGCTCGCACCCCAATGACGCAATGCGCGTGCCCCGGAACGACGGCCGCAAATATGTGATCTCGCCGCCGCGAGCGGTCAGACGATTGACGGGACGTTCGAGATTGTGCGGCGAGGGGACGCGGTCATGTGCGCCCGTGCACGATCGACGACGGCGTGCCGACGCTCGTCAGCCACAGCTGGTGTACCGCGCGCGTCGCGCCGACGTGCAACAGCCGCCGCGACGCCGGCCGATCCGGCAAATACGTAACGCTCACCTCCACCAGGATCACGTAGTCGAACTCGAGGCCCTTCACCTGCTCGATCTCGGTCACCTCGACGCCGGGCGCGAACGTGAAGTCTTGGTGCTCGACGCGCCGCAGGCGCGGCACCTCACCGCGCTCGAGACCGCCGTGGTAGAGCGCGCTCAGCTCGCGCGACGGCGTCAAGACCGCGACGGAGGCGAGCGGCTCGCTGGCGGCGAGATCGAGGAGGGCGTCCGCCAAGAACGCCAGGCAGGCGCCGTGATCCGTGAAGCGGAAGAGCTCGACGGGCGGTCCGGATCGCACCGTGAGCGGTGGGCGGTCGTCCTCGCGCAGATCGCCCAAGACGGCGAGGGCGAACTCGGCGATCTGGCGCGAGCAGCGATAGCTGACCTCGAGCGTCTCCACCTCGACGCCGGAGAGGCCGACGTCGTGGAAGAACGTGCTCCACGACGTGAAGCCGGCGTCGGGGAGCACGTGCTGCTGCGTGTCGCCGGCGAGCGTGATGCTCTGGTGCGGGTCCAAGCAGCCGAGCAACACCTGCACCTCGATCGCGGAGAAGTCCTGCACCTCGTCGATCGCGACGTGGCGGTAGCGTAGGCTGCCGCCGCTGCGCGCCGGGATGGCCCCGACGCGCAGCTGCCACGCGCGCAAGAGCAGCGCGTCGTCCTCGGCGTCGAGCTCCGGCTGCGCGTGGTGGTCGCCCTCGATCCACGCGACGACGCGCTCGTGCTGATCGCGCGACGCCGCCGCGGCGCGCTCCAGCTCCTCGTGGGCGAACGCGCCCGGCGCGACGTCGGCGAAGACCGATTCGAGAAACGCGACGTCGCGCAGCACGCTCGCCCAGTCGTCGATCGCCTGCGCCGGCGTCTGTGGGCCGGGGACCCGCTCGACCTGGCGTACGAGCGCGACGAGCAGCGCCGGATGCAGCTTCAGGCGGTGGACGACGGCGGGAGTCGCCTCGCGCACGATGCGGGGCAGGGCCGGGTATAGTCGGCGCGTCTGCTCCGCCGCCCACTCGTGGAACGTCCGCACCTGCACGCGATCGACGCCGAGCGACGGCAGCACGTGGCTCACGTAGTCGCGCAATGCCGGCGAGAACACGACGACGAGCGTGCGGTCGGAGTCGATCGTCGCGTCCTCGTAGGCGAGATACGCGATGCGGTGCAGCGCGACCGTCGTCTTTCCGGAGCCGGCGGTGCCGCGGATCACGACGAAGCCCGAGGACGGGCGCGTGATGAGCGCGAACTGCTCGGGATCGATGAGCCCCGCGATGTCGGGAAGGTGCTTGTCGGCGCGCTGCGATGCTCCATGCGGATGCGTGCCGAGACGACGGGTCGTCCCTTCGTCGGGGGCATGGGCGCGAAGCGCGCTGCCCTCGCCGCCGGCGAGGCGCGGCGGCTCGCGGGCGATGCGGCGCCATCCATTGGCGGCGTCGACGTCAGGGACGAACGTGCCCTCCGGCGCCTCGATGCGCTGCAGCTGCCGGTTGCGGATCGCGACGGTGCGGCGGGCGGCGACGTCGCCGGTGCGCTCGCGGCCGGCGATCTCCTCCTCGTAGAGGTCGCCTTGGCGGTAGCGGTAGAAGATGCGCGAGATCGGCGCGTAGCGCCAATCGACGATCTGCACGCCGCCCTTGAGCCACGTCGCCTTGCCGAGGAGAACGTCGAACTCGCCGCCGCCCTCACGCAGCCGGAGATGCGCGAAGTACGGCGAATCGCGGCTCACCTGCGGCATTTGGCGCGACGCGCGCAGCTGGTCGAGCAGCGCCGACTGGCGGTTCCACTGCTCGAGCAGCGCCGCCTGGTCCTCGGCCTTCTCGCCGCCGCGCAGCGCCTCGCGCAGATGCTTCAGCTCCTCGACGACGGACGCTTCCGACGGCGGCCGCGTCGCCGGCGACTCTTCCAGGCTGCGGGTGACGTCGTCGAGCAGCGAGAGCTCTTCGGCCACGATCGACATGATCGACATGAAGGACGAAACGGGCATCGTTGCAGGTCTCGACGGTGAAGGCGAGCGTGGTTCGACGTCGCGCGCGGCTCCGCGTCGCGGTCGGATGGACGTCGCGTGGCCGGCGCCGTATGCTCCGCCGTCATGCAGCTCGAGCACATCCGCTCGACGGTGCCGAAGCCGCCGAAGCAAGATGACGCGCGCCGCACCCTCGAGGCGGAGGGATTCGAGGTCGTGTGCTGGAGCGATCCGCCCGGCCGCACGTACGCGCCGCATGCGCACGAGCGCGACGAGAGTCTGTGGATGATCGCCGGGGCGATGACGTTCGAGATCGACGGACGCTCCTATCGACTGGAGGCGGGCGACCGCTTGATGTTGCCCCGAGGCGTGATGCACGCCGCGCAGGCGCACGACGACGGCGCACGCTACCTGATCGGCGAGCGCTGAGCCGCGCATTTCGTACTCCGTGCGGTCGCAGCCGTGCGCACGGATTTGCAGTCGACCGTGGCGCGCGGATCGCCCGCGCACGGACTGACTATGACTTTGGCGCGGGGACGTGCTCGGTGAGGTGCCGGAGCCATGGGTGCTTGCTGCGCACGGCATTGTAGAGGCGACGATCGGCCGTCCAGCACTCGATGCCGAGCAGCTCGGCGACGGCGAGATAGAAGCAATCGTACGCCGTCGGTCGATCGAGTGCGCGGGCGAGGTCCCACGCGCGTTCCACGAGCCCGTCCGGCGCCTGTAGTGACAGCGGCATCTCGAGGAGGAGCCCAAGTGCTCGACGCCCCGCCTCCTGCGCGAGATCGCCGCGAACGACCATGCGCCGGAGCGCCGACGTGCATTCGAAGACGAACAAGCCCGGCGCGACGACGACGAAGCCTTGGACTGCCCACGTACGCCAGAGAGACCGCGCTCGCGCGCTATCGTCCTCGGCGACGAGCAGCTTGAGTCCGACGCTGGCGTCGAGACACACCATTCGTTCCGGCACGTGCCTCCTTCCGCACCTCGCCGAGTGCGTCGGTCGAAGATCTCTTCACGCGTGGTCGTCCGCGCACGGCGTCCTCGACCCGCTCGATCCAACGCGTCATCTCACGCTCGATGGTCGTCGCGTCTGCCCCAGCTCGCTGGAGCCGTTCGAGATCTTCCATTCCGATCAACGCTGCCTTGGGACGACCGCGCGACGACAGCACGATGCGTTGCCCACCATGCGCGGCATCATTCACCAACGCGGACAGACGGTCGCGTGCTTCCGCCAGACTGACGTGTTTCATCATGAACCATATACGCCATAGACGCCAAAAGCGCCAGAATACAAGTGCTGCGATCCGAGCATCGGCCGCGGGCGCGCCGCTACTCGGTCGTCGAGGCCAGCTCTTGAAGCGTCGCTTGGAGAATCGCCGCCGTCGGCACGGCGAGCACGACGCCGACGACGCCGAGGAGCGCGCCACCGAGCAGCACGGCGATGATGATCGTCGCCGCGCTCAAGCCGACCTGATGGCCCATGAGCTTCGGGACGAGGACGTTCACCTCGATGAGTTGCTGGAGGAGGTAGTAGACGGCCGTCGCGAGGGCGAGGTGCCACGAGACGGTGGCGGCGATCGCCGTCGCGGTCATACCCGCGACGAACGGTCCGACGTACGGAATGCACTCGCCGATCGCCGCGAGGATGGCGAGCACGTAGAAGTATGGAACGCCGAGGAGCATGAAGGCGATGCCCGCCGAGGCGCCGACCGCCGCTCCCAGCATCACCTGGCCGATGAGCCACGCGCTCACTTTCTCGGAGACGTGCTGCGCAATCGCGCGCGCTTGCTGCCGGCGCTCGCGCGCGAAGAGACGGAGCCACCCCTCCACGAGCGCGTCCGCTTCGACGAGAAAATAGAAGGTCAGGATGAGCACGGTCACGACGCCGAAGGCGCCGCCGAGGAGACCGGCGACGGTGCCGAGGACGGTTCCCAGCGCGTCCGACGGTGTCGGCAGCGCTTGGCTCAGCTGATCGAAGCGCACGCGCTCGAAGCCATAGCTGCCGAGAAACTGTTGCGCGCGCTCGACGAGCTCCGGCGCGCGCGCCGCGAGCTCGCGCGTCTGCGCGACGAGCGGCGGCAGGACGAGCGCGGCGATGCCGGCGACGAGCGCCAGGACGATCGCGTAGAGCACGAAGATGACCGTCCAGCGCGGCACCCGCCGGCGCCCGAATGTGATGATCTCGCGGCCCTCGATCCAGCGCACGAGCGGGCTCAAGCCGATCGCGAGCAACGCGCAGACGTAGATGAGCAGCAGCACGTGGCGGACGACGAAGAGCGCCGCGACGATCGCGACGGCGAGCGTGACGACGAGTACCGTCCAGACGACGAGGGTCCGCGGCGAGTCGGGCGGAAGCTCCTCGTGGCGTGGCGAGCGCGCGACCATCGGCATCCCCTCAGTCTGCCACGCGCGCGTGTCCGAGCCGAGTAGGGATCCGCGCCGCGAGCCGCGCCAGGAGGAGGGCGCCGATCACGATGGCGTAGACCGCCGGCTCGCGCAGGTCCTTCTTGACCCGCCAAATGAAATGCAGCGCGGCGACCGCGCCGGCGAGGTACGCGAGGCGATGCAGACGCTTCCAGCGCGCGAAGCCGAGGCGGCGCACGGCGGCGTTCGTCGAGGTGAGCGCCAGCGGCAGCAGCATCAGATACGTCGCCGCGCCGGCGAGGATGAACTTGCGCTCGAGCACGTCGTCGACGATCGCGTGCAGGTCGAGACCTTGATCCAGGACCGCGTACGTCAGGACGTGCAACGTCGCGTACAGGGCGGCGAGGAGGCCGAGCATGCGCCGCAGACGGATCGGCCACGTCCACCCGAAAAGACTTTTCGCCGGCGTGCACACCAGCGACGCGGTCAAGAAGATCAGCGCGACGAGTCCGAGCTCGTTCAGTGCCTGCGCGATCGGGTCGGCGCCGAGCTCGCCGCGGGCGGCACGGAGCACGATCGAGAGGAGCGGCGCGAGCGCACCGGCGACGACGCCGGGCGCGAGCCATCGATACGGCGCCGTGCGGCGGCGCGTCGTCGCGGCGGCGGGGGAGCGCGACAGGGCGGCGGCGTCGGCGTCCATCAGAAATACGTCGCCAGGTCCATGCCGGCATAGAGGTGCGCGACCTCGGCGGCGTAGCCGTTGAACGGCAGCGTCGGCCGGCGGTGCAGCTCGCCGATGCGGCGCTCGGTCGCTTGGCTCCAGCGCGGGTGGTCGACGGCCGGATTCACGTTGGCGAAGAAGCCGTACTCGTGCGGTGCTGCCGCGTTCCACGTCGTCGGCGGCGGCTTCTCGACGAGACGGATCTCGACGATCGACTTGATGCCCTTGAAGCCGTACTTCCACGGTACGACGAGACGCAGCGGCGCGCCGTTCTGCCCGGGCAGCGTCTTGCCGTAGAGGCCGACGGCGACGAGCGCGAGCGGATGCATGGCCTCGTCGAGGCGCAGCCCTTCGACGTACGGCCAGTCGAGGACGCGCCGACGTTGCCCCGGCAGCTGCTCTGGGTCGACGAGCGTCGTGAACTGCACGTACTTGGCGCGCGAGGTCGGCTCCAGGCGTGCGAGGAGATCGGCGAGCGGAAAGCCGACCCACGGGATCACCATCGACCACGCCTCGACGCAGCGCATGCGGTAGATCCGCTCCTCGAGCGGGAACCAACGCAGCAGCTCGTCGACGTCGACGACGCGCGGCGTGCGCACCTCGCCGGCGATCGTCACCGTCCAGGGCCGCGGCCGTAGCGTGTCGGCGTTCGCCGCCGGATCCTCCTTGTCGGTGCCGAGCTCGTAGAAGTTGTTGTAGCTCGTCACGTCGCGCTCGGGTGTCGGCGCGTCGCCGCCGGCGTGCTCGGAGCGGCGTGCGATCGGCAGCGGTGCGAGCGCCGGCGCGCCGCTGCCGCCGCGCTCGCGGTCGGCTTGCCCGCGTCGGGTCACGCGACGGCCGCGGACGAGCACGCGGAGGCCGCCGCCGACGGCCGTCGCCGTGGCGGCGAACAGCGCGGCGTCGCGGAGGAACTCGCGGCGGCGGAGGTAGAACGGCTCCGGCGTGATCTCCAACGCCGGCGGTTCCGTTCCGAGCTGCGTTCTCCGCGATGTCATGACTCCCCTTGGGCGCCGGGCACGTGCGCCCGGTTACCGTCGGTCAGCTCCTCCATTTTCCCCACCGCAGTCCCGGGAACAAAGGATTGGCGCGGCTGCGACCGGCCCCTACGCTCGCGTCACGTTTTTCGCCGCCGATCGTTCCACGCGCGGCGGTCACCGACAATAGCGAGGAGGCGTTCCGAATGCAGGGACTGACGAAAGCTGTCGCCGTAGGTCTGATCGCCGGGATGGTCCTGAGCGCCGCCCGCGGCGCGTACGCGCAGACGTCACAAGGGCACTACCAGGAGTTCGGCGACGCGACAGGGTTTCTCAACATCCTGCCGCCCGGCTCCGACGGCGTTCTCAACGGGCCGGAGGCGATCGCGGCCCAGGCCGGTACGTACCCGCCGCACGTGAAAGACCAGCTCGACATGTACGGCGACCTCGTCTATCACGCGCCCGGCTTGACCGAGGCGCAGCTCCTCGACTTCTACAAGGACGCGTCCTTCGGCGTCCGCGACGACGACATCGATCGCACGTATTCGCCGACGACGGGCGTGACGGTGATCCGCGACGCGAGCTTCGGCGTCCCGCACATCTTCGGCACCACGCGCTACGCGACGATGTTCGCGGCCGGCTACACCGGCGCCGAAGACCGGCTCTTTCTCATGGACGTGCTGCGCCACTACGGGCGTGCGCGCCTCTCGGAGTTCCTCGGCGCGTCGGCCTCGGACATCGCGATGGACCAGGGGCAGCTCGCGATCGCGCCCTACCTCGAGTCCGATCTGACGGCGCAGATCGACGCCATCCGCAACTCCGGGCCGGCGGGGCAAGCGGGATACGCCGATCTCGTCGCGTACACCGACGGCGTGAACCAATACATCTCCGAGGCGCTCGCCGACTCGACGAAGCTGCCCGCCGAGTACCCGGCACTGCAGCAGGTTCCGGCGCAGTGGAAGGTCGAGGACGTCGTCGCGGTCGCGTCGCTCGTCGGCGGCATCTTCGGCAAGGGCGGCGGCGGCGAGCTCTCGAACCTCTGCGGTCTGAAGGCCATGACGACGGCGCTTGGCGGCGACGCCACGACCGCGCGCGCCATCTTCGACGACCTGCACTTCGCGAACGACATCGAGGCGCCGACGACGTCGCCGAACGCGGTGCCCTACATGCTGAACCTCGGTGCCGTCGATCCCGCGTCGCATCCCGACGTCAATTGCGCGAGCCTGCAACCGGTGAGCGGCGGCACCGCCTCGCTGCAGGACCTCGAGGACGCGATCAGCGGCCGGACGCCGCCGCTCGCGGTGCCGCACGCGATGAGCAACGCGCTCCTCGTTTCCGCCGAGCACACGAAGAACGGCCGGCCGATCGCCGTCTTCGGACCGCAGACCGGCTACTTCGTCCCGCAGCTGCTCGTCGAGAAGGACATCCACGGGCCGCAGATCGACGCCCGCGGCGTCGCCTTCGCCGGCACGGACATCTTCATCCAGCTCGGACGCGGCCGGAACTACGCATGGTCGGCGACGTCGGCGAGCGCCGACAACGTCGATCAGTGGGTGCTGCGTCTTTGTGAGCCCGGCGGCGGTCCGGCGACCGTCAACTCCCTCGGGTATCTGCACGACGGCGTTTGCACGGCGATCGAGCAATTCCACCACGTGCAGATCGCCAAGCCGAGCGCCGGCGGCATTCCCGGCGGACCCGACATCGTGCTCGATTGGGTGGTGCAGCGCACGCCCGACTACGGTCCGATCCTTGCGCGCGGCGCGCTCACCGACGGCACGCCGATCGCGATCGCGACCTTGCGCTCGACCTACCAGAACGAGCTCGGGTCGGCGCGCGGTTTTCTCCGCATCAACGATCCGACGTTCATGACGAACGGCTACGACTCGTTCCGCCAGGCGATGGGCGACGGCGTCGACTACACCTTCAATTGGTTCTACGTCGACGCGAAGGACATCGGCTACCAGCACTCGTGCAAGTGCCCGCAGCGCGCGCAGGGCGTCGACCCGTATCTGCCGACGTGGGGCACGGGCGAGTGGGATTGGCAGGGTTTCATCCCGCTCTCGGCGCAGCCGAACGCGCTCAACCCGCCGCAGGGCTTCCTCACGTCGTGGAACAACAAGCAGGCACCGCAGTTCAAGTCGAACGACCGCCAGTTCTCCTACGGTCCCGTCTTCCGCAGCCAGATGCTCGACCTCCGCATCCGCAACGCGATCAACGCCGGCAACATCGACAGGCCCGACCTCGTCGACGCGATGGAAGACGCCGGCACCGTCGATCTACGCGGCCAGGAGGATCTGTCGCTGCTGCTCCAGGTGCTCGGCGCGACCGCGCCGCCCGGCGCGGACTCGCGGGCGCAAGAGATGCGTGATCGCCTCGCCGCCTGGCTCACGACGTCGACCCATCGCCGCGATTTCGACCACGACGGCGAGTACGACGATCCTCAGGCGCCGGCGATCATGGACGCGTGGTGGACGCGTCTCGCGCACGCGATGTTCGATGCCAACTCCGGGAACGCGATCGGCAACCTCGGCCTGCAGCTCGACGACACCAATCGTCGCGACCACATCGGCTCCTCGTTCGACGACGCCTTCTACAGCCACGTCAACAAAGATCTGCGCCAGGTGCTGGGGATGGCGGTGCAGGATCCGTGGTCGCGGACGTACTGCGGCGGCGGCGTGCTCGCCGACTGCCGCACCGCGCTCTGGAATGCGATGTCGCAAGCGGCGGCGGATCTCCAAGCGGAGTTCGGCAGCGCCAACGTCGCCGACTGGAAGCGTCAGATCGCCGACGAGGACGTGCGCCAGAGCGCCGTCGGCGTGACGACGGTGCCGGCGATTCATTGGATCAATCGGCCGACGTTCCAGCAGGTGGTGCAGATCGCGAAGGGCGCCTGTGGTGCGACGCCGCTCGCGATGTGTCGCGAGCCCGTCGTGAGCGGCGGCGGCCATGTCGACATCAAGGATCGCACGCCCGACGACAAGGACCGCCTCGTGTTCAAGTGGGCGAAGGGCGCCGCGACGACGAAGAGCGACTTCGGTGACCCGCTCACGACGACGGGCTACGAGCTCTGCCTCTACGACGGCACGTCCGATCTGGTCTCGCACGCGAGCGCGCCGGCGGGGGGCACGTGCAATGCCGCGAGCCCACGCCCGTGTTGGCGCGAGACGACCGCCGGCTTCAAGTACGCCGATCGCGATCTCACGCCGAGCGGTATCCAGAGCTTGCTCTTGAAGTCCGGGCTCGCCGGCAAGTCGCGGATCACGCTCCGCGGTCGCGGCGCCGCGCTCGACGTGCCGTTGCTGCCGACGACGCTGCCGCTGCGCGCGCAACTGTTGAACAGCGACGGCGCGTGCTGGGAAGCGCAGTTCGGCTCCGCGACCCGCAACCAGAGCGATCGCCTGAAGGCGCGTTCCGACTGAGACTGCGCGTGGCGTGCGCGCATGTGCGCACGCCACGCGCGGGCTGTTGCCAAGCGACCGCGTTACCTGAGACGTCGCGGCGCGGGTGCGACCGGCGCACCACCCCGGCATCGAACACGCCGGGGGAGGATTCCTTGGCCGCCGGACGTAGATATAAGCGACGCATGACGCACGCGATCGATGCGCCATCGAGGACGCGCGCGGGACGCGCGCTGGCGCTGGCGCTGACGCTGGCGGTCGTTTCGGCCGTCGTTACGTGGCATCCGGCCCCCGTCGGGGCGGCGGAGAGCGGCGCGAAGGCCGCGACGGCGACATTCGCCGGCGGCTGCTTCTGGTGCATGCAGGTCCCGTTCGAGCAGCTCCCGGGCGTGCTCACGACGACGGCCGGCTACACCGGCGGCGGCGTGCCGCACCCGTCGTACGAGCAGGTATCGGCGGGCGGCACGGGCCACGTCGAGGCGGTGCAGATCACCTATGACCCGGCACGCATCGCGTACGCCGAGCTGCTGGACGTCTTCTGGCACAACGTCGATCCGCTGAACGCCGCCGGCCAGTTTTGCGACGTCGGCCCCGAGTACCGCAGCATCATCTTCGTCCACGACGAGGCGCAGCGCGCCGCCGCCGAGGCCGCGAAGCGCGCGCTCGAGCAGTCGAAGCGTTTCGACCGTCCCATCGTGACCGAGATCGTCGCCGCGAGCGTTTTCTGGGCGGCCGAGGAGTACCACCAGCGCTATCACGAGAAGAATCCGGTACATTATCGATTCTATCGTTGGAGCTGCGGACGCGATCAGCGTCTCCGTGAGCTCTGGGGCGACGCCGCGGGCCAGGAAAACGTCGGCGATGCCGCCGTCGGCGACGCGCCTACGGCAGACGCGCGTGGCGCCGTCGGCGACGCGACACGTGGGACCGGCAATTCCGACCGCGCGGTCGTTGCCTGGAACGCGGCGAGCTTCCACAAGCCCGACGCGGCGACGCTGCGGCGAACGCTGAGCGCGGAACAATTCGCGGTGACACAGGAAGAGGCGACCGAGGCGCCGTTCCGCAATGCCTACTGGCACGAGGAGCGCACCGGCATCTACGTCGACGTCATCTCGGGCGAGCCGCTCTTCAGCTCGCGCGACAAGTTCGACTCGGGGACGGGATGGCCGAGCTTCACGCGGCCGCTCGAGCGGGCCAACGTGCGCGAGCGCGTCGACCGGGGACTCGTGTTCGCGCGCACCGAGGTACGCTCCGCACATGCCGACTCGCATCTCGGTCACGTGTTCGACGACGGCCCGCCGCCGACGGGCAAGCGCTACTGCATGAACTCCGCGGCGCTGCGCTTCGTGCCGGTGGAGCGCCTCGCCGAAGAAGGCTACGCGCAGTACCTGCCGCTCTTCACCGCGGCGGCAGCGGGCGCTTCCGGCGACTGAGCGGAGAGTCGCGCGCGCGACCGCTAACGTTCGGCGGCGGGAGGAGGCGGGAGTCGCCTTGCGCGCTCAGCAGATCTAGCGGGACGCGGCCCCGTGGGGGTCCATCCGTACGTCGCGTTTACTTCCGCCTATGTACGATCTATTCGCGCTCCAGGCGACTCCCGCTCCTCCCACCGCCACGCGTCGTCACGCACGCCGACCTCGGCCTTCAGCGTCTCGCGTCCGCGCAAGCGCACGCGCGAAGCGCGCAGCGTCACGTCGGCTGCGTGACGCGGTCGCCGCATGCGGGGGCGGCGGCGTGGAGGGTCGCGGAGCGCGAATGGGCCGTAGGTGCTTCGAGTGGGTTGCGCGGTACGGAAGGATTCACGCGATGTGGCGGCCCGCCAGGCACGCTGAGCGCGCAGCGACCCTCCGCGCCGCCGCCCCCGTACGCCGGCAGCGCCATGCGCCCGCGCGCTACGCCGCCGCGACCGCGCGGGCGCGTTCAGAAGAAGCGCCGCAAGCCGACGACGATCTCGTCGTGATCGCGATACTCACCGATCTGCTGCGAGCGGTTGCCGGCGATCACGCGCGCCTCGAAGAGCGCGTGTAAGGTCGGCGTGATGCGGTACGTGACTTCCGGCCAGACGTACACGTCGCCGTGATTCGGATTGTAGCCGACCTTCACCTGCGCGAGGACGCGCTCGTCGCGAAAGCTGCGACGGATCGTGAAGCCGACGACGTGCTCGATCATTTCGGAGATGAACGGCTGATCGTGCCGGAAGATGACGGTGTCGAGGAGCTGCAGGAGGATGAAGGTGCCGGCGAGGCGCTCGCCGCCGGTGAGCGCGCGCGAGAGCGGCTCGTTCACCGAGAGATCGATACCGACGCCGTACTGGACGGACTCGCGCTCGAGCTCGGTCGGCAGTATCGGCAGCGCGATGGTCTCCGGCTGGCCGCTCGCGGCGACGCGCTCGGCGGCGGCGCGGACGGCGGCGACGAGCCGCGGGTCGTTGCCGACGCGGTTCTGGATCGCGACCGGGAAGAACCGGCCGTGGACCCACGCCGCCTCGGCGCGGAGCGCAAGCAGCCAGATCGGCACCGCGAGATCGGCGCCGAGGACGGTGATGCGATGCAGGCTCGGGCGCACCGTGATGTCGCTGCTCGGCGCCGCCGGCCGCATCGGATCGCCCGTCGGGACGAGCGTCGCCGTTCCGGTGGCAAGAAAGCTCGGCGACTTGTCCCAGCCGTGAAACACGCTCGCCGAGAGCTCGGCGCCCGCAAGAAAGCGCCGCACGCGCAGCGCGACGTCGGAGCTGGCGAGCGTGCGCGGCGGCGGGTCGACGTCGGGGTAGCGGCTACGGATCGGCAGCGAGCCGAACGGGGTGTCGACGCGGCTCGGGACGACGAGTATCGGCGGGAACCAGCGATCCTGCCGGTGCGGGAAACGATAGGCGGTATAGAAGGGCGCCCAGACGCCCTCGACGGTCCACGGACCGCGGTACCAGGTCAGCGTCGCCGCCGGGATGCCGATCTTCCGCTCGAGCTCGGGGCGGAAATAGAATTCGGTCAAGTCCTCGGGGTTGAGATTGTCGGTCGGCTGGATCTCGTCGAGCTGGCCCCACGAGATCTTCTGCTTGCCGACGCGCAGCTGCACGTCGCCGAGGAAGACGTCGACGAACGCTTCGTCGACTTCGAGGAAGAGGTCTTTGTCTTGGTAGACCTCGTCGAGCGTGAGGAACGGCCGATTGCGCTCGTCGGGATCGCCGATCTTCCCGTCGTAGCCGGTGCGGACGCGGGCGAAGAGATGCGCGACGCCGCTGCGCTCGGCGTCGAGGCGCAGATCGAGGAGGCTCGACGGTCGCTCGCTCGGCGTGTCGGAGTGGAGGCGGAACGCATGCCAGCCGGACACGGCGCCGGCGAGCGACACGTGATCGCGCTCGCGCTCGAGCTGCGCCCGCACGGGAGTCGCCGTCATGAGCAGCATGACGGCGAGCGTCGCGAGCCGGCTCGCCTGCATGGTCAGCGCAGGTGTGCGAGACGCTCTTCGCGGAACAGATTGCAGTCGAGGTCGCGGAAGTAGTCGACCTCGAGCAGCGTGAGGCGGGTGCGCCGGCCGCTCTCGAGGTTGTCGAGGTCGATCGAGAAGGGCGTCGGGATGCCGCGCACGTCGCGGACGTCGGCGAACCGCGCCGTCCTCACCATGGCGCCGACCCGATCGAAGGTGTCGATGCGGACCGGAAGGAACGTCGCGCGGTTCACCCACGTGAGCAGCCTGCCGGTCTCCTCGCGCGGCGTCGGCCGGCTCACGACCTTGTAGACGGGCTCGCCCTCGAGCTCGGCCTCGCCGAGGAAGCGGTGGTCACGGCCGGCGATCGTCATCACTCCCAGATCCTCGTACGTCAGATCCGATCCCATGAACCGCTCGCTCTGCGCAAACGCGTTCAGCTGCCGGACGCGCCCGAGCTCGGGGAGGTACATCCACATGTCCGGCCGCCCGCCGGCGCGCGCCGCGGTGAGCACCGCGGTGCCCGACACATCGGGTGGGTCGCGCAGCACGACGAGACTCCGCATCTCGCCGCCGCAGCGACGGCGATAGATCGCGACCGTGCGGACGAGGGCGTCGTCGCCGGAGCCGATCTCGAGCCGCAGTACGCTGCTCGCGTCCGCGCCCCCCTCGTCGCGTGCCTGCTCCATCCGCCCGATGATCTCGCCCCCCGACAGCTGCAACGCCGCGGCCGGCGCCGTCGCTCCGAGCACGATCACGAACGCCGTCAGACGAGCCCAACGGCCGTGTACCTGCGCCTTCACACCAGCCAATGGAGCAACCGGCGGGCCAGTGTCGCGCGGCCCGCCGGGCGAGGGGCGCGTGCACCCGTCGGCACAGTCGTCCCGCGCGATCCGCGCCCGTTCTCACCCGCAGGAACCCCGCCGGGGATCGTTCCCGTCCATGCGGATGCGGGGTCTGAGCCTCCCTTGGCTGCGCTCTGCCGCTCAGGATTCGTCGCCCGTACCACCGCTGCCGACGAAGCGATCGGCGGCGTCGGTGAAGAGGACGTTGAACGTCGTCAGGCTGCCGTAGGCGCGGGTGATGTACTCCTGGAGCTCGAGGCGGTCGGTGTCGGCGAGCTTCGGGTGGTTGTTGATCCGTTGCTCGAGGACGCGCAGGCGATCGCGCACCATGACGATCTTGCGGAAGAACGCGTCGATCGGGATGACCTTCTCCTGCGTGCCGCCTTTGCCCGGACGCAGGACGAGCTGACCGCCTTGCCAGCGGTCGCCGAGGACGCCGGAGGTCGACTGGTCGGCGTTCAGAATCGCGCGCACGCCCTGCATGATCTTCCTGACGTCGGCCTCCTCGAGCATGCGCGGTCCTCCCTACGGCGCCTCGACGGCGCGCTTCGTGCCTTCCGGTTTTTTCCCGGGCGTGTTGCGATCGTAGTACTGCGGCTTATGGCATCCCGGCGAGCAGCCGCCGCCGGTCTCCGTCTTCACGAACTTCAGGGGGAGATTCCACTTCCCGAACGGCACGCTCTCGGCGATCAGCTTCGGTTGGCTGCTGCCGTGGATGTTGTGGCAGAGGCGGCAGCTTCGCCCCTTCGGCTTGTTGACGTGCAGATAGTGGAGGTTGCGCTCGCCGTCGCGAAAGTTGGTCGCGTACGAGGTCTGCGGGTACGCGAGCAAATCGCGCTTGTGGCAGCTGAAACACAGGGCGTATTCGTTGTCGCTGTAGGGCACGTAGGCATCGGTGGGGAACGGCTTCACCAAGAGCGTCGCGTTCTGACTGCCGTGCGGCATGTGGCAGCCGGTGCACTTGCCGTTCTTGATGGGGGTGTGAAGGGCCGTCATCGCCTTGGTGATGATGGTGTCGTGGCAGCCGAGACACGTTTCCGTTTCCGTCTTCAACAGCATGTTCGGATTGTCGCTGGCGTGCGGCGAGTGGCAGGACACGCAGCCTTCGCCGAACGACAGCGCCGGGTGCGGGACGGACGCGGCGCTGACGATCTCCTGAATCTGCGGGTGACAGGTGAAACAGAGGTCTTGCCCCTCCGCCGAGAGCAGCTTCGGGAAGTCGGACCCGTGCGGGTTGTGACACGAGGGACATCCCGCGGCGAGGGCGGGGTGGACGTTCGCCTTCTTCGTCACGTCCTGCATGTCGGCGTGGCACCCGAAGCACAGCTCCGGCGGCTCCTTCTCCAGCCGGGCTTTGTTGTCCCCCTCGTGCGGCGTGTGGCACGCGGTGCACGTGCCGGCAGACACCGGGCCGTGGACGACCTTGAAGCTCACGTGGTCCGAGTGGCAGGTGCCGCAGAGATCCTTCATCGGCTGCGCCAAGAGCTTCGGCTCGTTCGACGAGTGCGGGTCATGACAGGTCGTGCACTGCCCGGCGGTGACGGGGTAATGCACGACTTTGCTCTTCGTGCCGAAGGCCTCGTGACAGCCGAAGCAGAGGTCCGGCGGCTCTTTCGTCAGCTTGAAGGTCTTCTGTCCCTTTTTGGGATGCGGCGTTCCCGTCGATTCGTGGCACGTCTCGCAGCTCTCCGCGATCGGATGGACGGTGCTACCGGTCAGGAGCTTCGCGTGACACTGCGCCGACGTGCACGTGTCCTCCGCCGCGACGTCACGGCAGGCGAGCGCGATGCCGACGGTGACGAATGCAACCAGCAGACCCCACGTTGGAAGCACCCTCCGATTCATGCACCGATCCTCTCTCCAAGGCGCGAGGCGATCACGCCCCGCCGCGCACCGCGCGGACGTGAACAGGGGAGGTCTTGACGTCGACGACCACGTAGCCGGTATCGAAAGGAATCTGCCAAGCGTTGTCCGTGAAGCCGGTGACCGTCGTGGACGTCCAGTAGGCGGCGCCGGTGTCGATGCAGCTGCACGCCGTTGGTGCGCAGGTCGGTGCGCACCCCGTATTGAACTTTGTGTCCACCATGGGACTGCTCTTGCCGTAGTCGAGGAGGCTGTGGAGCTCGTTGACGTTCGGCAGCCGCCAGTCGCAGTGTCCGGCGAAGCACGGGTTGGTGTTCAGGAGCGTGATCTTGCCGAAGGCTTCCGACCACGAATAGATGTTGTCCTTGTCGTTGACGCTGTCATCGTCGCTCAGCTTCTCCCAGGTGAGCCCGGTGCGGGTGTCGGTGACCGTGCCGTCGGCGTTGTCCTGGTAGCCGCGCGTGAGCCCTTTCAGGAGCTCGCCGTCCTGGCCGGTGCCGGTACACGACGTGGGCATGTTCGTCGCGTCGTAGCAAAGCGTCTCGCCGGTCTCGAGCAACGTGCCGCCGCCCGCCTGGCATGCGGCCAAGTCGCTCTCGCACGTCGCGAGCTGAATGGGGCAGTCGGGCAAGGCGCTGCCCGTGAGCCCCGTCACGATCTCACTCGTGCACTGGTCGACCACGGCCTGGAAGTCGCCGGCGGTGGACGCGTCGTCGAGGCAGCTCGCGCCGGCCTTCGCCGCGGCGGCCTCGAGCTTCCCCCACGTCGTCGTGAACTTGGTCACACAGGTCGCTAGGTTCTTGTCGCGCTTCACGGTGTCGCCGTTCTGGACGAACTTCGCCGCGGCGCTCTCGCGGCACGCCGCGTACTTGCCCGCGGCCTGATTTTTACCGGCTTGGCACTTTTGCTGCGGCGTCAGCTTCGCCTGCGCCGGGCCGGCGCAAAGCAGCAGGACGACGGCGACGAGCGCCGGTCGCATGAATCGGATGGGTGTTCGCACAAGGGACTCCTCTCATTGATACGAGGTGTTGTCGTGGGTCACGCCGTGACAGACGAGGGTGCAGCTGCCGGCGAACGTGCCGTTGTCCGTGAAGATGGGGAACTGGTTCCCCGGTTTCGGCAAGACCGTACGGGTGTCGAAGTTGATGAGGTGGGTGTGTGATCCCGTTCCCGATACGCGGCCGATGCCCAGGTCCATGACCCCGTGGGCGGCGTGGCAGAGGGAGCACGGAGCGCCGGCGGCCAAGTGCCCGCTGTGGCCGCCGCCCGATGCCGTCGTCCGCATCGTCTTCTTCCGGAAGCTGACGTCGCTCAAGATGCTCGTGCGATTGTGGCACTGGTAGCAGAGCGCGTAGTGCTCGTAGCTCTCCGGGGTGTTGTCCGCCGTCTCGTAGCGTTGCTTCAGGAGCGGCGGGAACGACGAGCCGTGGGGCCCGCGCGAGCTGCCGTCGTCGTCGGCGTGGCAGGTCGTGCAGTAGATCATCCGGACCGGGGTCATGTTCGGTTCGAACTCCGACGGGATGCTCGGCACGTTGAGATTCTTCCCGGTGTTGACGACGGGATGGTACGACGGATTCACCGCATCGAACTCGAGACGCGTATTCGTGAGTGTGAGAACGCGAGGTACGTAATTGACGTCCGGAGTGTTGTCGGCGTGGCACTTGAAGCAAATTTCGTACTCATATCGGGCCGCGCGGACTTCCGTCCCGTTGCGGTCGACGCCGGACACGCCGCGAAGGGTTCCCGAGACGTAGGGCGCCTCCGCCTGCCCGCGGCTCGTGAGGTGGGGGTTGTGGCAGTCGGCGCAGGCGACGCTGCGGATGCCCGAGCGCGCCGGCCCGCCCGGTACGCGCAGCGCCCGTAAGCTGGCGCCGACGAACTCGTGGTGTGCCGACGGCTTGCGCGTCTGGCGGGCGATGTCCACCGCTCCGCGCGGCGAGAGCATCGAGATCGTCGAGCC
>JBGPOW010000042.1:0-25010 GCA_041488235.1 Binatia bacterium
CTCCCCGAGCGCCGACCCCGCCGTTTCCCGCGTGTGGTCAAGATCAAAATGAGCAATTACCCGCGTAAACGCCCGCGCCCGAGGAGATCTCGCGTTAAGTGAACGGCATTGGGTTTAGAAGTTCCGTACTCCGCTGCTTCAATGACGAAGTGGCTCGCTCTTTATGCGCGCTCCGCCGACTGCCCGCCCCGGCACGCCACGCACCGCCGTGACAGCGTGTCACGAAGGCCGAAGAAATCCTTCCTTCGTTCGTCGCGTCGTGAGTGCGGCGGCGCGGGGGTTGGCGGAGCGCGCATAAAGAGCGAGCCACTTCGGCACGCCCGGTTCGGAGTACGGAATCTCTAATGCGTGTCCGGCAGCCCGCGCGAGCGATCCTCGCGCGGAGCCAATCCCCGCGTCGCCGCACCCGCGCCGCAGCGACGGATGAGAGCTCTTTGGCATTCGAGGACATGCTGCCTCGCGACGCGGCCGTCAGCCACCGGCCATCGCGCCGACGACCATGAACGGCTCGGCGCCATTCACCACCGCGTCGGGAAGCGGTGCGTCGGCGGATTGGTGAGAGAGGTCCTGCTCGCAGGCGAAGAAACGCACGAACGGCCGCCGCTCGCGGGTGACGTGATCGCGGATCGTGCCGCGGAGCACCGGATAGCGCGCCTCGAGCGCGTCGAGGATCGCGCGCGGCGTGACGCGGCCCGCGACCTCGAGCTGCACCTCGCGCTCGACGCGCGCCAGCTTACGCAGATGCGGCGGCAGGACAACGCGGATCACGGCAGGGTTTGGACCTCCACGGACAACACCGCCGGGAGATCACGGACGATCGCGGTCCAGCCGTCGCCGGCATCGCCCGACGCGTACACCTGCCCGCCGGTCGTTCCGAAGTAGATCCCGCACGGATCGAGCGCGTCGACGGCCATCGCGTCGCGCAGCACGTTCACGTAGCAATCGCGCTGCGGGAGACCGTTCGTGAGCGCCTCCCATTCGTGCCCACCGGTGCGACTGCGGTAGACGCGTAGCTTACCCTCGGGCGGAAAGTGCTCCGAGTCGCTCGTGATCGGGACGACGTAGATCGTCTCGGGTTCGTGCGCATGCACGTCGATGGCGAAGCCGAAGTCGCTCGGCAGATTGCCGCTGACCTCGCGCCAGGACTCGCCGGCGTCGTCGCTGCGCATCACGTCCCAGTGCTTCTGCATGAAGAGCACCCGCGGGCGCGATCGGTGCATCGCCAGGCGATGGACGCAGTGGCCGACCTCGGCGTCGGGGTCGGGAATCGTCTCGGAGTGCAAGCCGTGATTGATCGGCCGCCACGTCGCACCGCCGTCGTCGGTGCGAAACGCACCCGCCGACGAGATCGCGACGAAGATCCGCGCCTGGTCGCTCGGATCGACGATGATCGTGTGCAGGCACATCCCGCCGGCGCCGGGTTGCCATCCGGGCGCCGATTCGTGGCGTCGCAGCGCGGGCAGCTCCCGCCACGTCCTGCTGCCGTCGGTCGAGCGGAAGAGCGCCGCGTCCTCGACGCCGGCGTACACCGTGTCGGGATCCGTCAGCGACGGCTCCAGGTGCCACACGCGCGCGAACGCCCACGGGTGCGGCGTGCCGTCGTACCATTGATGGGTGCCGGTCGCGCCGTCGTACGCGAACTCGTTCCCGACCGGCTCCCACGACGTACCGCCGTCGTCGGAGCGCTGGATCAGCTGCCCGAACCAGCCGGTCGATTGCGACGCATAGAGCCGGTTCGGATCCGCCGGCGATCCTTTCACGTGGTACACCTCCCAGCCGCCGAAGTGCGGACCGCTCACCTCCCACCGCTCGCGCTTCCCGTCCGACCGGAGCACGAACGCTCCCTTGCGTGTGCCGACCAGTACCCGTACCGCGCTCATCACTTCCCTCCTCTCGTCCATGACGAACGGAGACGACCGAGATCGACACGGCGACCTGCGACCGCGTCGGCACGCGCGTGACGCTCCTCACGCCTCACGGCGGCGCGGATACGCGCCGCGCCCGCAGTCGTCAAGATGCACGACTGGTTCTTCGCGGTCCATGTTTGGAAGCGCCGGCCAGAAAAGTGGCCCGCCATCCGAATGACGGTGCTACTCGACCGCGTCTTCACGGGGCGGCGACGTCGATACGCACGAGCGCAAGCTCTACGCACGATGGTATTCGCCTTGCTGCATCGTCCGAGCATGAGCGACTCCACTCCCGCGACGAAAAGCTGACGACGTGAGCACGACGCAGCCCCTCCTCGGCGAGCATCCGCTCACGCGCAAGATCGCGACGCTGATCCGGAAGGTCGGCCCGACCGACGCGAGCGTCTTGGTCATGGGCGAGAGCGGCACCGGGAAAGAGCTCGTCGCGCGCGCCATCCACGCGTGCTCGCTGCGTTCGACTCGCCCGTTCATCGCGGTCAACTGCGGCGCGATCCCGGCGGAGCTCTTCGAGTCGGAGCTCTTCGGCCACGAGCGTGGCGCGTTCACCGGCGCCGTCGCCGCGCGCGCGGGCGTCTTTCAGCTCGCTTCGGGAGGAACGATCTTCCTCGACGAGGTCGGCGAGCTGCCGCCGGCGATGCAGGTGAAGCTCCTGCGCGTCCTGCAAGACTCCGACGTGCGGCCGGTCGGCTCCGAGCGAACGATTCGCGTCGACGTGCGCATCATCGCGGCGACGAATCGCAATCTCGAGCGCGACGTCGCGCAGGGCGCGTTTCGCGAGGACCTCTTCTATCGCTTGAACGTCGTGCCGATCGTCGTGCCCCCGCTGCGCGAGCGTCGCTCGGACGTCGCGCTCCTGGTGCAGCACTTTCTCGACCGCCACAACGCGAAGCCGGGAGCGACGCGGATCTCGATCCCGGACGAGACGCTGGTGCACCTCTGGGAGTACGACTGGCCCGGCAACGTGCGCGAGCTGGAAAACGTCGTCGAGCGCGTCGCCGCGCTCGCCGAGGGCGAGGAAGTGACGATCGACGAGCTGCCGCCCGAGGTCCGCACCTACGTCGCCGGGCGTCGTCGTTCGCCGGGGCCGTTCGAAGCGGTGCCGATGGATTTGCAGACCGCCGTCGACCAGTTCGAGGTCTCGCTCATCGAGCAGGCGTTACAGCGTACCCGCGGCAACAAGCAGCGCGCCGCGACGCTCCTCGGCCTGAAGCGCACGACGTTGGTCGCCAAGCTACGACGCCGCGACGCCCTGCACCGCGACCTCGATCCGGTGTTCGAGAGCGGGAATGGTCTCGCGACACACGGTACGCGCCCGATCGCGCTCTCCCGATCGCCGCTCTGACCGGGATTGCGACAACATTGCGCGGCGTGAATCGTACACGCACACGAGTCCTCGAGAAGAAAGGATCGTCATGCGTGCTCTCGTCACGTACCGCGCCGAAGACGCCGTCGCCAGCGTCACGATGGACGACGGGAAGCTGAACGTGCTGTCGCTGCAGATGTTCTCGGAGCTGAACGGCGCGCTCGATCGCGCCGAGGCCGACGGCGCCGCGGTGGTGCTGACCGGCCGAGAGGGCGCGTTCTCCGCCGGCTTCGACTTGCGCACGCTCGCCGGCGGCGGTCCCGACGCGTACCGCATGGTGCGGACGGGCTTCGAGCTCGCGGGACGCATGCTCGCGTTCCCGACGCCGATCGTCGTCGCCTGCACCGGCCATGCGCGCGCGATGGGGGCGTTCCTCTTGTTGTCGGCCGACTACCGTCTCGGAGTGGTCGGCGCCTATACGATCCAAGCGAACGAGGTCGCGATCGGGATCACGATGCCGTTCTTCGGCGTCGAGATCTGCCGGCAGCGGCTCGCGCCCGCGCACTTCAACCGCGCCGTCATCAACGCCGAGGCCTATCCGCCCGACGACGCCGTGACCGCCGGCTTCTTGGATCGCGTCGTGTCCACGGCGGAGCTTCTCGACATCGCGCGGGCGACCGCGATGACGCTGGGGCAGCTCAACCGCCAGGCGCACGCCGCGACCAAGCTGCGCGCACGCGCGGAGGCGTTGAAGGCGGTACGCGCCGCGATCGAAGCCGACGACGCCGCGTTTGGCGCCACCGCGTGAGCCGCCGCGCGTCTCGGCGCGCCGACACCCGGCCTCTTCGCCCTACTCGATTCCGACCTCATCGACGTAGCACCACAGCCAGCGCTCACCCGGCTCGAGCGAGCGGATCACCGGATGGCGCGTCGCATGGAAGTGGCGCGTGGCGTGCTTGTTCTTCGAGCTGTCGCAGCAGCCGACATGCCCGCACGCGAGGCACGCACGCAGGTGGACCCAGCCGTCGCCGAGCGCGACACACTCGTCACAGACGCGGCTCGCGGGACTCGTGTTCCCGGGGTGCTCGAGGTGCGCACACGGCGCATCGGCGCTGGCCGTGCTCATCGGATCGCCTCCTTCCGCCTGTCTAGGCGTCGGCGCCCGTCAAGGCAACGTGCCGTGCGCGCGGCGCGCGCGCGGTGTGGCGCGCTTCTCCGGCGCGACGTCGGCAACGGCGTCGCCGACTGCTTCGGCGATCCCGGTCGCGACGGCGTCGAGCGCGCCGCCCATCGCGCGCGCCATCGTCGCGGGATCGTCACCGGCGATCGGCATCTCGGCCGCGAAGGGACGCTCGAGCAGCAGCTGCCCGTGCGCGTCGCGCAGCGACGCGGTCGCTTGCGCGACGGCGACGTGCGCCGGCACCAGCACCTCGTCGAACGCGGTCACGGCGACGTGCAGCGCCGGCACGCGCACGTCGTCGGAGAGGCGCACGCGCGCCGTCTTGCGGAACGCGGCGCGCAGCGCCTGGTCGACGTACGAGGCCGGGAGCTCGTGCCATCGCCGCTGCTCGTAGAAACCGTATTCGACCGGCGACGACCGCCACACGACGCGCTCGCGCAAGAACGACTCGCCGACGACCGCACGGATGCGGACGGCGCGCGTCGACCGCGGCGCCGCAACCGAGTCCGCGCTTTCCGTTGATTCTCGGAGCAGCACGGAGTCCGGTCGAAAGAATCGCGGCTCCGCGGCGTTGCGCGCCAAGCATCCGGCCGTGAGCGCGAGGACGACGACGGCCGAGCGCATCCTCACGGCGACTTCGGACGCGCCGACGTGTCGGCGCGCACGCCACGGAGGAGCACGCTCGGATCGCGCTGCAGCGAGTCCGCGAGCGTGCGAATGGACTCCAGCGCCTCGCGCAGCGACACGAGGCTCGCGCGCAGCTCGTCGCGTACGTCGCTGACCTCGCCGATCGCCTGGCCGATCGATCCCGACGTCTCCCGCAGCGATGCGGTCGTCGCGTCGAGCTTCGCGCCGTCGAGCGCGGTCTGCACGCGCGCCGCGGCGGTCCGCAGCTGCACGAGCAGCTGGTTGAACGACCCGTCGTCGGCGCTCAGCGACGTCGACAGGCGGTCGATCGACGCCAGCGTCGTGCGCAGATCGGCTGCGGCGCCGGTCACGCCCGCTTCGACGGCGGGAAACTTGTTCAAGATGTCCATCGCCGCTTCCTCGAAGCTCTTCAACGTCGACGGCGCCGACGGGACGTAGTTCCACGGCGGCGCGAACGGCAAGCGCGGCGGCGGGAAGCGGTGCACGTCGAAGAAGTCGGTCTGGAGAAAGCGCACGCCGGTGATGCCCGCCGCCACCAGCTGCACGCGCAAATTCGGGTCGATGAACACCTCGCCGTTGTTGCGCTTCGGGATGTACAGCCCGAGGCGGGCGAGCGCATCGAGGTAGATGTCGGACGTCACTTGGACGAGCCGCTGATCGGGGGCGATCGTGATGTCGGTAACGGTTCCGATCGTGACGCCGCGGAACTTCACGGGCGATCCGACGTCGAGCCCTTGCACCGACTCGTCGAAGTACGTGACCGCTTGCAGCGCGTCGCGCTGGAACCGGTGGGCGGCGAGCCAGAAGACCGTCCCCGCCGCGGCGAGGATCCCCGCCACGACGAAGAGCCCGAGCTTCCAATGGTTGGTCGCCGTCGTCGCCATGTCAGGCCGCCCGCGGTGTACGGTTGAAGAACGCGCGGACGCGCGGATCGTCGTGCGCGTCGCGGAGGTCGAGGGGCTTGCCGCGCGCGATGATCCCCTGGGTGTCGCGATCGAGCAGGATGCAGTCGCTTGCGACCGCGAAGATGCTCGGCAGCTCGTGGGTCACGATCACGGTCGTCATGCCGAGGCTCCGATTCAACGTGAGGATCAGCGCGTCGAGCTCCGCCGAGCTCACCGGGTCGAGGCCGGCCGACGGCTCGTCGAGGAAGAGCAGCGGCGCATCGAGCGCCAACGCGCGCGCGATGCCGGCGCGCTTCTTCATGCCGCCCGAGATCTCCGCCGGCAAATGATGCTCGAAGCCTTCGAGCCCGACGAGCCGGAGCTTCGAGCGGACGATGGTCTCGATGGCGCGCCGATCGAGCCCCGTCCACTGCCGCAGCGGCAGCGCGACGTTGTCGTAGAGCGTCATCGATCCGAAGAGCGCGCCCGACTGAAAGAGCACACCGTACGGGGGCGGGCCGGCGTCGCGACGCGGCGCTGCGCCGCGCACCGTGATCCGGCCGCGCATCGGCTCCTCGAGGCCGATCATGTGGCGCAGCAACGTCGACTTCCCTGAGCCGCTGCCGCCGAGGATCGCGAACACGCTGCCGCTCGCGACCGTGAAGTCGAGGCCCTCGAGCACGACGGTCTCGCCGTAGCCGATCATGAGCCGCTCGACCGCGATGATGGGCTCGTCACATGCCGGCGGCATTGAAGAGCACCGTGAAGATCGCATCGATGACGACGATCCCGAAGAGGCTGGTGACGACGGCGGAGGTGGTCGCGCGACCGACACCCTCGGCGCCGCCATGCGTGGCGAGGCCGCGCTGACAGGCGATCAAGGCGATGTTCAAGCCGAAGACCGCGGTCTTGATGCACCCGGAGGAGACGTCCCACACGTTGACGGCTTTTTGCACCTCGAGGAGGTACGCGCTCGCCGTGAGATCGAGGCTCAGCAGCGCGACGAGGAGCCCGCCGGCGATTCCAACGAGGTCGGCTAAGATCGTGAGCAAGGGCAACACCAGCACCAGCGCGATCACGCGCGGAAACACCAGGAACTGGTAGGGATCGAAGCCGAGCGTCCTGAGCGCGTCGATCTCCTCCGAGACACGCATCGTGCCGAGCTCGGCGGAGAACGCCGCACCGGATCGCCCGGCGACGATGATCGCCGTCATCAACGGCGCGAGCTCGCGCGTGATCGAGAGCCCGACGAGGTCCGCCACGAAGATGTTGGCGCCGAATTGCTTCAGCTGTAGCGCCGCCTGAAAGCCGGTGACGAGGCCGACGAGGAAATTGATCATGAGGACGATCGGCACCCCGTCGGCGCCGGCGCGCTCCATGAGCCGCGGCACGTCGCCCCAATTGACGGCGGAGAACCGTCGCAGCGCCTGCGTCCCGGCGACAACGACGTCACCGACGAAATCGAGCCCTTTGCTCTCGCCGAGCATCGCCAGCGTCTCGCGGCCGATTTGATCGAGCATGCCGATCCGCGCCGGCGGCGCATGCAAGCTCGGTCGCTGCGCGTGCGCGCCGTAGAGCTCGAGCATGGCGCGCGCCGCGCCGTGCGCGCCGACGATGTCGGACGGGATCCCCTTGCGCTGGAGATCGGAGCGCAGCTCGAGGAGGAGCGCGGTCGCGGCGCCGTCGAGATGCGCGATGCCGGAGAGGTCGATGTCGAGCCGTGCCGGCGCCGCGACATCGTCGGCGAGTCGGCGCACGTTCTGCCACGATCGGAAGCACTCGCGGAAACGCAGCTCGCCGGCAAATCGCAGCGCACTGCGATCGCCGGCGAGATCGAGCCGCTCGACGCTGTAGATCGCGTCGTCGGGCCCGTCGTGCGTCGTGAGGGTATCCACGGAAGCCTCTCCTCGCGCCTCTGTAAGCTCCGCCGACGCTCAACGCAATGCGCGGGCGCGCCGCGCCCCGCGCCGACGACACTGCGCCATTTTAGCGCAGTGACTCGCGATACCTCTTCATTTCGATACAAACGTCGCGAACGGTCGCTTTTCCTTCGACGGCCCCCGATGGCCATGGCACGCTGCGCCACCTGGAGTCAGGCGATCACGCATCGTCAATGGAGGCTCGCATCGTGCCCGATCAAACGACGAAAGCAGAAGAGCTGCTGCACGCCGTCAACGACGCCGCTCGCGCCGTCGGTAGCCGCTTCGCGGGCTTTCTCACCGTCGCCGCGTATGTGGCAGTTACCGTCATCTCGACCTCCGACAACACGTTGGTGCACGGCACCAAGGTGCACCTGCCTCTCTTCAACGTCGACGTGCCGATGACCGGCCTGCTCGGTTTCCACACCCTCGCACCATGGCTGATCGTCCTGATGCATACCGATCTGCTGCTGCAGATGTCCGCGCTCAGTCGAAAGCTGCGTCAGTTCTGTCAGGTGAGCAACGCGTTGCCGGACGTGGCAGCGCGCGCGCAACTCCGCGAGCGCTTGGCGACCTTCTATTACGTGCGCTTTCTCTCCGGATTCACTCGTGACGACTCACGAATGCTCTACGTGCTTTCAGCCCTCGTCTTGTGCACTGCCATCATCGTGTTTCCGCTGACGCTGCTTCTCGGAATCCAAGTCCGGTTCCTACCGTTGCACAGCGTCGGCACGACCCTTTGGCATCAATCGGCCGTGATCGCCGATGCGCTGCTGATCTGCGCGCTGTGGCCGACGCTCGTGCCGCGCGACATGGACGCCACGAACTCCGACGCTCCGCGCGCACGTCCGCTGATCGACCTCGCCTATCGGTCCGGCCTGCTATTCCCCACACCGCTCGGCGTCGCGGTCGTCGCGGCGAGCCTCTTCGTGGCCACCATTCCCCGCGACATCGGCAAAGGTTGGTGGTTCAAGGTCCGCAACCTCGAGCTGCAAAACCAGGTTCTCACGCCCGATCAGTTGTCCGCGCAGACGGTCAACGACCTGCGCCACGGCAACGCCGCGAAACAGCAAGCCGTGCTCGATCAGGTGTCGCCGCTCGCCTATTTTCAGGGCCGCGACCTTCGTTATGGCGACTTCGTCGCCGCGATCATGCCCAAGTTCGATTTCCGCGCACTCTGGGCGGCGCCGAAGAGCTTTCCCACGCAACTGAGCTACGCGGACTTCAGCTGGGCGCAGCTGCAGAGTGCGTTGCTGATCGAAGCGGAAGCCGAGGGTACGCTCTTCGACGGCGCACAACTCCAGGAGGCCGTGCTGACCGCCGCGCATCTCGGCAAGGCATCGTTCAACGACGCGCAGCTGCAACATGCAATCCTGGCGCGAGCCGAGCTGACGGGCGCGCACGCTCAACGAGCGCATCTGCAAGGCGCCGACCTCTCGGACGCGCAGTTGGCCGGCATCGACCTCACCGGCGCGCAGCTGCAAGGCGCGAACCTCAGCGGAGCGCATCTCGAACACGCGATGCTCACTGGGGCGAACCTCGAGGGAGCGAACCTGTCGCATGCCATGCTCAACGGCGCGCAGGTCGACCACAGCACGCTGAAGGGCGCTCTATTGCTCGACGCGCTCGTCCACGAGGTCAATTTCGGCGACGCGGACGCAGACCTCGCGGACATACGAGGTGTGGACAACGGATCCGACATACATTTGCAGGTCGACGGGCGTCCGAAGCCACCGTTGATATGGTGCGACGCCGAGCAAGCGCAGACGTTTCACTGGTCCGCGAGTCGAGTGCCCGAATTTCTCCACGGCGTCGCGCAACACCTGCTCGACCTGGCGTGCCGCGATACCTACGTCGCCCGCGGACTCGTCGATCAGCTCCACTACAACTTGGGTGCTCGTGCGCACGATCAGCGATGGTCGGCGCTGGCCGTCGCATTCAAGAAGTGTCTGCCGACGAACGTGCACGGTCCGTGCGAATCGCAGCCGTGTGAGGGGCTCTGTCTTCTCGATACGGCGAGAAAGGACCAAGTCGAGAGCGACGCCGCGCAAATTGCGACGAACGACAAAACGGATCCCGCGGCCGTCGCGTCGACGGCAATCGTCGGCGACGTGAGCTGCGACCCCCATCGTCCAGAGGGGGCCCGGCCTGCGACCGACGGTCCGAGTGGCAATCAGTCGGCATCGCGAACCGGCGTACCGAGCAAGCCCCACCGGGTCGCCGTGAATCGACGAGGACGGTGACGCGATGGTCCTGCGCCCGAGCATCGTCATTCCCGGAATTCAGGGCTCCGCGCTCGAGAATCTCTACCCCATCGTTCCCGCGACGACGTGGTCGACGCTGATCGTCGCCGAAGGAAAGCTCGTGGCGCCGAAGTTCGAGGACCTCGCCCTCGCCGACCACGGCCGCGCGGACCGCGACCAGTTCGTCGTGAGCCGCGCTTCTCAACTCCTCGCGATCGCCTACGCGCCATTGACGAGCGGTCTGCAAGGACGGAGCGGCGTCCCCGCCTACTTGTTCGCCTACGACTGGCGATATTCCATCGTCGAGAGCGCGCGCACCCTCGTCGGCTTCGTCGAACGATTGCTGTGCAAGGACATTCCGACGATCCCCGGCTGGAACGGGAGCTTCGATTTCGCGTGCCACAGCATGGGTGGCCTGATTTTTCGCCAATTCCTCGCCGAATGGGCCGCGGCGCACCCGCGGACGCGCGCCCCGGTCGGGAAAGTCGTGTTCATCGCGACGCCGCACAAAGGATCGCTCGATGCGGCCGCAGCGCTCATCACCGGCGAGACTCCGATCTTCGGCGGCCAGAAAGCCATGCGGAAGCTCGCCCGCACCTTTCCGGCGGTCTACGAGCTGTTGCCACTCCCGGGAACCGGCGTCATGCGCGCCGAGCGCGGCGGCGTCGAGATCGACTTGTTCGTCGAGCAGAGCTGGCAGCGCAACACGACGTCCGCCGTGCCCGATGCACACGGCTTCGACGTCGAGCAGCGTCATCTCGACGACGCACGCGCGGTACTGCAAGCGCTTCCGCTGCCGTTCGAGCCGCGCTTCGCGATCCCTGCGTCCGACCTTCTCGTCGTGTACGGCGCGAAGGACGATTCCACGCTCGCGCGCGTCGAGGTCGGTCCCGATCCCGACCGGTGCTACCGCTTCGATACGGCCACGAAAGGCGTCGGTGACGACGTCGTGCTGGTCGGCTCGGCACAGCTTCCCGGCGTGGCATCCGTCGCGATCGAGCCCGAGGACGTGTCGTACTTCTTCCATCCGATCCAGCGCGCCTACGCGGAGACGAACCTCCACGCCTTCCTACCCGCGATCGACGAGGTACAAACGATCGTGCACTCCTTCTTCGACGGGCTCACCGGCGAGCCGATTCTGCCGATGAATCTGCGCGGAAAAGGCCGCTTCTCACCCTGAAGCGCGCGCGCACGATTGCTCGCCATGCCCCTATGGGCACTGAGCAGGTTGAAGGCGTTCCGTCAGGACGATGCCACGCCCTACAGTGACGTTCCGCGCTCGAGCTCACGACGGAGCGCACGCACCATGAGTCGCTCGTAGAGAGCGGGCGCGAGGCGGCTGAGGACGAGCGTGGCCTTCCCTGCCCCCGAGAGCACCAGCATGCGTGTGCCGCGGGTCGCGGCGCGGAACACGGCGTCGGCGACGCTCTCCGGCGACGCGACCTTGCCGACCGTCGACTGCGGATGGCGCGTGACGCTGCCGTCACCGTCGAGCGCGGCGGCGCCGATGCCGGTCGCGGTGAAGCCGGGGCAGACGATCATCACGGCGACGCCGCTGCCGGCGAGCTCGGCGCGCAGCGAGGCAAAGACGCCTTGGCACGCATGCTTGCTCGCGGCGTATCCGCTGCGTCCATAGAGCGGCGCGATGCCGGCGATCGAGCTGACGGCGATGATGAGCCCGCGCCGTGCGACGAGGCTCGGCAGCGCGGCCTTCGTGCAATGGACGGCGCCGAAGAAGTTCACGTCCATGACTTTGCGGAAGACGACCATGTCGGTGTCGGCGAACGCGCTGCGATGCGTGATGCCGGCGTTGTTGATCAGCACGTCGACGCCGCCGAATCGCGCGATGACGTCGCCGACGGCGCGGCGGCACGCCGCTTCGTCGCTCACGTCGCAGCCGAGCGCGACGCACTCGACTCCGTCGCGCGCCAGCTCGGCCGCGCGCGCCCGCACGGCGCCGGGATCGACGTCGAGGAGCGCGAGCGTGGCTCCGGCGCGCGCGAAGCGACGGCTGTAGGCGGCGCCGAGACCGCCCCCCGCCCCGGTCACCACGACGACTTTTCCGGCAAAATCGCGCCGCGTTCGCATGACTCGCCCTATCCCTGATCCGCGCGCGCGGCTCCGGACGGTCGCGTCACGCTGGCGGCACCCGACCGCTCGACAGCGTCGCGTCGCGATTGCACGTAGTACTCGAACGTCGCGCGCGTCGTCTTACGGGGCGTGTACCCGAACTCTTCCTTCAGGCGCCGGTTGCTCAGCACCGGACGATAGCGCAGAAAACTCACCTGCTCAGGACCATACTGGGTGAGACCGAGTCTCTTCAGCAGCCAGAGCGCGGCGGTGAGCATGCCGACGGGCACCGCCAAGACCCGCTTTCCCATCGTCGCGGCGATCTCCGACAGCGTCAGCGTTCCGTCCCCGGCGAGGTTGAAGATCCCCGCGCCGCCGCGGTGGATGCCGTGCAGGATCGCGCCCACCACGTCCTGATCCCAGATGAACACGAACGGGCTGCTCGCGCCGCGGAGCACGAGCACGTAGCGCCGGTCGAGGACATCGGTGATCTGATTGTGCGCGGCACTGCCCAGGATCGTGCCGGGCCGAAAGATCAGCTGCAGCAGGTCGGGGTGCGCGGCGCGGTAGCGGGCGAGTAGCTCCTCCACCAGCCGTTTGTGATCTGCGTAGGCGAACTCCGCGTTGCCGCGGAGCGCTGCGCTCTCGTCCAACCATTCGGCGTTGTCGGCGTGATAGCCGTACGCGGCACCGCTGCTCGTGTAGATGAGCTTGCGCACCCCGGCGGCAAGCGCGGCACGCACGACGTTCTCGGTTCCGACGACGTCCACCTCGTACTCGAGCGTGCGGTTGGATTCCGGACCGGGCGTGACGATCGCGGCGAGATGCACGACGACCTCGGCGGCGTGCCGCTCGAGCTCCGACGCCAAATCGTGCGAGCGGACGTCGGCGCGGAGGTACGTCACGCCGGGTACACGCTCGTCTTCCGCGGGGAGTCGCACGTCCGTCGCGACGATCGTTTCGATGCCGCGACGGTCATGCGCGAGCGCGGCGATCAGCTGGCGACCGACGTAGCCGCCGGCGCCGGTGACGAGGACCGACCGGTACGGGAGTCGTTCAGTGCTCACGTTCGTCGTCATCGTGCGCGGCCGACCGAGTCGTCGCGGGCGTCACTCCCCGGCCGGCTCCCGATGCATGTCTTTGAAGTGCTGCAGGCCGGGCGCGAACATGTGCGCCGTCGGCTCGACGTCGACGTGGATGACGGCGCAGCGCCGCTCGGCGAGGCATCGCCGCAGCGCCGGCTCCAACTGCGCCGGGTCCGAGACCCGCTCGCCGTACCCGCCCATCGACTCCGCCAAACGATCCCATGCGATCTCGCCGAGGTCGGTGTTGATCGTCCGACTGTGGTCCGGGCCGAGTGCGGTTTTGAACATGGCGCGCAGGGGCTCGAGGGCGAACATCTGATTGATCTTGACCATGCCCCACTGGCGATCGCAGCAGACGAGGAAGACGACGTTCAGCCGGTGGCGTACGGCGGTCTCGATCTCCTGCATGTTGAAGCCCATCGCGCCGTCGCCGATGAGGCAGTAGACCTGCTTCTCCGGGCACGCGACGGCCGCGCCGAGCGCCTGACCGATTCCCGCGCCCAGATGTCCGAAGTGCGCCGTCGAGAGCTGCGTGTTGGGCGCGCGCAGCTCGGTGAAGAAGTTCCCCCACACGGCGGTGTTGCCGCCGTCGAACACGACCACCGCGTCGTCGGCGAAGACACGGCGGCACGCGGCCGGGACGTGGGCGGTGATCATCGGCGCGCTGCGATTCTCGAGGACGGCATCGAGCATCGCGCGATCGCGCGCTTTGTCCTCCGCGAGCGCCGCGACGGTCGCACGGCGCTGCGCGAGCGGCATCTCCGCCGTCCGGTCGCGCAGACGCTCGATCAGCCGCGCGAGGACGATCCGCGCGTCGCCGAGGATCGCGACGTCGACGGGCCGATTGCGTCCGAGCCGTGCGTCGTCGACGTCGACCTGGATCATCTTCTGTCGGCGCGGCGACGCCCAGTACGGCGGCTTGCCCCACCAGTCGGTCTCACCGAGCTCCGAACCGAGGCACAGCACGACATCCGCCTCGTTGCGCACGTGGTTGCACGCCTCGATGTGCACCATCGGCCATGCGAGCGCCGACGTCTCCGGCAGCACGCCGCGCGCGCTCCACGAGGTCGTCACCGGCGCGTGCAGCAGCTCGGCCAATCGCGCGAGCTCGTCGTATGCCGCGGCGTGAATGACACCGCTCCCGGCATGAATCAGCGGCAGGCGCGCGGCGACCAGCAGCTCAGCCGCGCGCGCGATCCGCTCCGCCGGCGGCTCGATCGGATCGATCCGCCGGTACTGATGCGGCGCCTGCGCCGGCGCGTCGGGACCCATCCCGTTGATGAGGTTCTCGGGCACATCGAGATGCACGATGCCGGGACGCCCCGTGTAGCACATGCGCAGCGCCTCCCGCGTCAGCTCGGAAATGCGCTCGCGCGACGGCACCGTCTGCGACCACTTCGACATGGCGCCGATCACGCGCACGTGGTCGAAGCATTGATACGCGCCGCCGCGATCGGGATAGGTGATCCCCGTCCGGCGCGAGCTGGTGATCAGCAGCACGCGATTGCCCTCGCCGTTTTCGACGGCGACGCCCGCCAGAACGTTCGCCACGCCCGGTCCGTTGCTGGCGATGCAGACGCCGAGCCTGCCCGTCAGGCGCGCGTATGCTCCGGCCATGTGCGCCGCCACCGCCTCGTGCCGCGGCGAGACCATCTCCATCCCGAGCTCGACGCAGTGAGCGAAGAGCTGCGTGTACGTCCCGTCGACGATGCCGAAGAGCTTCTCGACGCCCTCCGCCGCAAGCTGCCGCGCGATGATCGCGCCGCCGGTCGTCTCCATCGTTCCTCCTGACGTGCTGCGGTTGCTTCACTCGCGTCCGTGACACGATCGAAACGGGAGCGCAACGTCGAGAGCCGGCTTGGGAATTGATGCGTGACGGACGGGCGGATGTCCGAGGGCGTCCGCGCCCGAGTGCAACACCGCGGGCTCAGCGTCGTTCGAGCAGGAGTCGATGCGTCACTGCCCAATAGCGATTGACCTCCGCGGTCAGCGCCGGATCCGCTCCTGGCAGCGTCTCCCGGGAACTCGGGTCGATGAGGTCGATCCGCGCGTGCAACGGGTCCCGGAGCTCGAACTGGCAACGCGCAGCCACACCAGCGGCACGCAGAATCGAGGGGCCGAGGAAATCGAATCGCTACCTCGACATCCGGCAGCACGACGTGTTCGTCGTCGCTCACAATATCGAGACTGGGTACCCCGCCACGTGAGCGCAATGGGGGTATTGCCCCGCGAAGCCACCGAAGAAGCGGGCGTTGATCGGCGCCGTTGAGCGCTGCTGCGGTCACCGCGCGATGTAGCGCGCTCCGCGACGCGCGGCCGCGCGGTTGCCGCCGGTATGCTGACGCCCTATTGTCGGCGCTCGATGCCGCTCTACATGGACATTCACCGCAAGGTCGAAGGAACGGCGGAGGAGATCTCGGCGGCTCACCTGAGCGATCTGGAGGTCCAGGAGAAGTACGGGGTCCAGTACCTACGCTGGTGGTTCAACCCCGGCCGGCAGACCGTATGCTGCCTCGTGGAAGCACCCGATGCGGACGCTGCCGCCAAGGTGCACGCCGAGGCGCACGGGCTGCTGCCAGACAAGATCGTCGAAGTCTCGAGCGACCTCGTCGATGCGTTCCTGGGCGACAGCGTCGACGACGGGCGCGGCCGGATGGTCGAACCGGCGGGGAATCCCGACGGTGGATTCCGGACCGTGCTGTTCACCGACATCGAGGGCTCGACCGCGATGACGCAACGACTGGGCGACGCCGAAGCCATGAAGCTTCTGCGGGTGCACGATCAGATCGTCCGTCACGAGGTCGAGACGCTGCACGGCCGGGTGCTGAAGCACACCGGAGACGGTCACATGGTCGCGTTCGCCGCCGCGTCGTCCGCGATCCGTGCCGCCATCGCGATCCAGCGAACGCTCCACCACCACAATCTCCATCTCGTCGAGCGCGCGATCCGCGTGCGCATCGGGATCAGCGCGGGCGAGCCGGTCGATCAAGGCGACGATCTCTTCGGCGCCACCGTGCAGCTCGCCCGTCGGGTGTGCGACGCGGCACCCTCCGAGCGTATCTACGTCGCCAACGTGGTGCGCGAGCTGTGCGTCGGGAAGGAGTTCGTGTTCACGGACGTCGGCCCGATGAGCCTCAAAGGTTTCGACCAGCCCGTGCACGTGCACCAGGTCGAATGGCCGGCTTGATCCGCGGATAGCCATCTCGGCTGACCGCGGCCAGGCACCGCTTCCGCGGCGTCGGCCTGCGCAGAGCGGCATCGGAGTGCCCACCCGCTCGTCGTACGAGCGCATCGCCGACGGTGAACTGGTTGGCGGTTGTCCGTCCTCAGCGACCGCGTCATGCCGCGCTCGTCCGGGGCGGAACGAGCGGCGGGGCGCCGGCGAGAAACCAGAGCGCGATGACGGCGTCGAAAATCATGCATCCGAACGACGACGTCGGCATGAACGGCCAGATCGGGTTGCCGTAGAAGTGGTGCAGGAGATCCCAGCCCGCGTGCATGAGCCAGGCGAGGCCGATGAACCGATGCGCGCGCAGGCCGAGATAGGCGACGCCGCCTGCGACGGCAGCGTAGAGCAGCTCCCACAGGCCGAACCCGCCGCTCAGATAGGCGCTGCCCGCGCCGGCCACCAAGATGGCGTTGAAGTTCCGACGCGCCGGCTCCTCGAGGCGCGACATCCCGAAAACGAACACGACGGCGGCGACGGCTGGTCCTACGTAGTCGGCGACGTGAAGTGGCGGATCGTGCATGCCCGTCCTTTCTCCCTGGCGTGATCCTAAAGAACGAGGCAAAGTCCGCCAGTGGCACAAAAGACATTGTTCGCGGGATTTACGCCAAAGGAGCGCGATCGTGAAGCGGCGACGCATGTGGTCGCCGTGCTCGCCTTCGACGGCGTCGTGCTGGGCGACCTTGGCACGCCGTGCGAGGTCTTCGGGCGGGCGCGGAATGCAGTAGGGCGCGCGCTGTACGAGGTCCGAATCTGCAGCATCGCACCCGAAGTGCGATCGGAGCACGTCACGCTGCGCACGCGGTGGCGACTCTCGTCGTTACGTCGCGCCGATACCGTGATCGTCCCGGGCGTCGACGACGTGGACGGGCCGTTTCCGCCGCACCTTCTGCGAGCCGTTCGTCGGGCCGCGGAGCGCGGTGCGCGCGTCGCTTCCATATGCAGCGGCGCGTTCGTCCTCGCCGCCACCGGCCTCCTCGACGGTCAGCGAGCGACGACCCACTGGCGCAGCGCCGCGGAGCTCGCGCGGCGTCATCCAGCGATCGACGTCGACCCCAACGTGCTCTACGTGGACAATGGCAACGTGCTGACCTCGGCCGGCGCCGCGGCCGGCTTCGATCTCTGCCTCCACCTCGTGCGCCGTGATTTCGGAGCGGCGATCGCGGCGGAGGTCGCGCGCACCGCGGTGATGCCGCTCGAGCGCGCCGGCGGTCAGGCGCAGTTCATCGTGCACGCGCCGCCGACGAGCGGTGGCACCTCGATGAGTCCCTTGCTCACGTGGCTCGAGCAGAACCTTCACAGGGATTTGACGCTCCCGGCGATCGCGCGCCGCGCTGCGATGAGCACGAGGACGCTCAACCGCCGCTTTCGTGAGCAGGCGGGGACGACCCCGGCGCTCTGGGTCACACGCGCGCGCGTCCGTCACGCGCAGCGATTGCTCGAGACGACCGGCCTGTCGATCGAGCGCGTCGCCGCAGAGGTGGGATTCGGGTCGTCGGCCGTGTTGCGCGAGCGCTTCGGCCGGATCGTCGGTACGAGCCCGCACGCGTATCGACGAATCTTCAGGGCGGCATAGCGACGCGATCGGCGACGTCGATCCGGAGGCTGCGGATACGATCCTTCAATCCCGGAATGAGCGGCGGCGCGACGCTGAACGAGCGAAAGCCGATTGCGAGCAGCCGCGGCAACGCCTCCTCGCGCCCCGCGAGCTCGCCACACAGCGTGAGCGGCAGATCGCCGGCGTCGCCGACGATGATCGCGAGCAACCGCAGGAGCGCCGCATGCGCGTCCTGGAAGTAGTGATTCACGTTCGGATCGTCGCGCCCGGCGGCAAACGTGTACTGCGTCAGGTCGTTGGAGCCGACGGAGAGAAAATCGACGTGGCGCGCGATCGCCGGCACGGCGAGGGCGGCCGCGGGCGTCTCGATCATGGCACCGAATGCCGGCCGCCGCTGCGCACCGAGGGCGATGCACGTTTCGTCGAACGCGCGGCGCGTGGCCGCGATGTCGTCCTCCAGCGTGACCATCGGTACGAGGACGCGGACGTTCTGTTCCTGCGCCAAGCGGATCAGCGCGCGCAGCTGCGTCCGCAGCAACGGGGGATGCTGGAGCAGCAGGCGTATTCCGCGCACGCCGAGCGACGGGTTCGTCTCCGCGGGCGGGCGCAAGAACGGGAGCGGCTTGTCGCCGCCGACATCGAGGAGACGGACGGTCACCGGCTTCTCGCGTAACGCGGAGGCGGTCGCGCGCAGCTCGACCAACAGCTCGTCCTCCGTGGGCGGAGTCTCGCGCCTGAGGTAGAGCTGCTCGATGCGAAAGAGTCCCACCCCGTCCGCACCGTTGTCCACGGCGAGCTCGACGTCGCGGCGGGTGCCGAGGTTCGCTTCGACGCCGATCAACGTTCCATCGAGCGTGCGCGCCGGCTCCCGGCATCCTCCTCGGCACCGCGAGAGCGTCGCCCGGTACTCGACCGTGCGCCGTCGAAACTCGGCACGGGTCGGCGTGTCCGGGTCGACCAGCACCTCGCCGCGGTACCCGTCGACGAACACCTCGTCGCCGTCGTGCAGTCGCTCGAAGACGCCGGCGACGGCGACCGTCGGGATGCTCTTCTCGCGGACGAGCAACGCCGCGTGCGACGCCTCTCCGAGCGACTCGACGAGAATCGCCGCCACGCCGCGCTCGGCGAGCGCGATCACGTCCGACGGCAACACACGCCTGGTCGCGACGATCGCGCCCGCCGGTACGCGTGCGAGCGCGTACGGGTCGTCACCCTCCAGATGGCGCAGGACCCGGCGTCCGAGGTCCGCGACGTCGTCTCGGCGCTGCTGGAACGTCGCGTCGGCGAGCGTGCCGAACTTCTCGGCGAGACGCCGAAAGACGCGCCGCACCGCACCCGCGGCATCGACGTCGGAGTCCCGCAGCGCGGCCTGCAACTCGCCCGAGGAGAGCACCCCGTCGAGCATCATCTCGTGCGCGCGAAAGATGTCGGCGATTCCCGCGCCCACCTGCACCTCGAGGCGACCGGCCGCGTCCTCGAGGTCGCTGCGCGCGCGGAGAAATGCCGTCTCGACACGCGCCCACTCATGCTCGGCATCGCTGCCATCGACTCGGCGCGACGGGCGGCGACACTCGAGAATATCGCCGACGAGCGCCAGCGCTCCCATGGCGAGCCCGGACGCGATCGGCACACCCGTGAGCTTCATGCGCGGCTCATAGCCGCGCGGCCGAGTTGAATCTACGTGGCGCGGCCGCCCGCCACGTCTCGTCCCGCTTGCGTCAATCGCGGCACTCGGTGAAGCATCGACGAGTCGGACGCCGTGGGTACAACCGACGCAGAAGCTCAGACATGGCGAGCGCGGAGGAGTTTCGATGAAGGCGAACGAATCGCGTGAACGTTCCCGACGGGATTTCTACGACTGATGCGGGACTACGGTTGCCGTGGCGGACGTCCCGTTGATAAGAGCGCCCGAGCAGGCTTGGAGGGCAAAACATGACGGAGATCGAACGGTTCGCGTGGACGGCAGGGCGGGTGCTGCTGAGCCTGATCTTCATTCTCAGCGCGCTCGGGAAGCTCGCCGATCTCGGTGGGACGGCCGCGTTCATGCGCGCCGCGGGAATGCCCGCAGTGTGGCTGTTCCTGCCGGGCGCGATCGCGCTCGAGCTCGGCGGCGGCCTCGCGATCCTGACCGGTTATGGCGCGCGCCTCGGCGTGGCGGCGCTGATCGTGTTTCTGATCCCTGCAACGCTGATTTTCCACCCGTTCTGGCAAGCATCCGGCATGGAGCGCACGGGGCAGATGATCAACTTCATGAAGAACCTCGCGATCATGGGCGGGCTCCTGATCGTCGTGCCGGCACGCGCCGCGGCCGAGCGATCGCAAGCGTGATCGCCCGCCCGCGATAAATCCGACGCCCATGCGATGGCGGCTTCTCGGCAGCCGCGCAACGCTCGACTCGCGCCCGTCCGTGACGTTGCGGTTCCACCGCGGTGACGACGGACCGCGCGTGCGCCATCACGTCGCCGCGCGCCCACTTGCATTCACGCTCGCGATCAATTCGATCACGTCGGTTGGTGCAACTTGCGGTCTGCGCGCGATACCTCGACAACGTGATGCAGCGATGAAATCGCGGTTCCCCTACTTGGACGGCCTTCGAGGTCTCGCCGCGCTGCTCGTGGTGCTGCACCACGGCACCATCTCCCACGACTGGGCGCTCCATAGCGGTCTCGTTTCGGACAGCAAGTTTTCCTGGGACGTCGCGGTTTCGGGAATGCCGTTCTTTCTTCTGAACGGTGGTGACTTCGCGGTCTGTCTCTTCCTGGTGCTGAGCGGCTTCGTGCTCGCGCACTCCTTTCTTCACAGTTCTCTCGGCATCTTCGCGTCGGCGATCAAGCGCTACACGAGGCTGACGATGCCAATCGTGGTCACCAGCCTCATCTCACTCGCCGTGGGCATCCTCACTCCGGGTTTCGCCCTGCCCGGCACGATCGGCACGGGACGCTCGTTGCCGGACCTTCTCGGCGCACTGCGCTTCTGCTTGGTGGAAGCGTTCTACAGGGCGACCTTCGCGGGACTGCACGGCGCCAGCTACAACGGCGTCCTCTGGACGATCCCGATCGAGTTCCACGGATCGATCCTTCTGCTGCTCGTGTTCGCCGCGACGCGAAGGATCGCGCGCACGTCGTCGACGTGGACTACGTTGGCCGGCGTCGTGTGTTTCGTGCTCTTCCTCCTCACGTGGCATTCACGGCTCGGGCTCTTCGGCGCCGGTGCGACCTTGTACGCGCTCTTCGCGACCGATCGTTTGCGGCCGCTCGACGGTCGCGAAGTCTGGGTCGCGGCATTGGTCGTGTTCGCGCTCTTCCTCGGAACGATGCCGGAAAGTCCCGAGCGCATCTCGATCTACAACGGACTCATCCACCTCGTCGGTGAAGCTCCCGAGGTCGCGGCGGGCGCAACCGTGGCGCACCCGCTACCCGCGCTTCTCGGCGTGCACGATCCGACACCCTATCGGCTTTCCGCGATCGCGTTCTGGCACAGCGTGGGTGCGATCCTGATCCTTTGGGCCATATTTCTCAGCCGACCCATCATGCGGGTGCTGAACCACGGTTTCTGCCAATGGCTGGGACGGCTTTCGTTTCCGCTCTACCTCATCCACACCACGGTATATCGCACCGTCGGTTTGGGCGTGTACGACTGGATCGCGGCGCGAGGAGGCGCGTACGGGGTCTCATCGCTGATCGCCATCGCCACGTACACGCTGGCGTCGCTGGCGGCCGCCGACGTGTTGGCGCGAACCGTGGAACGCGCGTCCGTGCGCCGGTCACGCGAGCTGGGCCAATGGATCGACGCGCGGTCGAAACGCAAGCCGGCGCCGGTGCCTTGAACGCGAGCGTGGAGGAGCTCAGAGCTTTCCGAGATACGTGACGAGCGCGGCAATCTCATCACTGGTGAGATTCTGATTCGGCATGATGATGTTGCCGTAGGCGGCAGGCCAGTTCGCGAGATCGGGGTACGCGCGTAGCATCGCCGCCGGGTCGGCGAGCCAACGCCGCAGCCAGTCGGCGTCACGGTGGCCGCCGACGCCCTTCAAATCGGGCCCGATTTGTGTCCCGACGCCCACGCCGTGACAGCTGGTACAGCCGCGCTCGACGAAGACCTTTCGTCCAGCCTCCGCGCCCGGCACGTCCGGCGCCGGCGCTGGCTGCCGTGCCGATGGCTCGACAGTCGGCGCGGGCGCAGGCTGCGCCACGTATCGTGGCGGCATCGTCTGCCGGCGCCAGCTCAGCAGCAGGAGCGCGAGCGCATGCGCATCCTCGGGAGGGAAGTCGAAATCCGGCATGATGGTGTGAGGCGTGACTTTACCGGCGTGACTCAAATGTTGGAGGTGCCAATTGAAGGCGGTGTGCGCGCCTTCGACGTTGGTGAAGTCGAAGAGCTCGGGGTTCTTGTCACCGATGTACGTCAGATCCGGCGCCTTCATGCCGCCCCTGCCCTCGACGACATGGCACGCGAGGCACTTGTTCTTGCGGAAGAGGACCTTCCCGCGATCGACCGTCTCCATGCCCGCGGTCGTATCCACGTGACGATGACATCCATTGCAGCGCAATTGCATCAGCTCGGTTGCACCGACGCCGTAACGCTCCGCGAGCGGCCGATCCAAGAGCGGCTCGTCCCAGTGCTCGACGTCACCATGCGCAGCGCGCACCGTCGTGGCGAAACCCTGCCCGCCATGACAGGGCGTGCAGCCAAACTCCTTGAACGGATGCGCCCCGAGATACGGTAGATCGGGGTGCGGCGCGAACGGTTGCGGAAGGTTCGCGGGCAAGGTGCTGCCCCACTCGTACCCGAGATGGCAGGTCACGCAGCGGTCGACGCGATCGAGCTCCGGCAGCCAGAGCTGCCGGATGCCCACCGTGAAGGTGCGTGCGGCCGCCGTCTGTCCGTTGAGCTCGAGCACGTGACGGAAACGCTCCTGCAGCGGCCGCCACTCGCTGCGTTCTTCGCGCACCAACCCCGCTACCACGAGCACGAAGAAGAGCACCGAGAGTAGAACGAGGAGCGGAAAATCCGGGAACTCGAATCGTGAGAACGGCTTACGCACGTGCGGCGCTCACAACCGTGTCGGCGCCGTCGGCCACGGTTGCCAAGGCCAGTACAGTCCCCAGGACGGACCACGGAAGTACACGCCGACGATCATGAGCGCGATGATCGCGAGGGCGATCATGGTGAAGACCAGGTTTTGGACCCGTCGCTGCGGGGCGAACCAGATACCTTCCGTATCGCGCGGGCTGCGGTCGAGAAACGGCCATGCCGCGGTGACGAAGAGGAGGACGCCGGGAACCAGGATGCCGCCGATGAAGCCGCCGCTGATCGAGAAACCGCGGACGCGGATGGTCGTGCTCGCGACCAGCTCCTGGAGCCACAGGAAGTACCAGGGGGCCTTGGCGGGATTGGGCGTGACGAACGGATTCGCCGCCTCTTCCAACGGAGCGTCGAAGACGATGCTCAGCAGCAGCGTCAGGTTGAACACCAGCAGGAACACGAGCACGATTCGCCGCACGAGCTCTGGTGAAGAGAAGGCGACGTCCTCCTCCTCGAGCGTCGTCGACGCGAGGGTCTCGACCGTCGCCCCGCGCGTCACGCCGAAGATCGAGTAGCTCTTCGTGGGCGAGGGCGTCGTCGCGCGCGGCGTGCGCCGCCGCCGCAATGGCTCGATCGCCGCCAGCCCGCCGTCCTTTCGCACGCGCCACATGTGGTACGCGAAGAGGACGAGCACCGCCGCCGGGATCACCACGACGTGCAGCACGTAGAATCGGAGGAGCGTCGTCTGCCCGATCTCGGTGCCGCCGATCAATAGGAACCGCAGTGATTTTCCGACGACCGGCGCCTCGCGCGCGATGTTCGTCCCGACGGTGACGGCCCAGAACGCGAGCTGATCCCATGGCAGGAGGTAGCCGGTAAAGGAGAGGAGCAACGTCGCGAGCAGCAGCGTGATGCCGACGATCCAATTGATGCTGCGCGAGCCCCGGTACGCACCAGTGTAGAAGACCCGCGCCATGTGGAAGAACGTGACGCCGACCATCAGATGCGCCGCCCAACGGTGTTGGCTTCGCAGCAGCCATCCGAAGCTGATGACGGTCCCGATGTCCTTCATGCTCCAGTACGCCTGCTGAACGGAGGGGATGTAGAAGAGCATCAGGAGCACGCCGGTCACGACGAGAATCGCGAACAGCGACGCCGCGGCGGTGCCGAGCCACAGCGAGTAACTCCAGCTCGCACTGCGCACCGCGACCTTGTTCGGGAACCAATGCAGCCAGAGATTGCGGACGACCGCCTCGCCCGCATCACGCTCGCTTTCGGGTGCCCAGGTCCAGACCGAAGCGCGCCAGAGCGCCTGCATGCGGGCACGCACGCTCACCGCGACTCCTGCGGCCGAATCACGCCGACTCTTTCGGCGGCGTGTAGCGGGAGCCGACCGCCACCTCCTCGGCGGCGTCGACTTCCAGATACCCGTCGGGCGAGACGCTGAGCGCATACCACGCGAGCGGACGAGGCGCCGGGCCGCCGAGCACCGTCCCGTCCCCGTGGAATCGGCTGCCGTGGCAGGGACACGCGAACTCGGTCTTGTCCTGCTTCCATTGCACGGTGCAGCCGAGGTGCGTGCAGACGGCCGAGACCGCGGAGAGCGCATTCTCTTCCCGGATCACGAACAAGCGGTGGTCGGAATCGAACGTGACCCCCGGTGGATAGTCCTTCGGCCGGCGAACCTTGAACCGTCGCGATGGCTCGTAAAGCACGTTCGGAACGAAGGCGCGCGCTGCCGCAGCGATTTGCATCAAGAACGCGACGAAGACGGATCCTTTCCCCAGCAGGCGCAGCATACCGCGTCGGCTCTCATCGAACGGCATGGCTCTCCTCGGCGCGGCCCGCCCGCAGGTCTGCGAGACCCTCCTCGAACTCGAACCGCTCCATGGTGATCGCCGCCGTCGGACACCGCACCGCGCAGAGGCCGCACCGAATGCA
>JBGPOW010000043.1:0-24600 GCA_041488235.1 Binatia bacterium
CTCCGGGCACGGGACTTGGAGACTGAAGCGGGACGATGCGCGTCAAAGACCTCATGCAGACCGACGTCGTGACCCTCGACGCCGCCGACAGCCTCGATCTGGCGAACGACGTCATGCAGCTCGGCCGAATTCGCCACATGCCGGTCGTGACGAAGGGTCGTCTCGTCGGCATCGTATCGCAGCGCGATCTCTTCCGCGCCGCGTGCTCCTCCGTCCTTCATTTTCGTCCGGCCGCCGAGCGTGAATGGCTCGCCAAGATCTCGCTGCACGAAGTCATGACACGACCGGTTTTCACGGTCGGCCCCGACGCTGTGCTCCAGGAGGCGGTCACGATCATGATCGACAAGCGCATCGGCTGCGTGCCCGTCGTCGAGGGTCACACCCTGATCGGGCTCCTGAGCGAAAGCGATTGCCTGCGCTACTTGGCGCGTGTCCTCGAGCTCTCGGCGGTGAAGCAGGACCTGCCGGAGCTTCCCCAGGCGGGCTGATCGTCCTTGGCAGACGTGGTTGATACAGTCGACGGCATGACGACGACGGAAGGCGGAGCGAAGGGCACGATCCTGATCGCCGAGGACGAGGCGGCGGTCCGCGAGAGCCTCGCCGAGGTGTTGCGGGACGAGGGCTACCAGATCGTGACCGCCGTCGACGGCGCCGCGGCGCTCGCCGCGATCGACGGCCACGACTTCGACTTGATCCTCTCGGATCTGCGCATGCCCGGTGCCGACGGCCTCGCGGTGCTGCGGCACGCGCGCGAGGTGTCGCCGCAGACGCTCGTCCTCTTGATGACGGCGCACGCGACCGTCGAGACCGCGGTCGAGGCGCTGCAGCGCGGCGCGCAGGACTACCTGCTGAAGCCGCTCATGTTCGAGGATGTGCTGCACAAGATCGACCATCTCCTGCGCCATCGACAGGTCGCCTGGGAAAATCAGATGTTGCGCAGCCAGGTCGAGCGCCAATGGGACTTCGAGAGCCTCGTCGGCCGCTCGGCGGCGATGCGCGAGGTGATGCGGCTCGTGCGCCGCGTCGCGCCGACGCCGAGCACGGTCCTCATCACCGGCGAGAGCGGCGTCGGCAAAGAGGTCGTCGCGCGCGCGATCCATCACTTCAGCGAGGTTGCCGATCGTATCTTTCTCCCCGTCAACTGCGGCGCGATCCCGGAGCATCTCCTCGAGAGCCAGCTCTTCGGCCACCTGCGCGGCGCGTTCACCGGCGCAATCAGCAATCAGGAAGGGCTCTTCCAGCGCGCCCGCGGCGGCACGATCTTCCTCGACGAGATCGGCGATCTGCCGCTGAACTTGCAGGTGAAGCTGCTGCGCGCGATCGAGCAGAAAGAGATCCTTCCGGTCGGGGCGACGACGCCGATCAAGATCGAGCTCCGCATCCTGGCCGCCACCAATCGCAACTTGCAGGACGCCGTCGATGCCGGGACCTTCCGTGACGATCTCTACTACCGGCTGAACGTCGTCGGCATCGAGATCCCGCCGCTGCGCGAGCGCCGCGAGGACATCCCACCGCTGGTCGAGCACTTCGTCCGCCTCCACAACCGCGAGCTGCGCAAGCGCTTCAAGGGTGTCGACGGGCCGACGATGAAACTCATGATGTCGCGGCCGTGGAAGGGAAACGTCCGCGAGCTCGACAACGTCATCGAGCACGCGATGATTCTCGGCGAGGGCGAGTGGATCACGGTCGCGGACCTGCCGCGCTCGCTGCAGACCGAGAACGGTGTCACGGTGCCGGTCGGGGACGATCTGCGCGACGCCCTCCGCGCGTACGAGAAGGCGCACATCCAGACCGTCTTGGTGCGTGCGTCGCAGGACAAGAAGCTCGCGGCCGAGATGCTCGGCGTGTCGCTCTCGTCGCTCTACCGCAAGATCGAGGAGCTCGACATCGGGCTCGGGGAGCGCAGCGAGGGCAGCTGAGCTGCGGGCCGCGGCGGGGCGCCGCGTCGCGCGCCCGTTGGCACACGTCGCGGACATTTTGCCACGCGCCGGAACGCCGCCCTCGACCGTCGCAAGTTTCGGAAATCGGGTCGGCGATTCGCGTCCGCACGCGTGCCGGCACGCCGCTTTCGCGAGCCTCATCGCCGATCGCGACAGTGGCACGCGAGCTGCTCTCCGCCAGTAAACCACCGCGAGGAGGCGTCATGCTCAAGCTGCCGTCGCATGTCGATACCGTCCGTACGTCGTTTCCGACCACCTTCACCTGGAGCTACGCGACCCAGGACCCGAGCCTCCGGCGTCTCTACGAGAACGCCAAGCGCGATCAGTGGGACGGCGCTGCGCTCGACTGGGGCTGTGCCGTCGAGCCCGAAGCGGAGAACTTCCCCGACAGCCAGATCGCGATCTACGACTCGCCCTACTGGCGGCGCATGACGACGGCGGAGCGGGCGCGCCTGCGGCACGAGTCGATGGCGTGGATCCTCTCGCAGTTCCTCCACGGCGAGCAGGGGGCGCTTCTCGCGACCGCGCAGCTGGTCGACGCGGTACCGGTCATGGACGCCAAGCTCTACGCCGCGACGCAAGTCATGGACGAGGCGCGCCACGTCGAGGTGTACGACCAATATCTGCGCACCAAGCTCGAGAAGGTCTACCCGATCAACCCGCACCTGAAGACGCTACTCGACCAGATCCTCGCCGACTCGCGGTGGGACATGAAGTATCTCGGCATGCAAATCTTGGTGGAGGGTCTGGCGCTGGCGGCGTTCGGCTTCATCCGCGCGTACGCCAACGAGCCGCTGATCCGCGACCTCACGTACCACGTCATGCGCGACGAGTCGCGGCACGTCGCGTTCGGCGTCATCTCGTTGCGCGACTTCTATCGCACGCACTTCACGCCGAGTGAGATCCGCGAGCGCCAGGAGTTCACGTACGAGGCCTGCATCCTCATGCGCGACCGGTTCCTCGCGCGCGAGGTGTGGGAGCGCGTCGGCCTGCCAGTGGACGACTGCTGTCGTTACGCGCTCGAATCGCCGACGATGATCGAGTTCCGGCGCCTGCTGTTCTCGAAGATCGTGCCCAACGTGAAGAAGCTCGGTCTGCTCGACGACTGGATGCGGCCGCGCTTCGAGGAGCTCGGCATCCTGCAATACGAGGCGCTCGACGCCGCGGACGAAGGCGTGCTCGACGCGGCACCGATGGCATGAGCGCGCCGGAGATGCCGGCGCGGCGGCGACCCGCCGGGCGCCGATGGCGGGCGTGGCGAGGTTTTGGTACATCCTCGCCATGTCGACGCGTCGACGCCGCGATGCGCAGGCGACGGAGGCATCCTCACCACCGTTGCCCGAGCGCCGCAGCGAGGAGCGGTTGCTCGATCAGGTAGGCATCGACGCGGAGGAGCGCGCACAGCGGCTCGCCTTTCTCGGGTGGAGCGCCGACGACGAGGCCCGTCTCGCCGACGTCCGGGACTTCGCGCACGATCACGTCGACGAGATCGTCGACGCCTTTTACGAGCACCTGCGCCGCTTCGACGAGACGCGCGCGCTGCTCGGCGACGAGGCGCAGATCCGCAGGCTGAAGAAGCTGCAGCGCGCGTACTTCCTGCGCATGATCGACGGCCGCATCGACGCCGAGTACTTCGAGAGCCGCCTGCGCGTCGGCGCCGCGCACGCGCGCATGGACCTGAAGCCGCATTGGTATCTCGGCACGTTCAATCTCTACCTGCGCCTCGTGTCCGAGCGCCTTGCCGTACACTTCGCGGGCGATCCCGCGCGGCTGCGGCCACTCATCGAGTCGCTCTCGAAGCTCATGTTTCTCGACATGGGCCTCGCGATCGACGCCTACATCTGGGGCGGCTACGTCGACCGCGCGCTCGCGCACGAGTACCGCCGCATGGCCGAAGTCGCGGAGCGGACGCTGCAGGAAAAGGCCGAGGTCGAGCGGATGAAGGCGGACTTGAGCAACATGATCGTCCACGATCTCAAGGGACCGCTCGGCGGCATCCTCACGGTCGCGCAGCTGGCGCTCCGCAAACGCGGCGACCTCCCGGCGCCGTACACGCGCCACTTCGAGCAGATCCAGCGCAGCGCGCGCGACCTGATGCGCATGATCGAGAATCTCCTCGAGATCGACCGCATGCAGGAGGGCAGGGTGACGGTGCGCGCCGAGCCGATCGACCTCGGAGTCCTGCTCGGCGAGTGCGGCGACGAGTTCCAGGCGGCGGCGGAGGTTGCGGGGCAGCGGATCGGAGTCACCGTGGGTGAGGACGTGCCGGTGATCGTGAGCGATCGCTGGCTCCTGCGGCGCGTGCTGAACAATCTCGTCGTGAACGCGATCCGTCACAGCGGTGCGGTCGGGCAGATCGGTCTCGAGGCCGTGTGCCATCCCGACGGCATCGAGGTGCGCGTGCGCGACGGCGGGCGCGGCATCGCGCCCGAGGAGCAAGCGACGCTCTTCTTGAAGCAGGCGCGGCCCGCGCGCGAGGGGCACCGCGAGGACACGGGGCTGGGCCTCGTCTTCTGCAAGATGGCCGTCGAGGTGATGGGCGGCCACATTCGCGTCGAGAGCGCCGTCGGAGCCGGCACCGTCTTCGCGGTGACGCTGCCGCCGGTCGTGGCCGCGTGAGCCGGCGCGGGCGCAGCGCTGTGGTGCTCGTCGCGGTGACGCTCGTCGCCGCGGCCGCGTGCCAGCCGACGAGGCCGGCGTCGCCGCGACCGGTTGCGCCGTCGACGGGATCACCCGTCGCCCGCGGCGCCGTCCTCTACGCCGGCTACTGCGCTGGGTGCCACGGCAGCGACGGCAGCGGCGTCGGACCCGTCGCCGACGTCCTGCGCATGCGACCGAGCAACCTGCGCGATCCGGCGGTGCTCGCCCGCACGGACCGCGCGCTCGTCGACGCGCTCCTCGGCGACGCGCCACTGCCGACGGCGCCGCGGTGGAGCGCGGTCGCCGAGGCGCTGCAAGTCGACGCGCTTCTCGCATACTTGCCGTCGCTCGCGACGCAGAACTGGGCGCGCGTCCGCGCGGGACGCTTCGCGTACGAGTCGACGTGCGCGCCGTGTCACGGCACGTATGGGACCGGCGAGGGCGTGATCGGCGCGCTCGGCGGGCCCCCGCCGGCCGACCTGCCTCGCGTCCGCGAGCGCTACACCGACGCCGGCCTCGACGGGGTGATCCGCCAAGGCGCCGGCGCGATGCTGGCATTCGACGATCTCCTGCCGCGCAGCGAGCGACGCGCGATCGTCGCGTACGTGCGGATCCTCTCGCCCGGCCACCGTACGTACGACACGTATTGCGCGGGCTGCCACGGTGACGACGGCCGCGGCGTGCATCCCGAGGACGTCGCGTCGCCGGCGCTCGCCGCGCCGCCGATCGATTCGGCGGCGCTCGTCCGCCTCGACCCGGCGGCGCGCCGCGCCCAGGTGCTGCACATGTTCCGCCGCGAGCGCGGCTTGATGCCGCACTTCCGCGACATCCTCGGCGAGGCGCAGCTGCGCGACGTCCTCGCGTACCTCCGCAGCACGTCGTGAGTCGCGCGTCGCGCGTCGTCGTGGTGCTCGGCGTCGCCGTCCTCGCGGCGCAGCTCGTGCGGCCGGCGAAGACCAATCCGCCCGTGACGAGCGACGTCGGCGCGCCGCCGGCGGTCGCGGCGCTCCTGCGGCGCGCGTGCTACGACTGTCACTCCCACGAGACCCGCTGGCCGTGGTACGCGGGCGTCGCACCGACGTCGTGGCTCCTCGCGCACGACGTGCGCGACGGACGCGACGAGCTGAACTTCTCGACCTGGGACAAATACGAGGCCGGTGCGCGTCGCAAGAAGCTCACGAAGAGCGTGAAGGAGGTGCGCGAGGGCGAGATGCCGCCATGGTACTATCGCGCGATGCATCCCGAGGCGCGCCTCGACGACCGCGATCGCGCAGCATTGGAGACGTGGATCGCGGAGGTGAGCGCGGCGTCGCCGACGAGCGACGCGCGCCCGTGAGCACGATGACCACGCGCGCCGACGAGACGACGACGATCGCTCGCGACGGTCGTGCGGTGCCGGTCGAGATCTTTCGTCCGTCCGCCGCCGCAGGTCCGCCGCCGTGGCCCGGTGTCGTCGTCATCCACGAGATCTTCGGCGTCAACGACGACATCCGCCGCATCGCGCGTCGCTTCGCCGACGCGGGCTATCTCGCTGCGGTTCCGGACCTCATGTCGGGCGGCATGCACGTCGCGTGCGTGCTGCGCGCGATGCAGGCGCTGCGCGCGGGCGGCGGGCCGCAGGTCGACGACTTGGAGGCGCTGCTCGACGCCCTCGCAGCGCGGCCCGACGTCGCGCGGATCGGTGCCGTCGGGTTCTGCATGGGCGGCGGGTTCGCGCTGCTCCTCGGAACGCGTGCGCGCGTCGACGCCGCCGGCGTCTTCTACGGCGACACACGCCCGCGCGAGGAGCTGGCGCGTGTGTGCCCGCTGACGGGCGGCTACGGCGGCCTCGACCGCATGTTCGCGGCGAAAGGCCGGGCGTTGATCGCCACGCTCGATGAGCTTGGCAAGGAGCACGACGTCCGCATGTACGACGACGCGGGACACTCCTACATGAACGACGCCGGCCATCCGTTTTTCGCCTGGCTCGCGCGCCCGTTGCTCCACGTCGAGTACAACGCCGCCGCCGCCGAAGACTCGTGGCGGCGCATGTTGGCGTTCTTCGCGCGCCACCTGCGCGCCGCGCCTGCGCACGTGACCACATCGCAAGAGGAGGGACGATGATGCAGGTCTTTCGACGGATTCTCGTGCCCCACGACTTCTCCGATGCCGCCACTGCTGCCCTCGAGGTCGCGGCCGATTTGGCGGCACTGCACCGCGGGACGCTGACGGTCGTGCATGCGATCGCCCCCGTGTATCCCGTCAGTACCTTCGCCGGCGCCGGCGAGATGCCCGTCTGGGTGCCGCCGGCGGATCTCCGCGCCGACGCGCGGAAACGTCTCGATGCCGAGGTCGCGCGCGTCGTCGGGAAGCGGGTCGCGAACGTCACGTGTCGGGTCGTGATCGGCGACCCGCACCACTGCATCTTGCAAGCGGCGCGCGCCGCCGACTCGATCGTGATGGCGACGCTCGGCCGCACCGGCCTCGCGCACCTCGTGATCGGCAGCGTCGCGGAAAAGATCGTGCGCCACTCGCCGGTGCCGGTCTTGACGCTGCGGCCGTCGGCGAGTCGCTCGGCGCTGCGCCGGCGCCGCGGCAGCGCGCGCACGAAGACCGGGCGCGCCGCCGCGGCGCGCGGACGCGGCGCGACGCGGCGTCGCGCGCGGTGACGTCGAGCCGCAGCACGGTCGCCGCGACGACGCGCGGTGACGTCGCAATGCGGCACGGTCGCCGTGCGACGACGAACTGCGTGACTCCCCTCGTGTGAGTCGCGTGCGCTTCGACGCGTCGACGGCGGAGTGTCTCGTGTTCACGCGCGCGGAAGGCCTGCTCTCGGCGTTCGCGCACGATCTGAAGATCCGCGTCGAGACTTTCAGTCTCGCCGTCGACGACGTGACCGGCGCCGTCTTCGCAGAGCTCGACGCTGCGTCGCTGCGGGTCGTCTGCGCGATGCGCGGCGACGAAGAGGCGCCGGAACTCCTCGGCGCCAACGACCTGGAGACGATCGCGGCGACGATCCGCGACGTCCTCGAGGTGGCGCGCCACCCGACCATTCGTTTCCATTCCTCGACGCCGCCGGAGCCCGACGCGAGTCATGCCGGGTTGCGGATCGCCGGCAGGCTGGAGCTCCACGGCACTGTGCGGGACGTCGCGATCCATGCATCTCGGCAGGGCGGACGCTACGTCGGCGAGACGACGCTCCATAAGCCGGACTTCGGAATTCGTCCCTACAGCGCTATGCTCGGAGGACTGCGGGTGGCCCCGGACGTGCGCGTCCGGGTTGCGATCCCGCTCTCGTGACGAGACGATGAGCGCGATGAACGACTTCCTCGACGTGCGGGCGCACGGGTTCGTGCGGGTCGCGGTATGCGTGCCCGAGGTGCGGGTCGCGGATCCGACGTTCAACGCCGACGCGCATCTGCGGATCCTGACGCGCGCCCACACGGAGGGGGTGCAGTATGCGCTCTGTCCGGAGCTCGGCCTCAGCGCGTACTCGTGCGGCGATCTCTTCTTTCAAGAGACGCTCCTCGATGCGGCGCTGCAGGCGCTCGAGAAGATCGCGTGCGCCACCGCCGGGTGGAACTTACTCCTCTCGGTCGGCATGCCGCTCGTCGTCGACGGGCTTCTCTTCAATGCGGCCGTGACGTTGTACGGCGGCCGGCCGCTCGCCGTCGCGCCGAAGGCATATCCGCCGAATTACCGGGAGTTTTACGAGCTGCGCTGGTTCCGTCCTGCGTCCGATGCGCGCAGCGATACGATCGATCTCCTCGGCGCGCGCGTGCCCTTCGGCACCGACGTGCTCGTGCGGCCGGCGCACCTCCGCGGCTTCGTCCTGCACTGCGACGTCTGCGAGGACCTCTGGGTACCGATCCCGCCGGGGACGCTCGCCGCGCTGGCCGGCGCGACGGTACTGGCGAACCTCTCGGCGTCGAACGTCACGGTCGCGAAGAGCGACTATCGCGACGCGCTGGTTCGCAGCTCGTCGGCGAAGAACCTGGCGGTGCAGATGTACAGCGCCGCCGGCTTCGGCGAGTCGACGTCCGACCTCGCGTGGGACGGGCATGGGATCGTCGCCGAGCGCGGCGAGATCCTCGCCGAGACCGCGCGCTTCGGTCTCGTCGGCACGCTCGCAGTCGCCGACGTCGATCCGCGCGCGCTCCTCGAGGATCGCATGCGCCAGACCTCGTTCGGGCAGAACGCTGCGCGCCACGGCATGGCGTTTCGCGTCGTCGCGGTCGAGGGGCAGGCGGAACGGCGCGCCGCGGAGGTGTTCCACCGCCTCGAGCGCCGCGTTGAGGCGCACCCGTTCGTCCCCGCCGATCCGGCGCGCCTCGATCAGCGCTGCGCCGAGGTGTTCCACATCATGACGACGTCGCTGGCGCGCCGCCTCGTGGCGCTGCCCGAGACCGGGCGTCGGGTCGTGCTCGGCGTCTCCGGTGGGCAGGATTCGACGCTCGCGTTGCTGGTGGCGGCGCGCGCCCTCGATCTCCTCGGGTTGCCGCGGACGCATCTCCTCGGCGTCACCATGCCGGGCTTCGGCACGTCGACACGGACGTACGGCAACGCGTGCGCCCTCGTGCGCGCGCTCGGCGCGCGCTTCCGCGAGGCCGACGTGCGTGCGCTGGCGAGCGGCGTTTTCGCTGCGATCGGCCACGATCCGGCGCGCCACGATCTCACGTTCGAGAACGTCCAGGCGTGGAGCCGCAAGTTCTTGCTCTTTTCGTTCGCGTCCGAGACGCATGCAATCGACCTCGGCACCGGTGACCTCTCGGAGCTGGCGCTCGGCTGGTCGACGTACGGCGGCGATCACATGTCGCACTACGCGGTGAACGCCGGGGTGCCGAAGACCCTCGTCTCGGCGCTGATCGACTGGGCGGCGCGCCACGTGTTCGCCGACGAGCCCGCTGCGGCGGCGACGTTGCAGGACGTGCTGGCGACGCCGATCAGCCCCGAGCTTCTGCCGCCCGGCGCCGACGGCGTCTCGCCGGCAACCGAGGAAACCCTCGGACCCTACGAGCTGCACGACTTCTTTCTCTACTATTTTCTGCGCTTCGGCTTCGGCCCGCGGCGGATCGCGCGTCTCGCGGTACACGCGTTCGGCGATCGCTATTCGCTGGCGGCGATCCGCGAGCGCCTCGTGCTCTTCCTCGAGCGATTCTTCGCGAATCAGTTCAAGCGCGACTGCGTGCCGGACTCGCCGAAGGTCGGCTCCGGCGGGTCGCTCTCGCCGCGCGGCGACTGGCGCATGCCCGCCGACGCGTCGGTCGCGGCGTGGATCGCCGAGGCGCACTCGATTCCGGGCTGAGCGACCGGAGGCGCGATGCTCGCGCGCTTTCTCGAAGATCGTGAGCGTGCTGCTCGCCGCGATCGGCGTCCACTGGATCCGCCCCGGCCTCACGTGATCGCACCGGCGCGCTTGCGCACGTCGGTGCTTCGCACGAGAATCCGGGCGGCGAAAGGAGGGAACACATGATGCGGACGCACAATCGGCAGTGGATCGGCGTGCTCGCGGCGGGCATTCTCGTCATGCTCGCGGCGCAACCCGCGCGGGGTGTCGACGTGAACGACGTGCTCACGCGCATGCGGAACGCGACGGAGCCCGGGAAGGACATGCGTGCGGCAGCCGTGTTCACGATCACGAACGAGCGTGGCGAGATCGTGAAGTGGACCGGGCATCTGTACCGCCGGAGCGGCGCGGCGCCACGATTCCGGCTGGTCTTCGACGATCCGATCGACCTCCGCGGCACCGAGGTCTCTGTCGTGCGGGCGAGCGACGGGACGACGAAGACGCGAATCTACCTGCCGTCGTTGCGCCGGGTGCGACAGATCGACGCGGACACGCGCGGCGAGAGCTTTCTCGGCACCGATTTCAATTACGAGGACCTCGGTCTGCAGCAGCTCGAGTACCAGCAACACCGTTTGGACGAATCGAAAGACCCGAGCTGCTACCACGTCGAGTCGATCCCGAGCAGCGGCTGGTGGTACGGCCGGATCGACCGCTGCATCGACAGGAAGGATTACCTGCCACGTCGCACCGAGTACTATGACCGCAGCGGCGTGCTCTGGAAGGTACGCACGCTCGGCGGGGTGAAGAAGGTCGGTCGCTATCCGACGGCGACCGAGATCAAGATGGAGACGATTCCGCAGCGGACGTCGACGACGATCACCCTGAGCGAGGTGGAGTACGACACCGGGCTCGCCGACAGCCTGTTCGGCGAACCCTGACGCCTTCCGGCGGTCGGCCGGATCACCGCGCTCACTCGTGCTGTTGGGGAGGCGCTGGCGGCGCGGCCGCGGCGCCGCCCCCGCGACGGCGACGACGACGACGGCGGCGACGGCCGCGCCGCGGGCCGTCGGGCGAGGCGCTGTTCGTCGCCACCTGTGCGGCGGCCGTTGCTGGCGCGCCCGCGTCCAACGCCGTCGAATCCGATAGCGCGGCGACCGGCGCGGGTGCGCCGGACAACGGCGATGGCGGCAAGTCCACTGGCGCGGCGCTCGATGCCGTGCTCGCGGCCGGGACCGGCGGTCGGCTGGTCTGCGTGCCGGGAGCGCTCCGGCGGCGCAGCTGGCGGGCGCGCAGCGCGGCGGCGCGCGCCAGGCCGCGGGGCAGGCGCATGCGTTTCCGACGCTGCAGCGGTTGGATGATCTGCGGCGCGCGCGCGGTGACGCCGCGGCAGACGTCGCAGATGCGACACGGCGATCCGCCGTCCTCGCCGAAGTATCTGCGGAGGAAGACGGCGCGGCATTCGTTGCTGCCGGCGTATTCGGCAACGGTGTCGAGGCGCCGCGAATCCTGCGTCCGCTGCGTCGCGAAGCGGCCGGCCAGGCTTCGCGCCTCCTCCTCGATCTTGTCGCTCGGCACGAGAACCTCGACGTCGCCGTCCTCCAAACGGATGAGACCGACCTCCTCGAGGATCGCGAGCAAGGCTTGCGTCGCGCGCGGCCCGAGCGAGGCGGAGAGCGCCAGCGCGGCGACGGACGGCGCGCGCTCCTCGCCCGCCCATGCGGCGAGCGCGGCCCCGACCTTGTACAGCTGATCAGGCCGGACGCGGCTCTTCGAGAGCAACGCCTCGTGGATGGCGCGGTCCTCCGCGTCGTAGAGGAGGATGCAGTCGGCGCGCCGGCCGTCGCGCCCGGCGCGGCCAGCTTCCTGTACGTACTGCTCGAGCGACGACGGCGCTTGCTGATGGATGATGTACCGAATGTCGGGCTTGTCGATGCCGAGGCCGAACGCGCTCGTCGCGACCATCACGGTGCGGCGCCCTGCCTTCATGTAGAGCTCCTGCTCCGCGGTGCGCTCGCTGCCCGTCATCTTCCCGTGGTAGTGGTGCGCCGGGACACCGAGGGCGCAGAGCCCGGCGTAGACGGTGTCGACCTCGCGCGTCGTCGCGCAGTAGATGATGCCGGGACGCTGCAAGCGGTACGCGAAGCGCGCGAGCGCGCGCGAGCGCTGATCGCCGGTCGCGGCGAGCACCTGGAACGCGAGGTTCGAGCGATGCGGCGAGCTGGCGACGACGTCGGGCTCGCGCAGCGCGAGGAAACGGCTGATGTCCTCGCGCACTTTCGTCGTCGCGGTTGCCGTGAGCGCAAGGGTCGGTGGGCTGCCGAGCTTCTTCAGCTGCTCGCCGATGCGCAAGTAAGCCGGGCGGAAGTCGTGGCCCCATTCGGAGACGCAGTGCGCCTCGTCGACGGCGGCGAGCGCGAGCCCGCTGCCTGCGAGCGCTTGCGCGAGCTCGGGCGAGCCAAGCGTCTCGGGCGTCGTCATGACGAGGACCGGACCGCCGGCGGCGATGCGGGCGAGCGCCTCGCGCCGCGCCGGACCGCGAACGGTGCCATCCAACCGGACGGTCGCGATGCCGCGCGCGACGAGCTTCGCCTGCTGGTCTTGGAGCAAGGCGAGGAGCGGCGACACGAGGATGGTCGGCTTCGCCAGCACCATCGACGGGACTTGGTAGCAGGCCGACTTGCCGAAGCCCGTCGGCAGGACGCCGAGCACGTCGCGGCCGCCGAGCGCGTCGGCGATGATGCGCTCCTGCTCGGGGCGCAACCTCGCGATGCCGAGACGGCGCGCGGCGGCAACGATGCGACCGGTCGCCGGTGCGGCGCCGGGAATCAGATGACGACGGCCGCGGCGGCGGCCGCGCCGGCGGCGTCCCCTGCGCGCTTCTGGCGGCGCGTCGGGGCTCGTCGGCGGGTGCTCCTCTGGCACGACGGGCATTTCTATCACCCCACGTCTTCCAAGAATTGCAAACACCGGTACGCGGCACTTCCAAAACGTGACGTCGCGGCGGAGGCGCACGTCACGACCCGCGACCGAGCACGGCGCCCTGAGAGCGCCTGCGGCCGCGGGGGGCGCGGCACGGTGGTTGCTGCTACCGTACCTGTATGCAGGACTTTCGCGCTCGCCGCAATGACATGATTCGGACGCAGATTGCCGCGCGCGGCGTCCGCGATTCCCGGGTCCTTGCCGCGTTCGCGACGGTTCCGCGCGAGCGGTTCGTTGCCGACGAGCTCGCGGAGTTCGCCTACGAGGACGCGCCGCTTCCGATCGACGCGGGACAGACGATCTCCCAGCCGTACATCGTCGCGCTGATGGCGGCGGCGCTCGAGCTCCGCGGGGGGGAGCGCGTGCTCGAGATCGGTACCGGCTCGGGCTACGCCGCCGCGGTGCTCGCGCAGCTCGCATCCGAGGTCTATACGGTCGAGCGCCACGAGGCGCTCGCGGCGCTCGCGCGCCGGCGCGTCGAGGGGCTCGGCTACCGCAACGTGCACGTCCACCACGGCGATGGGACGCTCGGATGGGCGGAGCACGCGCCGTACGACGCCATCGTCGTCGCCGCCGGCGGTCCTGACGTGCCGGCGACCCTGCGCGAGCAGCTGGCGATCGGCGGTAGGCTCGTGATGCCCGTCGGTGCGACGGCGCGCCTCCAGACCATGGTGCGCGTACGGCGTACCGGCGAGGACACGTACGAGCGCGAGACGCTCGGTGAGTGCCGCTTCGTGCCGCTCGTCGGCGAGGAAGGGTGGAGCGACGCCGAGGCGCCGACGGTGCTGCGGGCGCCGCGCTCCGAGACACGACCGGAGACGATCGCACGCCTCCTCGGCGACGCGGGCGAGCCGATCGAAGACATCGAGCAGGTCGACGTCGCGCCGCTCCTCGAGCGCATCGGCGACGCGCGCGTCGTCCTTCTCGGGGAGGCGACGCACGGCACGTCCGAGTTCTACCGCATGCGCGCCCGCATCACGCGCGAACTGATCTTGCGCCGCGGGTTCACGATCGTCGCCGTCGAGGCGGATTGGCCGGACGCGGCCCGTGTCGACCACTACGTCCGGCATCTCCCCCAGCCGCCGGCGCCGTGGAAGGCCTTCACGCGCTTCCCGACCTGGATGTGGCGCAACCGCGAGGTCGCGGAGTTCACGCACTGGCTGCACGCGTACAACGGCGCGATCGAAGCTTGCGAGCGTCGCGTCGGCTTCTACGGTCTCGACCTCTATAGCCTCTACACGTCGGTCGACGCCGTGCTGCGCTACCTCGACGGCGTCGACGCCGAGGCCGCGGCGGTCGCGCGCCGCCGCTACGGCTGTCTCACGCCGTGGCAGAACGACCCCGCGACCTACGGGTACGCGGTCGTGAGTGGCGGCTTCCGCGGCTGCGAGAAGCCGGCGGTGGCGATGCTGCGCGACATGCTCGAGAAGCGCCTCGCCTACCAGCTGAGCGGCGGCGAGCAGTATCTCGATGCGTTGCAAAACGCCCGCCTCGTCGCCGACGCCGAGCGCTACTACCGCATCATGTATTACGGCGCGCGCGAGTCATGGAACGTGCGCGATCAGCACATGTTCGAGACCTTGCAGACCGTGCTCGCCTTCCTCGGTCCGGAGTCGCGCGCCGTGGTGTGGGAGCACAACTCGCACGTCGGCGATGCGTCGGCGACGGAGATGGGCGCGCGCGGCGAGCTCAACGTCGGCCAGCTCTGCCGCGCCGAGTACGGCGACCGCGCGTATCTCGTCGGCATCGGCACCGATCACGGTACGGTCGCGGCGGCAACCGACTGGGACGGGCCGATGGAGGTGAAGCGCGTGCGCCCCGCGCACGCGGAGAGCTACGAGCGCCTCTGTCACGACTCCGCACGGCCGGCGTTCCTGCTGCCGCTCCGTCGCGGGGCGCGCACCGCGGTCCGCGACGAGCTGATGGCGCCGCGCCTGGAGCGCGCGATCGGCGTCGTGTATCGCCCCGAGACCGAGCTGCAGAGCCACTACTTCCAGGCCGTCCTCCCCGTGCAGTTCGACGAGTACGTCTGGTTCGACGAGACGAGCGCGGTGACGCCGCTCGCGACCGCCGAGACGGCCGGCGTGCCGGAGACGTATCCCTTCGGTGTCTGACGCGGGCGCTCGTCCGTGAATGCGTGTACGGAACTGCCGTCGCATTCACGCGCGAGATTCAGTAGGAATCTCCGTCCACCATGCCCCCGCCGACGATCCAGGTTCGCCGTCTCGGCATCGACACGCATCAGGAGGCCATCATCTACATGCGCGCCGACTGCGAGATCTGTCGCTCGGAAGGATTCGAGACCGAGGCGCGGGTCGAGGTGCGGCACGGCGACCGCGCGGTCACGGCCACCCTGAACGTCGTCACCTCCGATCTGCTCAAGGCGGGTGAAGCGGGTCTCTCGGAGGCGGCCTGGGCGCGGCTCGGTGTCGCCGAGCACGACGTGGTGTCGGTCGCGCACCCGCGGCCGCTCGAGTCGCTCGCGTCGGTACGCGGCAAGGTGTACGGGCGGCGCGTCGACGACGCGGCGATGCGCGCGATCGTCCGTGACGTCGCCGCCGGGCGTTACTCCGACATCGAGCTCGCGGCATTCATCACGGCCTGCGCGGCGGGTCGCCTCGACCGCGGCGAGATGCTGTCGCTGACGCGGGCGATGGTGGACGTCGGCGAGCGCCTCGGGTGGGACGCGACGCCGGTCGTCGACAAGCACTCGATCGGCGGCCTGCCGGGGAACCGGACGACGCTGCTCATCGTGCCGATCGTCGCCGCCTGCGGTCTCACGATGCCGAAGACGTCGTCGCGCGCGATCACGTCGGCGGCCGGTACCGCCGACACGATGGAGACGCTCGCCCCCGTCGCGCTCGACGCCGCGGCGCTCCGGCGCGTGGTCGAGCGCGAGGGCGGCTGCATCGTCTGGGGCGGCGGGCTACGTCTCAGCCCCGCAGACGACGTGATCATCCGCGTCGAGCGGCCCCTCGATGTCGATGCCGAGGGGCAGCTCGTCGCCTCGGTGCTTTCGAAGAAGGTCGCTGCGGGATCGACGCACGTCGTGATCGACGTTCCCGTGGGTCCCTCGGCGAAGGTGCGGACGGCGGAGAAGGCGGCGGCGCTCGCGGCCGATCTTTGCGCTGTCGGCGAGGCGGTCGGGCTGACGATCGACGTCGTACTGAGCGACGGCCTGCAGCCGATCGGGCGCGGCATCGGCCCGGCGCTCGAGGCGCGGGACGTCCTCACCGTCTTCCACGGCGATGCGGACGCGCCGACGGACCTTCGCGAGCACGCGCTGCTCCTCGCCGGCCGCGTGCTCGAGCTCGGCGGGTGCGCGCCGGCGGGAGCGGGCAGAGCGCTGGCCGCCGACGTCCTCGCCGACGGTCGCGCGTGGCGGAAGTTCGTCGCGATCTGCGAGGCGCAGGGTGGTCTCCGCGAGCCGCCTCTCGCTGCCCACGCGCGGCCGGTCGCTGCCACCGCGTCCGGCCGGGTGCGCGCGATCGACAACCGGTTGCTCGCCCGCGTCGCCAAGCTCGCCGGTGCGCCCGTCGAGCGCGCGGCGGGACTCGAGCTGCACGTCCGCATCGGCGCGCGCGTCGTTCACGGCGAGCCGCTCTTCACGGTGCACGCCGGGGCGCCGGGCGAGCTCGAGTACGCGCTCGGTTTCGCGGCGGCGCACCCCGCGATCGTCGAAGTCGCCGACTCGTGAGCGCGCCGGCGATGCGGCGCCCGGTCGTCCTGGCGTTACCCGGAAACGCGCGACTCGCCGCCGCCCTCGGGCGTCGTCTGCGGACGACGCCGCGCATGGGCGGAACGCGCGGGGAGCGTCCCGCCGGTGGTCTGATCGGTGCGACGATCGGTGCCATGACCCTGCGGCGCTTCCCCGACGGCGAGACGTACGTACGCGTGCGGACGCCGGTCCGCGGCCGCGAGGTCGTCGTCGTCTGCTCCCTCGAACGTCCCGACGAGCGGGCACTCCCGGCGCTGCTCGTCGCCGCGACGGCGCGCGATCTCGGCGCTCGCCGCGTCGGCCTCGTCGCACCGTACTTGGGGTACATGCGACAAGACGCGCGCTTCGCGGCCGGCGAGGGAGTCACGTCGCGCTATTTCGGACGGCTCCTCTCCGCCGCGTTCGATTGGCTCGTCACCGTCGATCCGCATCTCCATCGGCATCACTCCCTCGACGCCGTGTATGCGATTCCCGCGCTCACCCTGAGTGCGGCGCCACGGATCGCCGCGTGGATCACGTGTCACGTGCGCCGGCCGGTGGTGATCGGCCCCGACGCGGAAAGCGCGCAATGGGCGGAGGCCGTCGCTGCGGCGTGTCGTCTGCCGTGCGTCGTCCTCGAGAAGGTGCGCCGCGGCGACCGCAAGGTCGCCATCTCCGTGCCGGACCTGCGCCGCTGGCGCGACCATACGCCCGTGCTCGTCGACGACATCATCTCGACCGCGGGCACGATGATCGCTACCGTCCGGCAGCTGCGGCGGGCGCGTCTCGCACCGCCCATCTGCATCGGCGTGCACGCCGTCTTCGCCGACGGCGCCTACGACGAGCTGCGCGGCGCCGGGGTGGCGCGCATCGTCACGTGCAACACGATCGCGCATCCGTCGAACGCGATCGACGTCACCGACGTGGTGGCCGCCGGCGTCGCGCGCGCGCTCGGCGCGCGCGGCGCCGCACATCGCGCGCAGCCGCGCCACTGATCGTCCGCTTCGCGTCGTCCGATCGCGCGATCGCCGCTCACGAGGCGCGCGGCGACGGCGCGCGTGCGCGTCCAAGGAGCCGCGGGCCGAGGAAGGCGAGCCACACCGTCGAGCCGACGAGCCACATCGCGGCGGCCCACGCGAGGTGATCGAAGTACGTGTCGCTGAAATCGGCGGCGACGCGCGCCAGCATCGCGAGGACGAACGTCACGCCGAGGACGGCGATCGGTCGCGGCCGTCCGAGCGCGAGCGACTCGAGGCCGAGGTGCCCGAGCGCGACGTGCGTTGCGACACCGAATGCGAGCAGGCCGAAGCCGCCGATGAAGAGCACGTGCAGCGCCGCCACGCGGAAGTCGGGGACGAGGCCGGCGGCGACGAGCCCGAGCGGCATCAGCCAGACGGCGAGCCACACGAGCCGGCGATGCAGTCCCCGCTTGCCCGGCGGACGCCACGCGCCGCCGCCGCACGCGATCCCGACGCCGACCACGAGCGCGCGCGCGATCGGCGCCGCGCGGCTCCAGCCGCATGCCTCGAGGACCAACGTCGCGGCGATGGCGAGTCCGGCGCTCGCGTACGCCGCGGCCGCGCGGCGCGCGCGCGGCGACGCGTCGAGGTCGGGCGGCGGCGGTGCGCCGGCCATGAGCGGGAGGATGAGGCTGCCGACGCCGACGACGAAGCAGAGAAACACGCCTTGCTCGACGCAGAGGCGCCCGAGCGCCGTCGTCCAGGGCGGTGCGCCGAGCGCGGTCGCGATCAAGAGCGCCGCGCCCGCAAGCCCGTGCGCCACGCCGAGCGGGATCAAGACGAAGGCCGCCGGCGGCCGCCGCGCGCGGGCGGTAAGAAATCGGCGGATCGCGAACACGAGCAGCACGCCAAAGAGGACGACGTAGGCGAGCTCGGCGACGACCCAGCGCTCCGCGGCGCCGGCGGCGACGGTGATCACGGGCGCGGCGGCAGCGATCGTGAGCTCGACGGACGAGGGCGCGGCGGTGCCGGTGCGGCGCGGGATCGCGGTGAGCAGGAAGCCGGCGGCAAACGCCATCATGAAGGCCTGCATCTGGACGAGGCCGTGGAAGAGGCACGAGTACGTCGCCGTGAGCCCGAGCCCGTAGGTGAGCCAGTGCCCGACGCCGACCCACCCGAGGAGAACGGCGAGGGGAAAGAAGAGACGAAATGGCTCGGCACGCCACTCGGGACCTGCCGGACGGGCGAACGATCGCTCGGTCTCCTGCACCGCCGCGGCTGTAGCGGCACCCATGGCACGCGTCAACGTGACGACGGTCCCCACTGGCGGCGGTCCACGCATGGCACGGCGCGGCGTTGACTACCTGCGACGACGCCGCCAGCGTGAGAAGAGGGATGTTGATGCAAACCGGCAAGGAGGAGTGATGCTGCATTGGGCGTTGATCTTCTTCATCGTCGCAGTCGTCGCCGCGGTGCTCGGCTTTCGCGGCGTCGCGGGACTTTCCGCCGAGATCGGCTACGTGTTCGTTGTCGTCGCCGTGATCTTCCTCGTGATCGCGGTCTTCACCGGCCGCGGGCCGACGACCGTACCGTAGGCATGGAGCGCACGACGTTCCGGCGCGGACGGCTCGTCGTCGCCGCGATCGCCCTCGCCGCGACGACGCTCGCCTGCGAGCGCAAGGGTCCCGCGGAGCGCGCGGGGGAAAAGATCGACAAGGCGGCGCAGCACGTGCGCGACACGGTCGACCCGCCGAAAGGCCCGGTCGAGAAGCTCGGCCGCAAGATCGACCGCGCCACCGATAACGACTGACGATCAGCGCTCAGCGCGTCGCGGACTCGTCCTCCGCGCAGCGTAAGATCGCGGCGGCAGAGCGGTCGACGTCGGCGGTGGTCGTCGACCAGTTCGAGATGGAGATCCGCATCACCGCGCGGCCTCGCCACGTGCTGCCGCCGACCCAGCACGTGCCGTCTGCCTGCACCCGCGCGATGACCGCGCGCGTGTAGACGTCGGCGTCGCGGCCGGGGAGCGGAGTGAAGGCGACGAGCACCTGGTTGAGCACGACCTCGTTCAGGACGCGGGCGTGCTGCGGCGCCGCCGCGAGTGCGTCGGCCATCCGTTGCGCCAACCGGCTACAACGCTCGACGAGATCGGCGAGACCATCGCGACCGAGCGCGCGCAACATCGCGTAGATCGCGAATCCGCGCGCGCGTCGCGACGACTCCGGTACCCAGTTGTACGGGTCTCGTCGATCGCCTGCCGTCTCGACATAGTACGATGCACCGAGCGTCATGGCGGCGCGATGCGCGTTCGCGTCGCGAACGAACACGAGGCCGGAGTCGTATGGGACGTTCAAGTACTTGTGCGCGTCGGTCGTCCACGAGTCCGCCATCGCCAGTCCGTCGGTGAGCGACCGAAGCAACGGCGCCGCGGCAGCCCACATCCCGAACGCGCCGTCGACGTGCAGCCAGCCGTCGCGTGTATGCACCAGGCGCGCGATTGACGGCAGGGGATCGAAGGCGCCGGTGTTCACGTTTCCCGCTTGTGCGCACACGATCATCGGACCGCTGATGGACGCGAGCGCCGCCTCGAGCGCATCGGGACGGAGGCGGCCTTGCTCGTCGGCGGCGACGCGCCGCACGGTACCGCGTCCGAGTCCGAGCATCTGCAGCGCCGCGAGAATTGTGACGTGCACCTCGTCGCCGACGACCACCGTCACCGCCGGTGCGCCGGCGAGCCCGCGCTCCTCGACGTCCCAGCCGACGGCGCCGAGCACCGCATGGCGCGCGGCGGCGAGCGCCGTGAAGCTCGCCATCGTCGCGCCCGTTGTGAAACCGACGCTGGTCTCGGTGGGAAGACCGAAGAGCTCGACGAGCCAGGCGGCGACGATCTCCTCGACGACCGCTGCCGCGGGCGACATCGCGTACAGGCACGCGTTCTGGTCCCACGCGCTCGTCAGCCAGTCGGCGGCGAGCGCGGCGGGATGGCTGCCGCCGATGACGAACCCGAAGTATCGCGGCCCTGCCGTGGCGACGAGGCCCGGTGCGACGGCATCGGCGAGCCGTACGACGACGTCGGCGGCGTTCTCCCCCACTGCCGGCATCGGACCTCCGAGGGAGCGCCGTAGCGACGTGAGATCGACGTCGGGCGCGACCGGACGCTCGGCGACCGAGGTGAGAAATGCCGCCGCGCATTCGACGGCACGGCGGAGCGGGCCGTCGGGCAGCGCCGGAGCTTGATCCGATCGTCGATGCATCGCCGCACGCCATAGCGCATCGGCGTACCGGGGAACACTGCCGGGAGGCGTGCCGCGAGCGGAGAAAGGCGGTCGGGCGCACCTGCGTCGCTCGCGAGACGCGGCCATGCCGCAGCTCAGGCGAGCTGTTTGGCCTCTTCGGCGACCTCAGCCGCGAGTCGCTCGGCGCGGCGCTGCGAGCGGCGCAGCCCGAGCTCGCGGCAGTGGCCGAGCGCGAGCGCCAGCTGCCGGCGTGCCGTCTCGCGGTCGCCGCGGGCGATCGCGAGCTCGGCGAGACCGAGAAGGGCGGCAACCTCGATCGAGCGCGCGCCGATCACTTGCGCAAGGCCGAGCGCGTGCGTGAACCAGCGCTCCGCCTCGACCCAGTGCGCGGCCCCGAGGCGAAACATGATGTCGCCGAGCGACGACGTGATCGCGGCCTCGCGGAAGCGGCCGCCGCCGCGGCTGTTGGCGATCTCGGCGATACGTTTCGCGCGCGTCACTTCGCCGACGGCGAGGAGCACCTCGATGACGAGGCGGCTGTTGAGCGGCAGGCTGCCGCCTTGGGCGAGGCCTTCCTCGATCGCGTCGACGTACGCGGCGGCGTCGACGGGCTCGCCGAGCTCGAGACGCGCGGCAAGCGCGACGGCGGCGCCGATCCGGATGCCGGCGAGGCTGCCGATCGATTGCGAGATCTCGAGGCTGCGGTCGGCCCAGCGGACCGCCTCGGTGTATTCCGTGTGTTCGAAGCACGCTTGTGCCAACGTGGAGGCGGAGCCGGCTTGCGCAGTGCGGTTGCCGGCGCTGCGCGCCATCTCCCACGTCGCGCGCGCGCTCTCCTCGGCGGCGGGGAGATCGTCACAGCCGGAGAGCACCCCCTCGCGCACCCAACACGCGCCGAAGTAGATGTCGCTGCGGAGATCGCGTTGTCCGCGCACCTCGAGGTCCTGCACGACCCAGTCGATCGTACGGCGCGCGAGCTCGAACTGCCCGTCGAGGAGATAGCTCCATGCGAGGCCGCGCGAGATGCTGGTCGCGGCGAGATCGAGGTGCGCGCGCTGGGCGATCACCAACCCCTCCTCGACGAGCGCGAGGCCGCGCGCGAAGTGCTCGCGTTCTCGACCCATGAGCGCGAGGCCGTGGAACGTGTGGAAGCTGGCGAGGGTGTCGATGTTCCCCAGCTCTTCGGCGATCGGGCGGCCGCGCTCGGCGGCACGTTCCGCCTCGTCGTGATGCGTCGGGCCGTAGAGGACGCTGATGCGGAGGACGCCGAGTGTCCCGTCGACGAGCGCGCGCTTCAGCTCGGCGTCGGCATCGCCGCTCTCCGTGATCGCGGTCTCCGTGAGCTCCCACGCCTGGCGATAGAACGCGATCGCGTCGCTGTACGACGGCAGCGCCTCGGCGGCATGCGCCGCGTGCAGCAGCGCGGTGATCGCCTTCCGGCGATCGTCGCCGCGCGCGAAATGATGCGCGAGCAGCGCGAGGCGTGCCGGGTCGCGGCCGGCTCCCTCGCGCTCGAGCAGCGTTCCGATCCGCTCGTGGAGCTGGCGGCGCTCCTTCAAGAGCAGCGCCTCGTACGCGACCTCCTGGACGAGGCTCTCGCCGAAGCGGTACTCGTCGGGCGCGAGGACGTTCTTGCGGTGGACGATGCCGCGCCGCTCGAGGCGCTCCAGCTCGCGCGCGACGTCGACGGGCTCGCCCGCGAGGATCTCGGTGAGCTGCGCGCGCCGAAACTGCCGCCCGAGGACCGCCGCGACCTGAGCGACGCGCTTCGCCTCCGGCCCGAGGCGGTCGAGCCGCGCGCCGATCAGCTCCTGAACGGTGTCGGGAATGCCGATGTCGTCGACCGGACGGGTGAGTCGGATGTGGTCGTCGCCGCGCAGGAGGAATCCGTCCTCGACGAGCGTGCGGGTGATCTCCTCGGCGAAGAACGGGTTGCCCTCGGCGGTGGCGCGGATGCGCTCCTCGAGCGCGGTCGGCAGCCGGCCGCCGGCGACGCTGCGCACGATCGCGCTGACGTCGTCGTCGGGGAGCGGACGCAGGTTGAGATGCGTCAACGCCGCCGACGACCGCCACGCCGGTTGGTACTCGGGTCGGTGGCTCACGATCAGCATCACGCGTGCGCTGTGCATCTTGGCCACTGCCAGCGCGATCATCTGTCGGGACGCGTCGTCCATCCAATGCAGGTCCTCGAGGATCATGACCGCGGGACGCCGCTGGCTCGTGAGCGACACGAGCGTGGCGACGGCCTCGAAGGACATTTGCCGCTGCTCCTCGGGCGGTACGTTCGCCGGCCCGTCGTCGTGGATCGCGAGCAGGCGGCAGAGGTGCGGGTGCAGCGTCTCGGGCGGATCGTCGAGCTCGCCGAGCGCGGCAAGGACCTTGCCACACGTGCTGCGCGGCGGCTCGCCGCTCACGATGCCGAAGTGCTGGCGCAGCATCTCGATCATCGGCGCGTAGGGGATGTTCTGACTGAGCGCGGAGCAGCGCGCCTCGAAGTACGCGATCGGCTCGTTCGCGACCCGTTGCTTGAACTCGTAGATGAGGCGCGACTTGCCGCTGCCGGCGTCGCCGACGACCGCCACGACCTGCGCCAGCGATTCGCGCGCGCGCTCGAACGAGCTCGTCAGCTGACTGAGCTCCGCCGTGCGACCGACGAACGGCGTCATGCCGCGCGCCTCCGCGAGCGCCATCGGCGACGTCGCTGTGGTGGCACCGCGGATCTCGTACGCGACGACCGGCTCGCGCTTGCCTTTCACCTCGAACGGCCCGGCGACCTCGGCGACGAACGCATCGCGGACGAGGCGCTGCGTCGCATGGCTCACGAGGATCGCGCCCGGACGCGCCGCCGCCTGCAGGCGTGCGGCGAGGTTCGTCGTGTCGCCGATCGCCGTGTAATCCATCTTGAGGTCGTTCCCGACGGTGCCGACGATCACCGGGCCGGTGTGGATGCCGATCCGCACCTGTAGCTCGAGGCCGCGCGCGGCCGGCGTGGCGTTGAAGACGGCGAGGGCGTCGCGGATGGCGAGGGCGGCGCGCACCGCGCGATGCGGAGCGTCCTCGTGCGCGATCGGCGCGCCGAAGAGCGCCATCAGGCCGTCGCCGGCGAGCGTGTTGACGATGCCCTCGACGGCGTAGATCTCGCGGAAGGCCAACGCCATGTATTGCTCGAGGAGATCGCGGTACTCCTCGGGATCCATGCGCTCGGCGATCGCGGTCGAGCCGACGAGGTCGCAGAAGAGCACGGTGACGAGCTTTCGCTCTTCGAGCGCCGGCGGCGAGGCGGCGCGCAGCTTCTGCGCCAACTCCTCCGGCATGTGCGGCGCCGGCGCCGCTGCCGTCGTGTCGCCGCGCTCGAGCCGCGCGCCGCAATCCGGACAGAAATGGAACGTCGCCTGCACCGCCGCGCCGCAGTGCGGGCAGCGCGCCGCCGCTTCGACGCCGCATGCGACGCAGAATCGTTTCCCTTCGAGCAACTCGGCGTTACAGGCGACACATTGCACGACGAGACCTTCGTCTCGTCGCGGTCATGAGTCAAGATCGCAGCGGCGCGTGCGCTCGCGTCAGCGCACACGCGGCGCTGCTCAGCTCGTGATCTCCGCCGAAGTGCCGCGATGGCGACGGTACATCTCGGTTGCCCAGGCGAATGCGCGATGGCGCGCGAGCGACGCCTGAAAGCTCGCCGCCGGCTCGGGCCACGGTCCGGGCAGCGGGTAGGGATACTCCGGTGGACTGATGAGCGGCGAGAGCAGGGCCGCCGCCGTCAGATCCGCGACGCTGAACTGCTCGCCGACGAGATAGCCCGACGGCTGCAGCTCCGCCTCGATGCGATCGAGCGCGGTGATCACCTTCGCGCGGCCGAGAGCGGCGCCCGCGTCGTCGATGC
>JBGPOW010000044.1:0-24577 GCA_041488235.1 Binatia bacterium
CAGGGGCTCGCGCTCGGCGATCCAGACGATCGGCACCAGCAACAAGGCGGGTGTCGGGGGATTGGTGAAATACGCGCGACCTTGCCATTCGGCCATCTCGAGGTGCGCCGGCCGCTGCGGCAGCGACAGACTCCCGTGCAGCAGCGCTTGCGCGAGGCGTGCATACTGATCGTAGGCGCTGGCTCCCGGACACGTGACGGCGTAGATGGCGAGCGCCGCCAGGAACAGACACAGCGCATCGCGCCGGTCGTAACGGTCGAACCGCGTACCCGACGGACGCCAGCTCATCGTTGAACCCGGGATCCCACCAATCGTTCGCTCCAACGCCGCCGCGATCCACACGGACTGCCGACGCGGCCCGCCCCTCGTGGCATGCCGCGCGCATGACGGCAAGACACCGAGGAACGGGCACCGAGGAACGTCGTCGGAACGGGCGACGTCGATGAGCTCACGGACGACGTGACGCAACTCGCATGACTAATATCTCGTCACTGACATCATTATTGGGATCGGGCGTCCGCTGCCGATCATTCATACTGGACTCCGATGATTCGCCTCGCCGCGACGCTGATGATCGTGTTCGCGGCGATCGTGTCGGCGCCGATCGTAGCCGGCGCGCAGTCGGGGATGCAGGTCACGCCCGACAGCAAGCGCACGCTTGTCAACAAGGACGTCGCCGACCAGCGCTGGGCCATCACCCGTAACCCGGACGGCAGCGTCACCGGGAACGTGTTTTTTCCCGGCGGCGGTGCACCGAAATTCGTCTCCTGTCAGGAGCTCGCGCACACGGGTGGCGAGGTGACCTTGTCATGCTCCGGTGCTGATGCGTGCGCGCTCGGCCCGTGCGAATCCGACGAGTGGGTGTTCATCGCGCAGGTCACCCTTGCAGAGACCTTCTTCGGGCTCGGATCGGTCACCCCGTTCCTCTCCGCCGCGCCGCCGGCACTGCTTGGCGGCGGTACGCGCAGCGCCACCGCGGCGGCGAGCACCGACACAAGCACGACTCGCGGCCTCCAGCTGACACCTGAAGGGGCGCGGACCTTGATCAACAAGGACATCGGCGGCGAGCGCTGGACCATCACCCGCAACGACGACGGCACGGTGACGGGCAACGTCTTCCTGTCGGGCGGAGGGGCGCCGAAGTTCGTGTGGTGCAGCGAGAAGAGCGGCGTCGACGACACCGTCGACCTCGCCTGCTTCGGCGCTGACGCCTGCGTGCCGGGCGCTTGTGAGAGTACCGACTGGCAGTTCATCGCACCGGTGTCTCTGCCGCGGTCGTTCTTCGAGCCGAGCGATCAGGTGACGATGGACGTGGTCGTCGCGGCCGTCACCGGCGCGCTCGGCGAGTCCGACGGCTTCGATGCCGTCACGCTCGCGCTCGACAAGGGCTACTCGCTGCGCCAGATCGCGCGCGCCGGCCTTTCGGGACGGCTGCTCCGCTCGGGCGACATCGTCGATCGCTCGGGAGCACCGGAGCCGCCCGCGGGTCCGCCACTCGGCGTGTTCGGCACGGCGAACCTCGGCGCCACACTCCAGCGCGAGCGCGGGTTCACGCTCGAGCAGATGCGGGAGTCGCTGCGCGGGAAGGCAAACGACCTGGGGACGGGCCTCCTCCTGGTACTCTTGACGCTCGCCCGGCAGGGGTATCCGGTCAGCCAGATCGTCGAGCACCTCGTGCTCGGCGGCGAGATCAACGTCGCCGACCTCCCCAGTCGTGACCCGTTCGGTCCCCCTGACCGGGATCTTTCACTGGTAGACGACCAGGGGAACCGGATCGCGCCCGAAATGCTGAGCGACGACGTGCTCGAGCCGCCGCACCCGCAACCGACGCCCACGCCGGCGCCGACACCGACGCCCCCGGCGTCGATCTGCGGCAACGGCGACGTCGAACGCGGGGAGCAGTGCGACGGCCTCGATCTCGACGGCTGGACCTGCGAGGCGATGGGCTTCAACGAGGGCACGCTCCACTGCACCGCCGCGTGCCGGCTCGATACGCGCGGGTGCAGTTGGATCCCGCCGGACAATTGCGGCAACGGTCTGATCGACACCCACGAGGACTGCGACGGCGTCAATCTCGACGGCTTCACGTGCGCCGAGCTCTACCCCGGCTTCCCCGTCAGCGGAACGCTCCGCTGCAAGGCCGATTGCACGTTCGACACCAGCGGCTGCCAGACGTGCGCCGGCCAGATCGAGTGCGAGGGCTCGTGTGCGCCGATCGGCGCCGACTGCTGCGAAGGCGAGGGCGGGTGGTGCTCGCCGGGCAGCGTCTGCGCCGGGTCCCAGACCTGCTGTCCCGCGAGCTCGCCGAAGTTCTGCGGCGCGGGTTGCGTTCCAGCCGACGCCGTCTGCTGCCCGAGCGGCACCGGTTGTCCCGCGGGTTCGGTCTGCGCCGGGAGCGAGAAGTGCTGCCCCCCCGCCTCGCCCGTCTATTGCCCGAGTATCCCCGGCTGTATCGCCTCCGGTCCGTGTCCGTAGCGAGCGCAAGACCCGATGCGTTGCCGTTGAGGTCGTTGCATGGAAGGGCCGCCGACTTCGGTGTAATGCGGACCCGATGGACGGCCACTTCCTGAGCTTCGCCGAGCAGGCGCTCCACTACTTCAACCGCGATCACGAGTCCGTCCGGCGCGAGCCGCTCGCGACGCCGGCGGCGTGGCGCGGCGCCGACCTCGTCCGCCGCGACGATTGGATCGTCACCCTCACGGCCGCCGAGGTCGCGGAGATGGAGCGCGCGCTCGCCGCCTCGCGCACGGTGGCGATGGGCGCGATGCGGCGCGAGGACTTTCCGTTGCCGACGCTCGCCGCGCGCGTCGCCGAATGGACGCGCGAGCTTCGCGACGGGCGCGGCTTCCTCGTCGTCCGCGGGCTACCGGTCGAGCGCTGGGGCGAGGACGCCGCCGCGCGCATCTATTGGGGGCTCGGGCTCCACCTCGGACGGCCGGGCGCGCAGAACCCCGAGAACGAACTGCTCGGCCACGTCGTCGACACCGGCGAGGACGCGACCAATCCCTACGTGCGCCGCTATCGGACGGCGGGCGACATCGCGTACCACTGCGATCTCGCCGACATCGTCGGGCTGCTCTGCTTGCGCACCGCCAAGTCGGGCGGCGCGAGCCGCATCGTCAGCTCCGTCAGCGTCTACAACGAGCTGCTGCGCCGCCGCCCCGATCTCGTCGCGCGCCTCTACGAGCCCTTCCGCCTCGACCGCCGCGACGAGCACGGCGGCGGCATGCCGTGGGTCCCCGTCGTCCCGTGCCGCTACGCCAACGGAACGCTCCGCACCTTCTACCACAGCGATTACTTCCGCTCCGCCGTCCGCCACGCCGACGTGCCGCCCTTCACGGAAGACGAGCGCACCCTGCTCGACCTCTACGAAGCGATCGCGAACGAGCCCGATCTCTATCTCGACATGCAGTTCGCGCCGGGCGACATCCAGCTGGTGTCGAACCATCTCATCCTGCACGCGCGGACGGCGTACGAGGATCACGTCGACCCGGCGCGCCGACGCCATCTGCTTCGGCTCTGGCTGTCGCTCATGTCGTGATGGACGAAATGGAGCAGATTGGCAGCGACGCACGCCGTGCGTGGAACCGCTGCCGCTACGTTCCCGGTAGCACGGCCGGGCACTACGAGAGCTATTTCCAACGCGCGAACCATCCGACGCGCCCGCTCGCGTTCTGGATCCGCTACACCATCTTCAGCCCGCGCCGGCGGCCTCGCGAGGCGGTCGGCGAGCTGTGGGCGATCTGGTTCGACGGCGAGCGCGACCGGATCGTCGCCGCGAAAGAAGACGTGCCGCTCGCACACTGCGCGTTCGGCATCGACGGGTTGCTGGCGCGCATCGGCGCCGCGACCCTCGGCGACGATCGCCTCGCCGGCAGCGCGCGCAGCGGCAACCACCTACTCGGATGGGATCTCGCCTACGACGGCGGCGACGATCCCTTGCTGCTGCTTCCGGAGGGACTCTACGACCGTGCGCTTCCCAAGGCGAAGGCGCTCGTCGGGCGGCCGAATGCTCGCTACCGCGGCACGCTCACGGTCGGCGGCGAGGCCCATGCGATCGACGGATGGGTGGGCAGCCAAAACCACAATTGGGGCGCGCGCCACACCGACCGCTACGCGTGGGGACAAGTGGCAGGATTCGATGACGAGCCGGCGACCTTTCTCGAGGTCGCGACCGCGCGGCTGCGGATCGGGCCCTTCTGGCTGCCGGCGATGACGCTCGTCGTGCTGCAGCTCGGCGACGAGCATCACGTGCTCAACTCGCTTCGCCAAGCGCGACGCGCGCGCGGCCGGGTCGACGGTCTCCAATGGCAGTTCGCATCGGAGAGTGCGGGGGTCGTGATCGAAGGCACGATCGCGGCGCCGGCATCACGCTTCGTCGCGCTGCGCTACCGGAACCCGCCCGGCGGCGTGAAGGTCTGCCTCAACTCGAAGCTCGCTGCCTGCGAGCTCACCGTGCGGCGTCCCGGCCGCCCGCCGCTCGCATTGCGCTCGGCGCAGCGCGCCGCGTTCGAGATTCTCGACGACGCGACGCGGGCCGGCGTGCCGCTCGTCGTGTGAGCGCGTCGCGCCCGCGGAAGGCCGTCGTCGATCCAGCTCGCGGTGCCATCATGGGTGCGTCGCTCGTCGCTCAGCGCTCGTACGTACCGATCAGCTCCGCCTGTCCGAGGACGTGTCCTTCGATCGTGCGCAGCACGTCCTCTTTGGTCGCTCCGGGCTTCAACGTCGTCGGCGCGCCCAGCGCGTAGAGCTTGAACACGTAGTGGTGCAGCTTCCCGGGCGGCGGGCACGGACCGCCGTAGCCGAGCTTGCGAGAGCTGTTCGTGCCGTGCGTACCGCCGCGGACGGCCGCATCCGCGGGCACGCCCTCGGGAAGCGTCGTCGCGTCATCGGGAAGGTCGTAGAGCACCCAATGGACCCACGTTCCCGCCGGCGCGTCGGGATCGTCGACGACGAGCGCGAACGCCTTCGTCCCCGCCGGCGCGTCCGACCAGCGCAGCTCGGGCGAGCGATTCGCGCCCTCGCAGCTGTGCTGCTTGGGAATCGCGCTGTTGGCGGCAAAGGCCGGGCTCGTGAGGGAAAACGCCATAGCCGTCCTCCCGGAATCGACGACGAGCGCCGCGACGATCGTCACCGCGAGCGCCACCGCGTGCCGTGCCATCACTTCGATCGCTAACGGTCGGACGCGCCGCAGTCAACGCGCTCGACGCCAACCGCTGCGGTGCAGCACAGCTCGGTGCGCCTCATGGCGATGCCGTGCACGAAGTCGACGCAGGCGTTCTCACGCGACCGCGCGACCGATCGGGTCCACAGCTACAAACTCCGCAAAAGGGTCTTGACTTCTTCGTTGTGTTTCGCTATTTCTTCGCCTCCGACGTAGTCGGAAGTCGCGCCTCATCAGACAGCGACGGCGATCGGCGGCTCGTCGCAGACATTATTCTCGTGTCGGTTTTCGTATGCGTATCGAGATCGGCGCCATGCAGCCGAGCAACAGAACCGACCGTGACGACATACGGCCATGCGTACCCGCGACGCGCAAATCGGTGCGCACTCTGGGTGCAAATCTCGCGCGCCTTGGCTGCCAGGCGATCGCCGTGTGCAATCGATGCACGTTTGGTGGGAGCAACTCCGTCACAAAGTGCACATCCGTGCGCGTCACCCGTCGCAACTGCGATCAGCGCCGGACTGCTGGAGGCGCCGCGCCGCTACGCGGCTTTGCCCGTGACGTACGGGCTCTCGCCGAGCGAGCGGTGCGCGTCGAGCCACTCGACGATGCTCTCCGGCCGCTGCAGCTCGCCACGCAGTATCGCGAGGAAGAGATCGCGGGTGAGGACGGTGTTGAACGTGTGATCGTAGGCGACGGTGCTCTTCTGCCCGGCGGTCTTGAGGAGAAACGGCACGTGGTGATCGACGGGCACGACGTCGGCGTAGGGCTCGTCTTCCGGCGTGAGCGCGCCTTCCTCGCGCCATAGACGGGCGCGCCACCAATGATCCGAGGTCAGTAGCACGGTCGTGTCGTCCCACGTACCCGCCGCCTCCATCGAGCGGCGCAGCTCACCGAGCGTGCGATCGACGAGCCGCAGATTGTCGAGGTAGCTGCTCTCTTTCGCGGCCTCGAGCGCGTCGGCGCGGCGATCGTAGATGCCGGGCGGATGCGGCACCGGCCAGTGAATGTACGCGAGACCGACGCTGCGGTCGTTCGCGACGCGCTTCGCGTCCTCGAGCATGCGACGGTAGCTCACGACGCGCTCGCGGCGCTCCTGCTGGCGCTGCTCGCGCTTGATCCGCGCGCTCTCGAGCCACGGAAGCTTGCCGGCGTAGGGGACGGTCCGCACCATGCGCCGCACCTGCTTCCGCATGCTGTCGACGAGGCTCATCCAGCCGATGTCCTGCCACAGGCAATGCGTCAGCGTGTCGCCGATGATGCGACAGTACGGGTGATAGAAGCCGACGAGCGCGGTGTCGGCGCCGGCAGCGCGCGCGTCGCCGAAGACGTTCGGCTGCGTGCTCCAGCCGACGGGCTGGCGCTCGTCGGCGAACGTGAGGCGTAGCTCGGCGGGATGCGCCGCCTCCGCTTTCGCGACGAGCCTGCCGTCGATGAGCGCCGGGATCGACATCATCGTGTAGTCGGCGGGTGGAAACGCGTCCGACGCGTAGACCGACGTCGCGCGCAGGCGGTCGAGCTCGTCTAGCACGACCGACGGCGGGCGGGCGGCGAACGCGAGGTGCTGATCCATCTCGTCGAAGAGCAGCCAGACGATGCGCGGCGCGCCCGGTGGACGCGCAGCGAGCGGCGGCGGCGCCGGCTTGTCGGCGAACTTCGTCATGAACCATGCCGCTTGGCCGAGCGTGATGAGGAAGAACGGAAAGAGCACGAGCACGACCGCCGCCGCGCCGCGCGCGACCGCACGCTGCCAGCGCACGATGGCGACGATGGCGACCAGCACCGCCGCGAGCGCGACGACGCGCATACCGTTCCGTCCGAGGTGCGCCAGCGGCGCGGTGAGCTGCGTGCCGTACTTGCCGCTGATGATGCCGTTCAACGGAATCAGCATCACGAGGAGAAACACCCAGCGCGCCAACGCGAAGGCGGCGGGGCTGCGCGACACGCGGACGGCGGTCATCGCCGCGACCAGCACCGACGCCAGCAGCAGCTCGTTCAGGATGATCCCGAGACAGTTGTTGAACCGCGGATAGTTCGATTGATTGTCGAGGAGGCCGATCCAGACGGCGATGTAGCACAGGGTCGCGAGCGAGAGCGCCCGCCCCGCGTCCCTGAGCAACAGTCGGCGGCTCATGCCTTGCGCAGCAGGTAGAGCCAGCGGCTGGTGCCTTCGAGGTGCTGCGTGCGGACGATCCGGAAGCGGCGGCGACAGGTCGTCTCGAACACCTCCGGCGTCAGGTCCTCGAAGAGATGCTCGCGGCCGCGGACGATGCGGCGGAACATCGAATCCTGCGGCGCGATGAACTCGATGACGAGCGCGTCGGTCGTGAGCTCGGCGGCGAGGTCGACGATGTCGGGGAGCGGGATGCGCTCGGTCACGAGCATGTGATGCACGACCGCCAGCATGAGGACGGCGTCGAACGCGCCGCGCGCGCGGTCGAGAAATCCGGGGCACTCCTGATTGCGCCAGCCGATGCCGGGCGTCGGGCGCGTGAGGTTCACGACCAGCGGCAGGATGTCGAGCTTCTCCGCCGTCGCGCGGCGCCAGGTCTCGCCGACCACGACGGGATCGTAGTCGATACCGACGACGCGCGCGCCGCGCTTGGCGGCGATCGCACTGAAATGCCCCGTGTTGCAGCCGACGTCGAGGACGCGCGTCGAGCCGAGCTCGGCGATCGCCTGGTCGACGAACTCGTGCTTCGCCGTGAAGTGCGTCTCGGAGTAGTTGTTGTTGGTGCTCGAGTAGTCCGACCACGTCGACTGCTTGCCGGCGCGCGGCTGCAAGCGCTCGAGCGTGCGGCCGAGGCGGCGGAAGAGCGACTCGAGGAAGAACCGCGCCTTCTCGGCATTGTCCCAATGCTTCTTCTGGTAGATCGAGGTGTCGTCCGCGTCGTGCCTTTTGGCGAGGAGTGCCGGGAGCGACACCAGCGTGAGGAAGGGCGGCCGCCACTTCTGCAACGGTCCGCAGAGCGCGTACACTTCGGCCGGCTCGAGCCCGTCGCGGCGGGTGGTCAGCATCTGCTCGAGCGAGATGCCGAAGTACTTCGTCACCATGAGCGGCAGGATGAACGTCCGCACGAACTGCGCGTACGGCAGCCAGATCGGATCGCCGGGATCACGCTTCTCGAAGGAGAGCAGATCGACGAAGACCGGCGTCGGGCCGCGGAAGAGGACGTTGTACGGCGTCCCGTCCTTCAGGCCGAAGCCGTCGCCGAGGACGTCGGTCGCGAGGTCGAGGGTGAGGCGGCCGGCGGCGTAGAGCAGCTCGGGCGGCCATTCATAGGGGTAGCTCTGAAACGGAACCCGCTCGTGCTCGACGGCGAGCGCACCGGGTGCGGCGTCGCGCAGCGCCCGCACGTCGGGGTTGGCGTACACCGGGTCGGTCTCGGGATCGAGAAACTCGCTGCGTACGACCTTCCCCGCGGCCATGAGCTTGCGCCCGGCCTTGGAGGCGAGGAACGCCCGTAGGTCGCGCAGGCCCTCGTCTTTGACGACGCGGATGATGCGGCCGTCGACGGTGAGTAGGCGGCCCGCGGGGTCGCGAAAGGAGGCGACCAGCGGCGGGGAAGCGTCGGACTCGAGCTTCTCGAGTTTTTCGATCGTGGCAGTGCTCATTTGTGTCGTGGGCATCGTCGGCATCGTGTCGTCGCTCGCGCGCTGCGACGTGGAAGCAAGCAGCAAAACACGAGGAGCGTCAAGGTCTGGCGCTCGGCACGCCACGGCCGATCGCAACACACTCGCGTCGCCCGCCGGGCGGCACGAGAGCGATCGACCTCAGGCTGTGGACCTCAACTGCGGCGAGACGTCGAAGGACGGATCAGCGGTTAGCGGCTTCGCGGGGCGTGTCGTCCGCCGCCTCGTTCTGCAGAGACTCGCTCTCGGACGCGCCCTTGCGGTTGCGGTCACCGCGCACCCACGCGAGCAGCCGTCGGGCGTAGAACATGAAACCGACCGACGCCGCGAGCAGCATCTGCCAGATCAGCGCGCCCGTACCGGGATCGGTGTAGGCGTGCGCGTCTCTCGCCAGAACGAGAAGTAGGATGACCGCAATGGCGAACGCCTCACGCGTTTTGCTTCGGACCATGGTTCCTCCGCTCGGTGAAATGCGAGGTATCATCAGGAGCGGGATGGCGAGCAACATCCGCGCCATGTCCCTCGCAGATTCTGCACCGAAGGACAACCGTCACGCCTGCACGGTTTTGCGGCCGTGCAAGATGGGAGCGCGACCGCCCGTCAGTAGCGGCCGCGTCCGCCGCGCTCGTCGGAGCCGCAGCAGTAGGGACCGTCCTCGTCGGCGCAGCAGCGCGACCGTCGCGGGCAGCAGATCGTCCGCCCGCCTTGCGAGCACATCATGTCGCGCGCGTCGCAGGCCTCGGATCCGCGGTCGTAGTCGTCGCGCTCGTCGTCGCGGTCGTACTCTTCGCGCTGGCCGTAGTATCCGGCCGGCGGCTGGACCGACGTACAGCAGTAGGGCCCCGACGCGTCCTCACAGCACCCGCGCGAGCTCGGGCAACAGAGCGAGCGTCGTTGCGCCTGACAGTAGTCGTACTGCTTCGGGCACATGCCCGAGTAGTCGCCCCACACGGCCCGAACCGCGTCGAACGGCCCCGGCGGCGCCGGGCGCACGCCGCCGCCGCGCGGCGGGGCGACGCACGCAGCGACCGAGAGCAGTACCAGGCAGACGAGAAATCGAGTCATGATCGTGCTCCTCGCGTGGACGGAGTTTTCGCCGCGTGACGGCACCAGGCTATCGACTGACCCGCCGGTAGGCTAGCGGACGCCGCCGCACGCAGCCGGAAGCACGTCTGCGTAACGGTGAGGAACGGCGCGGGGTGTGACCCACCCCGCGCCTCTGCTGGCGAGGTTACTTCGCGACGCCGTTCGGCGCCGCCGTCGTGGCGGGCGTGAGCACGTGCGCGTGAGGCCGCGTGCTCGGCCGCGCCGCGGCGACGACTTTGCGCGCCCGGTGCTTGCTCGTGGCGTGCTTTGCCGGCGTCGGGCTCGGCTTGGGTGAGCTGATGGTCGCCGGGCTCGCGGCCGGTGACGGTTTCGGGGACGGCCCCGCGCCGAACGCAGGCGCTGCGAGCAGCGCGACGGCGAGGAACGGAACTGCGATGCGAATCGACATGATTCGTGACACCTCCTAGTACGCTCTCAACACCGAATCGCGGCAGAGTTGCGGTGCCCGAAATCGCGAGCGCCGGCGCGCCACCTGTGTGCGATCACGCAGCGGGTGCGGAAATCGGAACTCGCCGTGTCGGGTCGCGTAGCGTGTGATCCGCCGCCGCGAAAAAAAGATTTTCAACGTGCGCATTTTTCTTTACGCGTTCGTATACAAGCGTAGACTTCGCGCCATCCGCGCGGGAACGGTCGGCGCGTACCGTCGAGGGGATTGCCACGAGGGATTGGGACGAGCGGTCCGCGCGCGCGCCGCCGGACGAGCATCGGTTTACGATTGCGCAGCTCTCGTGTGAACGCCTGCGACCTCCTGCTCCGGGTCGAGAAAAGGAGAGTTTCATGAACCGACGATGGGTTGCGGTCGCGTGCGTCGCGACCGTGCTGTTCGGCGTCACGCCCGCGCTCGCGGGCGGCCGCGCCGATCATCTCATCTGCTACAGGATGACGGACAAGCTCCAGATCACCGCGGCCGTCGACATGATCGCCGACCTGCAACCGCAGTTCACACAACGCGGCTGCACCTTGGTGAAGCCGTTCGAGTTCTGCGTGCCGGCGACGAAGCAGAACGTGCAGCCGCCGTCGACCGCGAACGACCTCTTCGGCCAGCCGCTGCGGCAGGATTACATCTGCTACGTCGCCAAGTGCCAGAAGACGGACGTCCCGGGGAACCAGCTCCTCGCCGATCAGTTCGGCGTTCGTCCCGTCGCGAAGTTCAAGGCGACGAAGATCTGCGTCCCGGCGACGAAGTTCCCGGTCCTCTGCGGCAACAACGGCAGCAGGAGCTGCAACGGCGCGTGCCCCGCGGGACAGCAATGCGCCGCCGGCCCCGCGGGCTGCATTTGCCAACCGGCCCCGTGCCAAGGATCGCCGGACAAATCCGGCGTCTGCGGCGGCACGTGTCCCGACCCGCAGCAGGCCTGCCGGAAGACGGTGACGTCCGCCGGCAAGATCGCCTGCGCCTGCGAGCAGCTGCCGCCTCCACCCTGCGGCAAGAACCCGCTCACCGGCACGTGCGGCGGCGACTGCACCGACCCGACGCTCAAGTGTCTGCCCGACGACGCGAACGGCGACTGCGTCTGTCGCAACGCGCCGACGGAATTCTGCGCTCCGGTCGTCGGGGCGGCACCCACGTGCGGCGGCAGCTGTCCGAATCCCGCCGACCAGTGCACACTGACGACCGACGCCGCGCACCCGTGCGTCTGTCAGCCCGGCCCGTGTCACCAGGACCCGCTCACCGGCCAGTGCTCCGGGACGTGCGATCCGGCGGGACCCGCCGGCACGTGCCACCTCGAGGGAAGCCAGTGCATCTGCGGTCCGCCACCCTGCGGCATCGATCCCGCGACGGGTCAGTGCGGCGGCCCGTGTCCACCCGGCGAACTGTGCGCGATCAACTCGGCGAACCAGTGCGAGTGCGGCTTGCCGTGTCGATCGGTCGGTCAAAACGTCTGCGGCGGCGGCTGTCCGCCCGGTCTCGTGTGTCACGCACAGGGCCAGGACTGCACGTGCGCCACGCCACCGCCGTGCGGGTTCGGCGCGGAGACCGCCGGCTCCTGCAGCGGCGCGTGTCCGCCGGGACAGTTGTGTCACGTGAAGTCGACGGCGACGGGGCTCTCCTGCCTCTGTCTCGATAACTAGGCTCTGCAACCGACGGAGGGCGGCGATCGCCTCGCGCGCGCCGCCCTCCGTCGCATACCGCCGCCAGCACGATCGCCACGCGCGGCGCCGCTTTCTTCAGCGCGACGATTCACGATAGAGGTCGTCGCTTCATGACGGCCGCCGATCCCGGTCCAGCACCACAACCCGCCGCCACGCGCGACCCCGAGCAGCAGCCGCAGGCCGGCGGTCACGACGCTGCACGCCGGGCGAGCGTCGCCGCGCTCGCGCTCGGCGCGCTCGGCGTCGTCTACGGCGACATCGGCACCTCGCCGCTCTACGCGATCAAAGAGTGCTTCGGCGGCGACTACGGCATCGCGCCGACGGCCGAGAACGTGCTCGGCGTGCTGTCGCTCGTCTTCTGGTCGCTGCTCCTGGTGGTCGTCGTCAAGTACCTCACGTTCATCATGCGCGCCGACAATCACGGCGAGGGCGGCATCCTCGCCCTCTTGGCGTTGCTGCGGCCGGCGGAGAACCCGATGTCGTGGCTGGTCACGCTCGGCCTCTTCGGCGCCGCCCTCCTCTACGGCGACGGCGTCATCACGCCGGCGATCTCCGTCCTGAGCGCCGTCGAGGGACTCGAGGTGGCGGCACCGGCGCTCGCGAGCTGGGTGTTGCCGGTGACGGTCGCGATCCTCGCCGCGCTCTTTCTCGTGCAGCGACGCGGCACGGCCGGCGTCGGCGCGGTGTTCGGACCGGCGACGTTGGTGTGGTTCGTGAGCATCGCCGCCGCCGGCACGCCGTGGATCGCCGCCCGGCCGGCGGTCTTCGCGGCGCTGGTGCCGACGCACGCCGTTGGCTTTCTCTTCGGCCACGGGTTCCACGGATTTCTCGTGCTCGGATCCGTCGTCCTCTGCATCACGGGCGGCGAGGCCTTGTACGCCGACATGGGACACTTCGGGCGGCGACCGATCCGCCTCGCCTGGTACGCGGTCGTGTTCCCCGCCCTCTTCCTCAACTACTTCGGGCAGGGCGCCCTCTTGCTGACGAGCTGTCACGACGCGGGCGGCGTCGGCGCCGCCTGCCAGCGTGCGATCGAGGGACCGTTCTACGCCCTCGTGCCGCCGGCGCTTCTCTACCCGATGATCGCGATCGCGACGGTCGCGACCGTCGTCGCCTCGCAAGCGCTCATCTCCGGTGCGTTCTCGCTGACGCAGCAGGCGGTGCAGCTCGGCTTCATGCCGCGGCTCAACGTCATACACACGTCGGCGATGACCGAAGGGCAGATCTTCGTCCCGGCGGTGAACGGCGCGCTCATGCTCGCCTGCATCGCGGTCGTGATCGTCGCCGGCAGCTCGTCACGCCTGGCGGCGGCGTACGGCATCGCCGTCACCGGTACGATGAGCATCACGTCGGTGCTCTTCTACGTCGTCGCGCGCCGGCAGTGGCATTGGTCGCCGGCGGTCGCGGGCACGCTCGTCGGCCTCTTCCTCGCCGTCGACCTCGCGTTCTTCGGCTCCAACCTCGCCAAGATCTTCCACGGCGGCTGGTTCCCGATGGTCGCCGCGCTGATGATCTTCAGCGTGATGACGACGTGGCGGCTCGGCGCGCGCTGGCGGATGCGCGAGCTCGCGAAGGTGCGCATGCGGTTCGATCAGTTCTTCGCGAGCATGAAGCTCGATCCGCCGGTGCGCGTCCGTGGAACGGCGGTCTTCATGACGCAAGATCCGGAAGGAACGCCGCCCGCGCTCCTGCACCAGCTGAAGCACAACCAAGTGCTGCACGAGCAAGTCGTGCTGCTGACGATCGTCACCGCCAACGAGCCGTTCGTGCCGCCGGCCGGGCGCGTCGAGGTCGTCCAACTGAGCGCCGGCTTCTGGCGCGTCATCGCGCGCTACGGGTTCATGGAGACGCCGAACGTGCCCGAGGTCATGCGCGCCGCGGCGGCGGAGGGACTCGCCGTCTATCGCGGCCGCACGAGCTACTTCCTGGGGCGCGAGACGTTCATCGCCACCGGGCGCTCGAGCCTTCCCGGCTGGCGACGCGCGCTCTTCATGTTCCTCGCCCGCAACGCGCGCTCGCCGACGGAGTTCTTCGGCATCCCGCCGAACGAGGTCGTCGAGCTGGGCGCGCAGATCGAGGTCTGAGCCGCGGCTCAGGCCGGCGGCGCGGCGAGCGGCAGCTCGATACGGAAGACGGTGCCTTCCGCGGTGCGCGCGAAGTCGATGCGTCCGTGGTGGGCGACGACGATGTTCTGCGCAATCGCGAGGCCGAGACCGGTGCCGTCCGGTTTCGTGGTCTCGAACAGACGAAAGCCGCGCACCGTCTCCGGGATGCCGGGTCCGCTGTCGACCACCGCGATGTGGAGCGCGTCGGGCTCGGGGAGCGTGATTCGGATCGTCACCCAACCAGGTCCGGCGCCGATCGCCTCGATCGCGTTCTTCACGAGGTTGTCGAGCGCGCGCCGCAGCTTCTCGTCGTCGGCGACGAGCGGCGGGAGCGCATCCGGGCGCTCAGCGCGCAACGTGATCGCGCGCGCAGCGGCGACCGGCTGCCAGAGCGCCAGGCTCTCCTCGAGGAAGCGCGCGACGTCGACCGGTGCCAGCCGCAAGTGTTGGGCGCGCGCGAAGGTCTGGAAGTCGCGGATCAGCGCCTCGAGACGCCATACCTCGCCGAGAATGCGCTCGGCGGGCTGCGCCACGGCGTCGAGCGCTCCGGCCGGCGCGCGCCCGGCGCGGCGGAGGATGAGCTGCGCCTGCGCCGAGATGCCGGCGAGCGGATTGCCGATCTCGTGGATGATCTCGGCGGTGATCGCGCCAATGTCCGCGAGGCGCTCGCGCTGCTGCGCGAGCTTCTGCATCTCGCGCAGCCGCGCGGCGGCGCGCTCGCGCTCCGTGATGTCGCGCGCGATCGACGCCGCGCCAATCACGCGGCCGGCGACATCCTTGATCGGCGAGACGCTGAGCGACACCAGGAGATGCGTGCCGTCTTTCCGAACCCGCACGGTCTCGTAGTGATCGACGAGCTCGCCGCGGCGGATGCGCGCCAGAATGTGCTTGATCTCGTCGCGACGGTTCTCCGGGAGGAGCATGGCGCTCGGCCTGCCGACCGCCTCGGCTGCCGAGTAGCCGTACGTCCGCTCGGCGCCCGCGTTCCAGCTGCTGATGACGCCGTCGAGCGTGACGCTGAGAATCGCGTCGTCCGACGAGGCAACGATCGCGGCGAGCTGCAGCATCTCCGCCTCGGCGCGCGTGCGCGCGATGAAGACGGTCGTCGGCAGCGTGAGCCCGTCGGATCCGGTGCCGTCCGCGGCTGCGGACGAGTGCTCGATGCGCTCCTCCGGCGTCGTGTCGTCGCGCGTCAATCGCGTGCTGCTCCGCGCCACCTGTTACTCCCCTGACCGTACTCCGTCGACCAATCGTTCGCCGTTTTGCCAGTCCCCCTTCGCACCTATCGCCGGCTCTGCCCATGACTGAGGGCAGCATCGTCGATGCGTCCGGCCGGTCCGCCCCGGCCGACGAGCTTCCCGACACAGCCCCGCGCTGCTAACTCTGCCGAATGGCGACGCCCTCGGCGCGAGGACCGGCGCGTGCTCCGCGCTCGCGGCTGGCGTGGTTGCGCGGTGCAGTGCCGCTGCTGGCGCTCGCCGCCGCGTGCACCGTCGTCCTGCACGAAGGCAGCGAGTGGCGGTCGCCGCTGGCGCGCGACCATCCGCTCGTCGGCGTGATCTGGGACGTCGCCGCGCATCGTCCGATCGCGCGCGGCGCGCTCGTCGAGCGCCTCGCGGCGAGCGAGATCGTCTTCCTCGGCGACAAGCACGACAACGCCGACCACCACCGCTTGCAAGCGGAGATGGTTGCCGCGCTCGCGGCGCGCGGCCGCCGCCCCGCGGTCGCGCTCGAGCCGATCGCGATCGATCGCCGCGCGGCGCTCGCCGCCGTGCTCGCCGACCCCGCGCCGACGGCGGAGCGTGTGATCGCGGCGGTCGCACGCGAGGAGCAAGGGTGGGATTGGGAGCTGTACGCGCCGATCCTCGACGCCGCGTTGCGAGCGCGGCTGCCGCTCGTCGCCGCCGATCTCGACCCTGCGGATCTGCGCACGATGCGCAACGACGGCGTCGCCGGCCTCGATCCCGCGACGATCGCGCGACTCGGGCTCGATCGCCCGCTCCTCGGCGCCGATGCGCGGGCAGTGGTCGCCGCCGAGATCCGTCGCGATCACTGCGGCCACGCACCCGAGAAGATGCTCGAGCGGATGGTCGACATGCAGCAGGCCCGCGACGCGCAGCTCGGGCGCGCGCTCGTCGACGCGATCGCCGCGGGTGCGGACGGCGCCGTCCTCGTCGCCGGCGTCGGCCACGTGCGGCGCGATCTCGCGGTACCGCCGCACATCGCGCGCTGGGCTCCCGACGCGCGCGTCACGAGCGTCGCGTTCGCCGAGGTGACCCCCGGACGGACCGACGCCGGCGCGATGTTGCGCGACGAGTTCGGCGCGCAGGTGCCGTTCGATTACGTGTGGTTCACCCCGCGCGTCGACTTGAAGGACCCGTGCGAGGAGTTCCGCAAGCAGCTCGAGCGGATGCACTCCGCCCATCCGACCGCTCCGTAGCCGCACGGCCGCCGGCGCCGTGACCGCAACCGTCAATCGAAGACGGTGACCGGCGCGAGCGGCAGCGGCGGATAGATCTGCCCCTGCTTCGGCGGCATGGAGTTGTAGACCCACTCGACGTCGAGCACGCCGGCGGCGACGCCGCGCCGGCGGCGGCGGCCGCGGAAGTGCCCGCGGACGAGGACGCTCTCCATCTCGAGGTTGAGCGCGAAGATCGCGATCGTCTCGCCGGCGTCGCAACCCTCGAGGACGTGCTGCTCGGCCGCAAGCGGTCGGAACGCGAGACGCCCGCGATCGACGGGGAGGCACGCGACCGGTGGCGCGATCACCGGGTAGCCGTCGGCGCCGATCCAGCACGGAAATTTCAGGGTCGTGATGCGCGCCAGGTGGCGCATCGCCCAATCGCTCAGCGGCGACGCGAGCTCCGGCGCCCGCGGCGCAGGAAGTGCGAGCCGGAGCGCCAGCGTCTCCGCGGCGAGCCACGGCGCCGACAGCGTTCCCTCCTCGTGCACGTCGACGAGATCGAGGTAGTGCACGGCGTGGATCCCGAAATAGGCGTTGTACCGGAACATCGGCTTCCGGTTGTAGCGCTCGTAGTCGGCGCCGGAGCGCACCGCCTGCGTCCAGCGCGCGTTGCCGCGCCAGATCGCGCGCTCCGGAGTCATCACGAGGAACGCGGTCTTCGGGTTCTGCATCACGTGCGTCTTGCTGCGCCCCTCGGTGAACTGGCCGAACGTCAGCGCCGACGGTCCGCGCGCCTCGATCGACGTGATGAGCGTGAGGTGCGGTCGTCCGTCGGCGTCGACGGTCGCGAGGAGGCCGATCTTCGCGTCGCGCGCGAACGCCGCGATCGCGGCGGAGCTGAGCTCGTGACCGCCGTCCGTGGCGTGCGTGCGCCGCGCGACCGATTCGCGCGCGATCGGTGATCGCCGCGCGGTCGCAGATCGCGACGCGGTCGCGGACTGTCCCGGCAGCGTCATGCGGTCTCCGCCTCGACGCCACCGCGCCGCGCGATCTCGGTGCCCGCCGCCGGTGCCGGCTCGAGGCGCGTCGGTCCTGTCGCGACGACGATCGCCGGATCGACGCCGGAGCCGCGCGCGACACGCTCGGCGCGCCGCAACTCTTCGGCGGTGAGGAGGGGCGTCGCCGCGAACGGCCACGTGAGGCCCAGCCGCTCGTACTTGTCGGTCGGCAGGTTGTTGAAGGCGCAGAGCTCCCAGCGCGCGACGACGTCGCCGATTTCGCGCGCGATGAAGGCGCCGACGGCAAGGATGTTCGCGTCGAGCAGCGTCGCTCCGGGTATCAGCGGCGTGCGGATCCAGAGCGCCGACGGCAGCATGCCCACGCGCATCCGGGCGGCGACGTCGCGGAGGTTCGCGAGGATGCGCTCGTTCGATTGGCCGGTGAGCACCGCGTGCCGCTCGGGGTCGAGGAGCTTGAGGTCGTAGAGGACGAGATCGCTCGCGTCGGTGAGCACGCGCAACGACGCGGGTGCGCACATGCCGCAGGTGTCGATCGCGGTGTGCACGCCGAGTGCCCGACAGCGCTGCAAGAGGCGCGCGACGAACGACGGATACAACCCCGGCTCACCGCCCGAGACCGTCAGCCCGCCGCCGTACGCAGCGAAGTAGCTCCGGTCTTTCATGACCTCGGCGACGAGATCGTCGAGCTGCCAGCGGGCGCCCAGCATTTCGAGCGCCGCCGCCGGGCAGCACGCAACGCAGTCACCGCACGCGGTGCAGCGCGCGCGGTCGATCGCGACGAGCCCGTCCTGCCGGATCAGCGCGGCGTCGATGCAGGCATCGACGCACTCGCCGGCGCCGATGCACTTCGATCCGTACCACGCGAGCTGCGGCTTCGGATCGATCGACTCGGGGTTGTGGCACCACGCGCAACGCAGGCTACAGCCCTTCAAGAAGACGGTCGTGCGCAGACCGGGACCGTCCTCGGTCGACATCCGCTCGACGTTCAGCACGGGCGCCGCAAACGCCTTCACGGTCGCCGGCGCGACGGGTCGTGCCGCTGCGTCGTGGGCGTGGCCGTTCCGATGCAGTGTCATACGATGGCCAGCCTACGCTCCGTGGTGGCTCTCGCGGGCGATGATCTCGTCCTGCAGCTCGCGGCCGATGCTGGTGAAGTACGCGTTGTACCCGGTCACGCGCACCAGCAGGTGGCGGTAGCTCTCCGGGTGCTGCTGCGCGTCTTTCAAGACGTCGGCGTCGATCATGTTGATCTGCAGCGCCGTGCCGCCGTTCCGGCAGTAGCCGCGGAGAAAGGCCTTGAACTGCTCGCGGTGCGCGCGGTCGCGGACCATCGACGGGCTGAAGCTGATCGTGTGACTGGCGCCGTTCGGCAGCAGGTTCACGTACTCGTCCCAATCGCCGAGACCGGGAGCGGCGGTGCCGCCGAGCGCCTTGCCGGCGGAGTTGGCGTTGGCGGTCGGGCCGTTCACGTCGGCGCCGTTCGACGGGCAGAGCGCGTTCGAGAGGAACTTCCCTCGCGGCCTGCCGTCGGCGCTCGCGGCGAGGACGTGACTGTCGGCGACCCAGTAGTTCCAACTGAGCATGCCGGGCCGGAACTGCCGGCCGGTCGCGCGCGTGCGATGCTTCCAGGTCTCCGCGGTCCACACCTCCATCACCGCGCGCGCCATCGCATCGGCGACGTCGTCGTCGCGCCCGTACTTGGGCGCGCGGTGCTGCGCCCACGCCTGCAGCGTGCCGTGACCTTCCCAATTGGCGACGAGCGCATCGATCAGCTCGCGCATCGTCGCCTTCTTCGCGTCGAAGACGAGGTACTTGATCGCGAGCAGCGAATCGACGGTGGTCGCGAACGTCACCGCCTCGATCGTCGTGAAGTTGAGCTCGGGGCCGCCGCGCGTGACGTCGAGGGCCTTCTCGGCGCAGCCACGGATGAGGCACGAGAGGTACGGCGTCGGCGCGAGCTCGGCGCGCAGCGACTCGGTCAGCTCGTAGAGGTCGACGCAGCGGCGGACGATCGCGCGCGTCTGCGCGACGTACGCCCGCCAGAAGTCGTCCCAGGACGTGAAGCGCGTCGCGTCGCCGGTGCGGGCGCCGTCGCGGCGAATGGGCGCGCGCGTGCCGGTGATCGGGTCGACGGCGGGCACGAGATCCGTGCCGCCGGTCAGCGCCAGCTCGACGGCCTTCAAGAGATTCAGGTTGCAATCGACGGTGCCGGAGCGATCGTTCCCGACCATCGTGTTCTCGAGGCAGCCGACCGGCGCGTACTCGTGCACGTTGTCGCGATGAATGAGGTGCTCGCAGCCGGCCTCGTGCGCCTCGCGGAGCATCCCCGCCATCGAGCGCTCGTCGAAGTTGAGGAGAAAGGGCGCGCCTTGGCAGCCGGCGATCATGTCGACGACCTTGTCGAGGAGCGCCTCGGGCGAGCCCCGGTGCAGCCGCACGTTCGGCTTCGGCTCGAGGATCGGGCTCATCTCGTCGATGACGTCGAGGATCGCGTAGGTGAGCTCGTTCGTCATGTCCTTGCCGCCGGCGCCCATGCCGGAGAGCGTGATGAGCTGGCCGAAGCCCGCCGTGATGCCCTGGTTGCCGCCGACGCGGATCATCGCGTCGTAGGCGGTGTTGGCGTGCACCCAGAAGCACTCGAGGATCTCCTTCCCGAACGCGGGGCTCATCCCCGCCGCGCACGACGCGCGCCAGTAGGGCAGGAGGTATTGATCGACGCGGCCGAAGCTGACGCCCGGTCCCGGATAGTTCTCGTCGCTCATGACGAGCATGTGGTTCAACCAGAGCGCCTGCACCGCCTCCCAGAACGTTTCGGCGGGGAGCCACGGCACGCGCTCGAGATTGCGCGCCATCCGCCACAGCTCCTCGCGCCGGATCGTGTCCGTCTCCGCCGCGGCGAGCACGCGGCAGCGCGCGGCGTACTTGGCGGCGACGTCGCGCGGCATCGTCGCCGCGATCATCATCGCCCGCAGCTGCGCCCCCTTCGCGCCGCGGCGGTCCGCCGCCGAGAGCGCGTCGTAGCGCCGCGCCAGGTCCTCGGAGATGCCCTTCCATCCGATGCGCAGCGCGCGCTCGTAATCGGGAATGATGTGGCCGCTCGTCGCGCCGGCGTTGCCGTAGCCGTGCTCGTGGAACCACTTCGTCGCCGCGCGCGCGCCGCGCCGACCGTGAATCCGGCGCTCGCGTGCGCGCGTTTCGCGTTTCGTCCAACAGCGCGAGGCGAGCACGTTGAAGCGCGCGCCCGCGAGCAGATCGCCGGGGAGAATGTCCTGCGGCACGTGCCCGACCATCACTCGGCGGATGAACCACGCGCGGCGCTCGACGAGACTCCACGTCCAGAACCCCTGCGGCAGCGGCACCGGCCGTGCCGCTTGCAACGCGGAGGAGCGAAACACCTGGAAGAACGCGTAGGTCTCGGGGACGATGTAGTACGTCGTCTCGTCGTAGACGATGTCCCAGGGCGTACCCGTCGTCCAGCACGAGAACTCGTTGTTCCACGCGCGCCCGACGCCGGCGAAGTAATAGTCGCGCAGCCGGCGGATGCGGTCGCTCAAGCCGTGCGGCTGCTTGATCGCGTCCGCGTACCGCTGCTGGATCACCGCCGCGTGCGCCGGTCGTGCCGTCATGGGTCGACCATTCGCGGGTCAGCGCGGCATGGCGCGTTCGTAGAGGCGATCCTCGAGGCGCATGTAGCCGCGCACCGCGTGGCTCACGACGAAGCGCAGCGGCTCGGGCGGCCACGGGATCGTCCGCCGGTTCACGAACCAGACGCTCGTCAGATCCGTCTTGCGCTCACAGATCAGGTCCGCGAGCGTGCGGCCGTTCAAGTGCGTGAGCGACACGCCGTGCCCCATGCAGCCGAGGCTGTAGAGCGCGCGCGCGTCGCCGAGCTGGCCGATGTCCGGCACCATCTGCGTCGGCACCGAGACCGGTCCGCCCCAGCGATGCGTGAACCGCACGCCGGCGAGACCGGGGAAGAGGCGCACCACGTCGCGCTCGAGGTCGGCGAAGACGCGGGCATTCAGGTCGCGATCGAGGTCGCGGCCGTACGCGAGGCTGACGTCGCTGCCGCCCATCGCGAGACGGTTGTCGATCGTCAGGCGAAAGTAGTGGACGAGATTCCGCGCGTCCTCGATGCCCTGCCGGTGTCGCCAGCCGATCGTCGCCAACTGCGTCGGCGTCAGCGGCTCGCTCACGACCATGTGGGTGAACGCCGGCGCCTGCTTCGCGTGCAGCTCCGGGATCAGGTGCGAGTAGGCGTTGGTCGCGAGCACGATCTTGTCGGCTAGCACCGACCCTTCCGGCGTGCGCAGCAGAAAGGCGCGCCCGCGCAGGATCTCGACGACCGGCGTGTGCTCGTAGACCGTCGCGCCGGCCCCCTGCGCCACGCGCTTCAGCTCGCGCACCTGCTTCGCGGGATTGAGGAGTCCGCAGCGCGGCTCCCACCACGCGCCGAGGAAGAGCGGCGAGTCGACCTCGGCGCGGAGTTGCGCAGCGTCGAGCCAGGTGATGCCGTCGATGCCCATCGCGGCGAGAATCTCGAGATCGTGCTGGATGCGCCGCACGTAGCCCGGCGTCGTCGCGACGCGCAGGAAGCCGGGGAACCAGTAGTCGGACTGCATCGCGTGCTCGTGGATCAGCGCGTCGACGTAGTCGACGGCGCGCTCCATGTAGCGGTGCGCCTCGACCGTCCGCTCGGGCCCGAAAAACCGTTTCGTGATCGCCGGCTCGAGACCGAAGAGCGTCATCGAGAAGCCGCCGTTCCGCCCACTCGCGCCGTAGCCGACGATCTCCGACTCGAGCACGGCGACCGTCATGCTCGGCTCGCTCCGACGGAGATTGTAGGCGGTCGAGAGGCCGGTGAAGCCGCCGCCGATGATCGCGACGTCGACGCTCACCGGCCCGCGCACCGGCGCGTTCGGCACGTACGGCCCGTAGGTCGCGAGCCAGAACGACTTGTCTTCGTGCTCGGTCGTCGTCTGCACGGCTTCCCCCGCGGGCGCATCGCAGCGGCCGCAGAGAGTCTAGTGTACGAGCGTCGGCCGGACCTGCGGAGACGCGAGGGTCACGATCGCGGCTGACCTTTGTCAGCCGACGCGGGCGCGACGCTGTCCCGTGATGCTCGTGAAGTGACGTCCCGTCGAGCGGCGACGCTCGACCGCGCGCCCGCTCTCGCGCAACTCCGGCGTCACTGGCACGCTGGAGTGGGAGGACAGCACATGAAGGCACGCGTGAGAGTCATCGCAGCAATCGCCCTGATCGTGTCGGGCGCCACCATCGTCCACGCCGCACCGACCGGCGTCCAGTGGACGCCCGACGGATTGCGGATCCTGGTGAACAAGGACGTCGGCGCGGAGCGGTGGGCGATCACGTGGAATCTGTCCGACGTATCGGCGACGGGCAACGTCTTCTTCCTCGACGATCGGTCGCCGTCGTTCATCTGGTGCGAGCTGATCGGACACGACTTCGTCTCCTCGATCGGCGAGCTCGATCTGCAGTACCGCTGCTTCGGCAGCGATCGCGCGTTCGGCGGATTTCATTTCGCCGATTGGACGTTGATCAGCGACAGCGTGGTCCTGCCGGCGAGCTTCTTCATCCCGGAGGCCGAGACGTGCGATCTGAGCGACGCGGTGAACGGCCCGAACGCGGCGCTCGCGTCGTCGTTCTGGCAGTGCAGCGGCAACGGCGGCCGGTTCGACTTCCAGGTCTTCACGAATCGGACGGCGGTGAGCTCCGCGACCGGCACGTTCGACTACGACGTCATCGGTGAAGCGTGCACCATTGCGCGACTGGACGACGGGAGTTTCCTCGACGTCGAGTACTCCCCGAGCCGCGACCACCTGACGCTGTATGAGATCCCGTCCGCCGTCGACCAGGTCACGGTCAGCGAATGCGACCGGCAAAGCCTCTGACGACTCGCTGACGCGGCGCTCCGTTCGCCGGCCGAGGCGTATCAAACCAGATGACTACGAGTCTGGACTCATGGTAAGGGTCAGATGCTCCCCCTCAAGGAGGATTCAGAGGAGGCCCGATCCACGGCGACCGGCCGAGCGTTTCGGATCGACCATCTCCGCCGATGAACACGCTGCGCGCGTCCGTGCCGACGACTCACTAGCTACACGCGCGACCACAGTCATCGAGGTAGATGGGACGACACACACGGGCCCGCAGAGTCGCGCGCAGGCGCGTACACAGGAGGATAAGCGTGAAACATCTACTAATTCTGGCGACGATCGGCACAGCGGCGCTGTGCATGGCGACCGCCGCGTGGGCGGTTCCCACGTGCAAGGATTTGCCGGCGACGATCTACGTCGACGGCACGAACACCATCGTCGGTGGCCCCGGCAACGGGGCGACCTATGCCGGCACCCTGAACGGCACCGCCGGTGACGACGTGATTGTCGGCACCGCCGGCGACGACATCATCAACGCCGGCGCCGGCAACGACGTCGTCTGCGGCCGGGAAGGCAACGACACCATCAACGGCGAGGATGGCGACGACAGCCTCTTTGGTGAGGGCGGCAACGACACCATCAGCGGCGGCAACAACAACGACCTCATTGCCGGCGGTCCAGGTGACGACACGCTGAACGGCGATGCCGGCAACGACGTCATCTTCGGAGGCAAGGGCAACGACACGATCTCGGGCGGCACCGAAGACGACGTCCTCATAGGCGGTCCCGGCGACGACACGCTCAACGGTGACGACGGCAACGACGTCCTGCGCGGCGGCGCCGGCAAGGACACCCTGAACGGCGGCATCGGCAACGACGTCCTGTTCGGCGACCAGGGCAAAGACGTGATGAACGGCGGCGATGGCAACGACGTGATCATCGGCGGCCGGGGCGCGGACACCGGGAACGGCGATGACGGCGACGACCGGCTCATCGGCGGCAAGGGTCCAGACACGCTCACCGGCGGTCCCGGTGATGACATCCTTTGGGGTCGCACCGGTCCGGACACGCTCGTCGATACCGAGGGTAACAACAAGCTCCTCGGTGGCGCCGGCGCGGATACCGTCGTCGAATAGTCATCGAGAAGGGAGGGGCGA
>JBGPOW010000045.1:0-24294 GCA_041488235.1 Binatia bacterium
ACGCGCGGGCGCGCATCGCCGAGCATGTCGTCGGCGCGGGCGGCGTCCTCGCCTGATCGGCGGGCGCCACTCGCCTTCGCGAGCGGCACTCACGCCGAGCCGCGGTCACGCGGTCACGAACCGCTCCACACAGGCGATCACAGCGTCGAGGTCCGCCAGCGCCTGGTCGGCCAGCGCCTGGTCGAAGAAGTCGTGCGGGATATTGTCGGGGAGCCCATTCGGGTACCGCGTTGGGATGTAGAGCTGATCGAGCCGGCGGCACGCGGCCCCGAGCGTGCCGAACGAGGGTTCCAGCGCGGCACACTCGTTCGCGAGCGCCGTGGTCGAGTGGCCGAGCACCGGAGCTTGGCCGCGCTGGTACAGGGAGGCTTTCAGCGCCTTCGCGGCACTCTGCTGCGCCACGAAGCACGCGTGCTCGTGAAAGCCGTGGTCGCGGTTCAGCCGGGCGGCGTCGCGATCATGCAGGGCCTGCCGGAGCCACCGCTGCGCTTCTGTGAGATTGCGATTCGCGGTCATAGAGCACCCGTCCCTCGCGCTCCACGAGCTGCGCGAACGAGCTGCCTGATTCGAGCATCCGCCGCCACTCTTCGGGCGTGTAGACCAGCGCCTCGACGGCCAACCGCATCGACGCCGCGTAGCACGCCGAGAGCGCCTGCCCGATGCGGTCGCAGAACGGCAGGCCGCTCTCGGTAATGACGACGAGATCGAGGTCGCTCGCGCGATTCTGATCTCCGCGCGCGAACGACCCGAAGAGCACAATTCGCTCCGGCGCGAAGCTCGTGACCAGCGCGCGTGCGATCGTGGCCAAATAGCGCTCCAGATCCTCTCCGTGCAGACGTTCGCGGCGCATGCACGCACGGTAGCCGGAGCAGCTACGGCGAGCAACTGTATTGCCATCGACGTCATCAATCGAGATCGAGTGTCGCTTTGAGTCCCGCCTCGACGGCGGTGAGTGCGCTGCGCGAAAGCTCGCCCGTGCGCTCGACGAGCTTGGCTCGATCGAGCGTCGTCACCTGATGGCATAACGCGACACTGTCCCGCCGGAGGCCGGCGACTCCCGACCGCAGCAGAACCGCGGTCGGACCTCGGCGCATCTGCGTCGGCGCCGTCGAGATCGGAACCACGACGATCGACCGCCACGACGGCGTGCGATTGAAACCGTCGTTCGACACGACGATCACGGGTCGCCGGCCGCGCTGCTCCGAGCCGGACCTCGGCGTCAGCTCGGCCCAGAAGACGTCGCCGCGCTTCACCGTTTCCGCTTGCGCCGCTTCTTGATGCGAGGCTCGTCACGCCAGAGATCGAGCGACGCGGCCTCCAAGTGCTCATCGAGATCGTCGCGCGTGCCGGCTACGTCTGCGGCATAGGCGGCGATCGCCTCACTGACCATCGACTTTTGCTGCTGCCGCAGCCAGTGGTCGATCGCGTATCGCGCAATCGTCGTCGCCGGTTGGTGCGCCCGCTCCGCGGCGTCGCGTAGCCGGCGATAGAGCGGGTCCGGTAGCGGCAGATGAAAGTTCCGGACGGTGGGCATGCCACGAGACATGCCATCTCTGGCTGGCATCCACAAGCAACTACGCGTATCCGCGCGAACGCCCGCGGCGTTCGCTACGGTCCCGCGCGATGTCGATCAGGTACGCGTTGCTGGGGTTGATGCGCGACGAGCCGATGCACGGCTACCGCGTGAAGGAGACGTTCGATCACTGCGTCGGGTCGCTCTGGGGGCTCACCCGGCCGCAGATCTACCAGACACTGAACGCGCTCGAGCGCACCGGGTTGCTGACGAGCCATGGCGAGCGCGTCGGCAGCCGGCCGGCGCGGCGGATCTACACGTTGACCGACGACGGACGTCGCGCGTTCGAGCGCTGGCTGGATGCGGGCTCGGTCTGCCGGCCGCGGCCGTTCCGCGCCGACGTGCTCCTGCGGCTGCTGTTCGTGCGCGAGCGCGATGTGGCGTCGATCGACGCGGCGCTCGAACGCAGCGAGCAGCGTGCGTTGCAGCTGGTCGAGCGCGTTGGGCGCATCCGGGATCGCACGCCGCGCGACGGCGCGATCGACGTCGGCGGCATGGTGCGCGACGGAGCGGCGCGACAGGCGGACGCGAACCTCGAGCTCGTGCGCCGCTGCCGCGCCGAGCTCGCGCGTTGGAGCGGCGCGGGCAAACGCAACGTGAAGCTCGCCGCAGGTGGCGAGCCGCCGCACGCGTGGAACACGGCACGCCGATTCGCGGCCCGTGCCGTGGCAAGCACCGCATCGCCGCCGCGACGGCGGAGCGCCGGCGCGCAGTAACGGGCCAAAGCGGTGCACGACCGACCCCGGACCGTCACCACACACCTGCGTGCCATCGCATCGCTGGCAGCGCTCGCGATCGCGACGCACCTCGCGTCCGGCCGCGCCGATGCTCGCGAGGTGGCGCCGCTCGAATTGTGGGGCGCGCTGCAGTCGCAAAACATCGTGCGCCATCCGGACGTGCACAGCTGGCACTTCATTCAGCAGCGGAACACGCTTCGCCTCGGCGTGCGCTGGAACGTGCTGCGCGACGCGGAGTCGCGCGGCGTCGACGTTCCCTTCCTCGCCGACGGACGGGTGTTCCTCGCCTACCGCGGCGTCTACGACAGCATCTACTCGTACGCACCGATCTTCCGCGAACGCGATCTCCGCGGCCGCAAACCCGGCCGCGCCGCCGAGCGCGACCTGCGCGACCTCTCGGTGCGTGCACGGCAGGCGCTCGCGTTCGAGGACCGCGTGCGCGAAGCGTACCTCGACGTCGCGACGCGAGCGTGGCCTCTTCGGGTGCGCATCGGGCGGCAGCAGGTCGTCTGGGGCGAGGCGGATCTCTTCCGCATGCTCGACCGCGCCAACCCGCTCGACACGTCGTGGCACTTCGTCGAGGAAATCCCGCCGCCGGCGTTCGGATGGGACGACCTGCGCATCCCGTTCTGGATGCTGCGCGCCTGGCTCGCCCTCGGGTCGATCGGGCCGGCCTCCGACGTACGTACCGAGGTGTACTGGAACCTCGGCGACTGGCGGCCGATGAAGGTCGCCTTCCTGCCGCGTCCCTGGGGCATCCGGTTATTGAATCCGCTCACCAACCGTGAGGACGGGGCGTTCTTCGCGCCGTTTGCCGGCGTCCGCCGCCTCGACCACTCACGCCTGTTCGCCCAGGGCGACTACTCGCGAACACCGTGGGAGAACAGCCAAGTCGGCTGGCAGCTGTCGGCACGGTTCGTCGGCGACCTCCGCGCCGCGATCTACTACTTTCACCAACGCTGGGCCGACGACGACGGCACGCCTGCCGCGGTGATCCAAGGCCTTCCCGACACGCCCCGCGGACGCGACCGCACTCAGGATCTTCTCCATCGCGGCACGCTGCCGGTACGCTACGTCACGCCGTACATCCACACGCTCGGCGCCTCCGCGAGCGCCTACGCGCGTGCATTGCAGACGACGCTGCGCGTGGAGACCGTCTACGATTTCGGCCTGCCGATCTTCAACCGTGACCGGCGCACGACGTTCGCGCCGTTTCTACCCGGCGTGTCGCGGCGCGACTACTGGAAGGGCATGCTCGCGTTCGATCGCCCGCTCGCGCTGCGCTGGGTGAACGACGGCGGCGCGGTCTTCATCAGCGGTCAATGGTTCGTCCATCACCTCATCCACAATAAAGATTCGCTGACCGGCCCGCTCGACCTGCCGACGGCGGGCGCGCGCTCGCGTCCGTTCTGCGGCAGTGCTCGCGATCAGCCGTGCACCGATCCGCGCGGCAACGGCAGCTTCCGTGACGACGTCCGCAGCTGGGAATCGCTGGTGACGCTCGCCTCGTTCACGACGTATCGGCGCGGCACCGTGACACCCGTCGCGGCCTTCATCCTCGATCCCGTGAACAGCTGGAGCATGCACCTCTGTTGGAGCGTCGAGCTCGTGCTCGGCTCCGGTGTGAGCGTCGATCTCACGCAGCGGTATTTCGTCACCACCCAAACCGACGTGCAAAAGGGACCGTTCAATCCATGGCTGTTCGGCACCATGCGCGGCCGGTCCGAGACGGGCCTCCTGCTCACCTATCGGTTCTGACGAAAGGAGAACTTCATGCGCTTCGGACTTTCGTTTCTGCCCGACGCCGATCCGACGACGATGTCGCCGGCGGAGTATTTCGCCAACGCACTCGAGCTCTGCAGGGTCGCCGACGACGCCGGCATGCACAGCGCGAAGATGACCGAGCATCTGCTGCATCCGTACGGTGGCTACTGCCCGTCGCCGCTCGCGTTCTTCGCCGCCGTCGCGGCGTCGACGCGCCGGCTGCGCCTGATGACCGGCGGTGTGTTGCCGAGTCTCCATCACCCGCTGCAGCTCGCGGCCGAGGCGGCGATGATCGACGCGATCAGCGGCGGCCGTCTCGACGTCGGCTTCGCGCGCGGCTACATGCCCTACGAGTTCGCCGCGCTCGGCGTTCCGATGGACGGCAGCCGCGATCGCTTCGTCGCCACCGTCGAGACCGTGCTGCGCCTCTGGACCGAGGAGCACGTGACGGTCGAGACGCCGTTCTTCACGTTCCGTGACGCGACGTCGCTGCCCCGGCCGACGCAGCTGCCGCATCCGCCGGTCTGGATCGCGGCGTCGATGGCGCCGGAGACGTTCGCGTGGATCGGCGCGAAACGCTTCAAGTTGATGGCGACGTTCGTCGTGACCGACCGCGAATGCTTGCGGGAGCTGATTACGACCTACCGCGAGAGCTTCGCCACCGCGATCTCCGACGGCGCGGCGCCGAACGGAGTCGTCGCGCGTCCCGAAGTCGCGCTCAGCATCCCCCTCTACGTCGCCGAGAGCGACGCCGCGGCACGCGCCGACGGTGGGCGTTTCCTGGCGCGCTACTTCGCCGTGTGGGCGAACGCCGCGCGCGCCTGGCACAACGTGCATACCGACGCATATAAGGGCTATTCGCATCTGGCGGAGGTGCTTCGCGCCAGCACGCCTGAGCGCCTGCAACGGCGCGGCAGCGTGGTGTTCGGGTCACCAATACGTGTCATTGATCATATTGCATGGCTACATGAGGAGTTCGGCGTCGATCACATCATGTGGCAGGTTGACTTCGGCGCCATGCCGCGCGAAATGGCCCTCCGGAGCCTACGCACATTCACCGAGCACGTCTTGCCCATGATTCCGGTGACTCCCGCGTCGAGTTGATCGACACGACCGACGCGCTCTCGGGACGCCGGCTACTCGTCCTGCTCGCGCTGACGGCGCTGCCCGTCGTCGCGACGCGTGCGATCTATCGCGTCGCGCCGCCGCCGGACCTCGATTGGCTGCGGCCCGCCTATTTGGGGTTCGTCGTCTACGCGCTGGCGAACTGGGTGACGTTTGCGCTCGTCGTCGCCGTGGCCGGCTGGCCCGCCCTGCGCGCGTGGGGATTGCGCCTGCATATTTCGTTGTGGCGCGTGGTGAGCGCCTGCGCCGGGTTCGTCGCCGGCGTGACGATTTACAGCGTCGTGAGCGCGGCGCTACAGCGGTGGAACCTGCCGCCCGTCGGCGGCATGGATTTCGTCGCTCCGACGAGGCTCGAGCTCGGTTTCTTGTTCGTCAGCACCGTCCTCACGGCGGCGTTCTGCGAGGAGGTGTTCTTCCGTGTCCTCTGGATCGGCGCCGCACGCCGTCACGTACCCGTCGCGCTCGCGGTGGTGGCGTCGGTCGTCGCGTTCGCCGCGATCCACTTCCCGTATTTCGGGATCGGCGGCGTCGTATTCATCACCGCCTGGAGCGTTCTTCCCGTCGCGCTGTTCCTCGCGTTCGGAAACTGCACCGCGTCGACGTTGATGCACATCATGAACAACGCCTTCGCCTACATCCTCGTTCCGCTCTTCGTGCGCTGATACACCGGCCTCATCATATATCACTGCGGTAATCACTCGCCGGTGATTACGTTGCACACATGGCGAGATGATAATGTTCGCGCATATCGTCAGCGTCTCCAGAATTGCGCACGCTCGCAGCCGAGAGTAACTAGATCCACGGTACGCGATGCATGAGCGACACGACATGAACGCGCGTACCGGAAAGGAGACGAACATGGCGAGCGAATCGACGACACGCGGCTGCATGATCGAGGACCTCGAGGTACCCGGCACGAGCCGCGCACTCGAGGGCTCAGCGGCGGGCACGTGCACCACGACCTGCACCTGCTCGGCGACGGCGCAGTCCGATTAGCGCAACGACCACACGAGGAAGGGAGGCCGTCATGGCGAGCGAATCGACGACACGGGGCTGCATGATCGAGGACCTCGAGGTACCCGGCACGAGCCGCGGCCTCGAGAGCTCGGCGGCGGGAACGTGTACCACCACCACGACGTGCTCGGCTGCAGCGGAATGCGACTGAGCGCGCGCACACCCGCGCGGACACGGATCGACGGAGCTGGGGGGCGGGCCGCGGCCCCCCACCCTGCGGGGCGAGCATGACGGCGCTCATCGCCGAGCAAAGGCTCAGGGTGCGTCCGGAATTTGCCGTCATTCCGCTCGCGGACGGCACCGTGCTCGTGCGTGCGCCGCATGAAGGCGTGCGCATCAAACTGGAGGGCGTGAGCGCGTCGGCGCTGGCATCGCTTCTCAGCGGCGCGCGCGACGGCAACGGCGTGCCGCAGCGTGGCGGCGCGCCAATGGACGGCGCCATCGAGGCGCTGATCCAAGGACTCCGCGAACGGGACATGCTCGATCGCCCGCGCGGCCAGGCGCCAGGGTCGGGCGCCGAACGGTTCTTCGCGCAGTTCGACGACGACTTCGCGGGATGCGCGCGGCGCCTCGCCGAGAGCCGCGTGCTCGTCGTCGGCGCCGGCGCGCTCGCCGAATGCGTCGTCCGCGACCTGCGCGCCGCGGGCATGGGCGACGTGACGTGCGTCGCTGCCGGCTCGTCGCTGGCCGTCCCGGCGTCGCCCACGGGAGGCTCGTCGCTCGCGGCCCCGTCGTCGCCCGCGGCCGGCTCGTCGCTCGAGGAGGCGGCAACCGACGCTGCGAGCGACGCCGTCTCGACGAGAGCAGCCGCCGATCGCCACGCGCTCGTCCGCGCGTGTCGCGACGCGCATTTCGTCGTCGTGTGCCCGCCGAGCGCCGGCCGCAGCGCCGCGGAAGCCGTCATCAACGCGGTCGCGCTCGAGCGCGGCGTCGCGTGGCTGGCGGTGCGCGTCTTCGGTGGTGAGGCGTTCGTCGGTCCACTCTTCCTCGGGACGGAAGGGCCCTGTCACCGCTGTCTCACCGCGCGGGAAGAAGGCACCTGGGTCGATCCCGAGCTCACGCGCACGTACGTCGCGTGGGTGACCCGAGATCCGTCGAGCGTCGAAGCGTACGGTGCGCTGCCGGCCTTTGCCGCGATCGCGAGTCAATGGGCGGCGCTCGAAGCGACCAGATACTTGTCGCGCTTCTCCGCACCGGTGCTCGCCGGCAACGTGCTGCACATCGATTTCGTTCGCTGCCGAACGGAGCTCCGTCGCGTGTTGCGGGTGCCGCGTTGCCCGGAGTGCTCGCCGCTCGTACGGCGTCCGGCCGTCGACACGATGCTCTATGCGCGTCCACACGATCCCCGAAGCTGACGTCACGGCGGCGCTCGCGCGCTTGTCGTGCCTCGTCGACGACCGCTACGGCGTCGTCCGACGCGTCGTCGTCCACGACGTCGGACCGACCGATCCGCCGCTCTTTTTCGCGACGGCCCAGCTCGCATCGACGCGGCCGTTCTCCGACGCCGTCGCGAGCGCGTTGAACGGCGGCGCCGGCATGGACTGGACGTCGGCAGTCGTGGGCGCGCTCGGCGAGGCCGTCGAGCGCTACGCCATCGGCGTCTATCGCGAGTCGGAGCTGGTTCATGGGTCGTTCCGCGACCTCGAAGCCGACGCGCTCGATCCCCGCCGCCTGGTCTTCTACGCCGACGAGCAGTACGCGTGGCACGATTTTCCTTACGCGCGCTACGAGGCGGACGTCGCGCTCGCGTGGGTGCGCGGCACCGCGCTCGCCGACGGCCGCGAGCGACTCGTGCCCGCGTGTCGAGTGTACACGCCGTACTGCGCCGCCGCTCCGGCCGAGCGCATCGTGCAATCGACGAGCACGGGCGCCGCTTGCCACACCTCGCGCGCGACCGCCGTGCTCGCCGGATTGTACGAATGCATCGAGCGCGACGCAGTCATGATCGCGTGGCTGAACCGCCTCGAGCTGCCGAGCATCGACCCCTGCGGCGCCGACCATCCGCGCCTCACGACGATGCTCGATCGTATGAACGATCGCGGGTACACCGTGCGTCTCTTCGACGCCACGTCGGACGTCGGCGTCCCGACGGTCCTCGCGCTCGTGCTCGGACCGCCGGGAACCGTCCCGTCGGTCGGCGTCGGCGCGGCGACGCGCGCGACGCTCGCAGCCGCCGCGGAAAAAGCGCTCGTCGAGAGCGCGCACACGTTCTTTTGGGTGCACACGCGATCGCGCGAGCGCGGCTTGCGCGATTTTCGCGCCGACTACGCCGACGTGCGGTCGCTCGATGCGCATTCGCTGCTCTACGGCCACCCCCACATGCGCGCGAAGCTCACGTTCCTCCTCGACGGCGCGACGCCGCACGGCCGGCAGAACACAACGGTCGAGCGCGTGACCGACACGGGATCGGTCGATGCGGACGTCGAGAGATGCGTCGCGAAGCTCGCGGCAGCGGGTATCGAGGCGGTCGTCGTCGACGTCACCCCGGAAGAGATCCGCGACCTCGGCTTCACGGTCGTCCGCGTCGTCGCGACGGATCTCCATCCGCTCTGGGGCGGGCATCACGTCCGCTGCCTGGGCGGCCGCCGCGTACGCGAGGTGCCGGTCCGGCTCGGGTATCGCAACTGCCGGCGCACGGTCGCCGACCTCAACTCCGATCCGCATCCATTGCCATGAACGCGCCGACGCTTCCGCCCACGGGCGCGCCGCGGAGCTCGTTCCCGGCGATGGATGAGCTCTATCACTGCAACTCCAAGCACAGCCCGGTATGGCTCGCGTTCGAGAGCGCGCGGCAACGACGCCGCCGTGAGCGCGCGATCCGCGAGCTCTACGATGCGGCGAAGAACCGCTTCAAGACGTACCGCTCCGTACCGTCGATCGCGCTGCCCCGCGATCGCATCGCGCTCGCGACGCCGCTCGATCGCGCGCTCGACGAGCGCCGCTCACGGCGCGAGCTCGGCACGCCGGCGCCCTCGGCGGATGAGCTCGGCACCCTGTTGGCACGCGCGTACGGTACGTGCGGCACACGCGGCGGCGCGCTGGCGCGGCCGGTTCCATCCGGCGGCGGTCTCTATCCGCTCGACGTGTACGTCCTGCAATTCCCCGCTGGCGGCGTGGACGAGGGCATCTATCACTATCACCCCGGCCACCACGCTCTCGAGCGCCTGCGCTCGAGCTGCGAGCGCGCGCGGATCGAACGCGCGTCGATGTACCCCGAGATCGTCGCACGGGCGTCGCTGATGCTGGTCGTCGTCGCCGACATGGCGCGGACGCGCGTCAAATACGGGGAGCGTGCATATCGGCTGGCGCTGCTCGAGGCGGGTCACGTGAGCCAGAACTTCTACCTCGTCTGTGCCGCGCTCGGGCTCGGCATCGTCGCGCTCGACGGCTTCTACGATGATCGGTTCCACGAGGTGCTCGATCTCGACGGACTGAACGAGATCGCGCTCGTCGTGTTCGCGGTGGGACGCGCATGAACGCGACGGCGGCGGTGTTCCGCGCTCGGCTCGGAGCCGCGCTACGCGCCCTCCCTTCGGACCTTCGTCGCGACGGCGGCGGAATCCACGGCCGCGACCGGGGCGTCTCGAAGACCGACGCCGGACGGAAGGCGCGCGGCGGGATCCGCAGCGTCGCGGCGGCCCTCGAGCTCGCGAGTCCGGGCCTCGCCCTGATGATGCAGCTGCGCGCGCGGCTTTTCCACGACGCGCTCCGCGCCGCCGCGACACGCGGCTTCCGTCGTGCGGTGGTGATCGGAGCCGCATTCGACCGCACGCGCATGCGCCACCTACGCCGCGCGCGACTCCCGGTCGTCATCGTGGACCACCCTGCCGTTCTCGCCGGCGCAGCGCCCCGCCGTGACGCGAGCGGCATCGTGCGTCTGGCGCTCACCGATTTCGCCGACGTCGCGTGGGACGAGTTGCGCGCGCAGGCGCGGGTGTCGCACGACGGCCCGACGCTCTTCCTCGTCGAAGGCGTGAGCATGTGGGGCGATGCGGCGACGTTGCGTGGCTGGTTGCGCGCGGTCGCCGGCGCCGCGCCGGCGAGCGAGGTACTGCTGAACGTGCTCGAGAGCGCGATCGTCGACCGCGCACACCAGGTGACGAACGCGGACGCGCAGCGCTTCGCCGGTGCGGCGCCGGCGTTCGGAGTCGGCCGCGCCCTGCTGCTGAACGAGATCATCGCCGCCGGCCTCACGCCGCTGCGCGTGTTCGATTCCGGAGAGGTGCAAACGGCGTATCTCGGTATCGACGACCTACTCGTGCGCGAATCGTACGCCTGGGCACGCGTCGACGCCGGAAGAGTCGACGATACCGGCGCGCTCACGGTGCGGGACCTGATCGGCGCGGCACCGAGCCGCACGCCGTCGGCGCGGCCGCTCCTGCCGCGTCTGCGTAGCGGCGTCCAACTGCACGAGTGGCACGCGGGCGTCCGAGTCGTCTTGCCCGTGACGGCGCTGCGCGGCTGCACGCGTTCGTTTGCGCGTCGCGACTCGGCGGTGATCCGTCGGTTCGACGGCACCAGAACCGTCGCCGACCTCGCGGCGGTGGTCGCTCACAACGGTGCCGCCGATGGGGACGAACGGCTGTCACGCGTCGTCGAGTCGCTCGCGGCCTTCGGTTTCCTCGACGACGCGGCCGAGCCGTCGTCGCTCGGCGCCGCCTCCGAGAGAGCGTTCACCGCATTCATCGGCGCAGACCGCACGGTGGCGCGCGACGCGGCGCGCTCGCTGGTGCCGTTCGCGGCGAATCCCGCAGCGGCGCACCTACACGCGCGCCTCCGCCACGTCGGACGGCTCCTCGTCGAGCGTGACGGGTCGATCTCCGTCCTCGCCGCCCGGACGACGGCGTCCGACGCTGAGGCGCGCACGGTCGCGCGGACCGCGGCAGGATTCCTACGCGCCATCGCGCGCCTGATCGGCGTCCGCTTTGCGGGACGCGTGTTGATCGACGTCGCCTCCTCGCGGCCGGGCGTGCCGGTGACGATGATCGCCGCCGCCGAGCCGCACACGCTCGTGCACATTCCATGGCCGAGTTACTCGCCGTCGCTCTTGAGTCACGAGTTGACGCACGTGCTCGCGATGTGCGCGTCGCCGTGGCTCTCCGAGGGTCTCGCCGTCTGGGTGCAACGTTTGATCGCGCCCGGCCCGTGTTTTCCCGACGACGTCTCTGCGCAGGACATCGGCGCACCATCCGATCACCCGCTCGAGCACCGTCTGCTCGGTGACGAGCGACTCGCGCACGACGGCGGCGACGGCGCGCGCCGCGCGTATCGCGAAGCCGCCGCGTTCGTGGAATGGCTCGTGCGACGGTCCGGCGCCGTGGCGTTCACCCGCTTCTTCGCCGCGTTCGGTGTGCACGGCGACCTCGATGTCGACGCCGCGTGCGTCGCCGCAGGCGTGCCGTCGTTGGCGGCGCTCGAGCGCGAGTGGCGGACGTCGTGATGCGCGATCCGACGGACATGCGCGCCGCGCTACTCGCGTTCGAGCGCGCCGTTCTCGTCGCGACAGCCGATCGCATCGTACGCGCTCCGAGGCTGCCGGTGAAGATGTTCCTCTGTCGCTGGGTGTGGGGGGCGGCGTGCCGCGTCCGTCACTTGCGCGCGGCGCTTCCGGAGCCGCTGCGCGACGCCGCGAGCGCGGCGACGCCGGGCGCTCGCACTCGCCGCCTGCTGCGCGCGTGGCAGGCGGTCGCGAGTGAAGAGGCGTTCCTCGTCGCGCTGCGCGACGTCGTCGCACCGGCGGCGCTCCGCGCCTACACGACGCTGGTTGCGGCGGATGCGGCGCCGGCCGCGGGGCTCCGCCGCGCAATTCGACGGTACCGGACGCTGATCGCGACGTCGTGGCGACGACGTCCCGAGGCGGCGCCCGTCGCGCATGAGCTCGAGGAGCTTCACGACGCTGCCGCCGGGTTCGCTCTCGAGGTGAGCGCGCCGTCGGCGAGCGCGAGCACGGCCCGAACGGCGAGCGCCTTGACCGACCCGGCACGCGAACAGGTGATTCGAGCGCTCCGACGGGGCGAGGCGCGCGAGGAGGTGTGGTTCGTCGCCGACGCGCATGATCACCGTCGCTATCTCCATCAGCTGATCGCGTTCGAGATCAGCACTTTCGAGGCGTGCAGCCGTCACATCGCGGAGTTCGCGTCGATGCCGTGGCGATTTCATTTCGACGTCGCCGGCCAGATCCGCGACGAGCTCCGCCATCTCGAGATGTGGCTCGAACGGCTACCGCACGCCGGCGGACGATTGGGCGAATGGCCGCTTTCCGCGTACGAGTACGCCGTCTGCGCCGGACACGACCTGCCCGCGCGCATCGGACTCCTGGAGCGACTCGTCGAGTCGAGCGCGCTCGATGCGCTCGACCTGCATCGCTGCCTGTGGGAGACGCGCGACGATCGCGTCATGACCGCATATCTGGCGCAGGTGCAGCTCGACGAGATCGGGCACGTGCGTCTCGGGAACCGCTGGCTGCGCCGGCTCTGCACCGAGGACGCGGAAATCGCGCGTCTGGTGACGCGCGCGGAGTCGCTCGCGCGCGAGCGCGCGCTCGCGGCGGCGCGCACGCTCGAAGCCGCCGGGCTCGTGCCGCCCGGGAACGTCGAGCTCGTGCGCAGGAAGTTCGACGACCCGCTGGCGCTCGCCGTCGACTGCACAGCGCGAGCGCGCGCCGGTTTCACCGCTGCCGAGATCACGCAGGAGCTCGAGCGCCGCCGGCACGCGGCACAGGAGGTGTCCGAATGACGGCGATGATCCGCGACGGGGCTGCGCTGCTGAGCATCGGCGCCGTCGTTGCGACCATGTGTGTCGGTTCCACAGGATTCGGCGAGATGCTCGATGACGCGCTCGCGGCGCTCCGAACGGGGTACGAGACGCTCGCCGTGGGACCGCTGCAAGACGCGGCACGCGTCCTGCGCGCGCGGGCGGATGCATCGGACGCCGACGGATCGGCGCACTATCATCTGGCACGCGCGCTCGAGGGCCTCGGGCTCTACCACCTGACTCGCGGCGAGCAGGAGGATGCCCGCCGCTACTTCGAGGAGGGCCTGCAGGAGGTGAAAATCGCCGTCGAGCGCAGGCCGACGGCGGCCGACTACCATACCGAGCTCGGCAACCTGTACGGAAACCTCGCCGGCCAGAGTGGAGTCGTCGGCAAGATGCGCAACGGCCGGCTCTCGACTGCCGCGTTCACGCGCGCCCTCGAGCTCGACCCGCGGAACGCGCTGGCGCACGTCGGGATGGGCATCGCGAAGCTCGAGACGCCGGCGGCGTTCGGCGGCAGCATCGTCGACGCGCTCGCCGAGTTCCGCACCGCGCGCGCGCTCGACCCGACCTGCGACGAGGCATGGACGTGGGAAGGCATCGCGCTCCGGCGCCAGGGAGCCGTCGCCGACGCCCGCCGAGCATTCACGAAGGCCCTGGACGTCAACGCGCGCAGCAACCATGCGCAGCGCGAGCTTGCCGCGTTGGACGAGGACTTCTGATGCCAGCGATCGTGGCAGTCGACGTCCGCAAACAATTCGCCGTTGCGCGGCGGACGGTGCATGCCCTCCGCGACGTGTCGTTCGCGCTCGTACCGGGCACGCTCTGCGCGATCGTCGGACCGTCCGGCAGCGGCAAGAGCACGCTCCTCGCGCTGCTCGGCGGTCTCGACGTGCCGACCGCGGGCGAGGTGTGGGTCGGAGCGGCGAACGTCGGACGGATGTCGGCAGCACGTCGCACGCGGTTTCGCGCCGCGCATGTCGGCTTCGTGTTCCAATCGCACAACCTCGTGCCGGTGCTGACGACGGCCGAAAACGTCGCGCTGCCGTTGACGCTGTTGCCGATTTCCGCCCACGAGCGCGCGCGACGGGTCGACGCCGTGCTCGACGACCTCGGCCTGCGCGACCTCGCGCATCACCGGCCCGCAGAGCTGAGCGGCGGACAGCAGCAGCGCGTCGGGCTCGCGCGTGCGCTCGTCACCTCGCCCGCCGTCGTCCTCGCGGACGAGCCGACGGCGCATCTCGACTCGCATACCGCTCGCGACGTGATCGAGGTCATCCGTGCCACGAACCGACGGCGTGCGACGACCGTCGTGCTGGCGACGCACGATCCCGCCGTCCACGCCCGCGCGGACGAGCAGATCGCGCTCTGCGACGGCGCCGTCGCATGTCGTCACGAAAGGAGGCGCGAGCAATGGCCGTCCTGCTCCGACTCGCCGTCCGAAACGTCCTCCGTCATCCCCGGCGCACCGTCATTACCGCCGCCGCCGTCGCACTGGCTGTCGTGTTCATGACCGTCGCCGCGGGATTCCTCGATTTCACGTTCTGGGGTCTCCGCCAGAGCATCGTCTACGCCGGCGTCGGACACCTCCAAGTCTTGCCCGTCGACGTCGACGCGGCCGGCGGAGGCGCCGGCGTTCGCGGCACGCACGACAGGCTCGGCGACGACGTCGCGGAGGCGGCACGCGCGGCGCTCGTCGCGCAGCCGGCCGTCGAGGTCGTGGCACCGCGGCTGGAATTTCAAGGTCTCGTCAGCGCAGGCTCACGGACGCTCGCGTTCGCCGGCATCGGCGTCGAGGCCGCTGCGGAATCGAAGGTGCGATCGTCGATGCTCCTCACGGCCGGGCAATGGTTCACCGGCGGCGAGCGCATGCCGAACGCGCTCGTCGGCAGCGGGTTGGCGCGACGCCTCGGAGTGCAGCCGCGGGACGTCATCTCGCTCATCAGTTACTCGGATCGCGGCAGGATGACCGCCGCCGACGTGCAGGTCGGGGGTATCTTCGAGAGCGGCGTCCTCGAGTACGACGTCCGCACGGTGCTCGTGCCGCTCGCGACCGCGCGCGATCTCACCGAAGCGAGCGGCGTGAGTGGCATCGCCGTCAGCCTCCGCGACGCAACGGCGTTGGACGACGTCGTCCACACACTGCAACGGCGACTCGCGGACGCGCGACCGGCGGCGCGGGTCGCGCGTTGGGACGAGCTCTCCCCCATCTACGCGAGCGTCGTGCGCCTCTATCAATGGATCCTGCGCGTTTTCGTCGCGATCGTGACCGTAGTCGTCGTGCTGGGGGTGGCGAACACGATGTCGATGGCGGTGTTCGAGCGCGGCGGCGAGGTCGGAGTGCTGCGCGCGCTCGGGTTCGGTCCATCGCGCATCGTCGCCATGTTTCTGCTCGAGGCGGCGACGATCGGCATCGGCGGCGGCGCGGTCGGCGGCGGGAGCGGCGTGCTCGCATGCCTCGCCATTTCCGCGATCGGCATCGAGATGCCGCCGCCGCCCGGTCACACGCACGGCTACGTCGCCGCGGTGCACGTCGTGCCGGCGGCGATCGCCGTCGCCGCGGCGATCGCCGTCGGAGCCGCCATTCTCGCGGCGCTCGGGCCGTCGCTGCGCTCGATTCGGGGAGAGGTGTCCGATGCCCTGCGCGCGACCTGACGTCGCGCGTATTGCCTTCGTCGTCGCGCTGGTGCTCGTGGCCGCGCCTCGCGCCGTCGCGGCAGCGCCGTCCGCCGACGAGATTCTGATCGCGGCGGAGCGGCAGCGCGGCCTCGGGCGACCGCATATCTTCGCGGCGTCGATTGCACCGCAGTCGAACGTGGAGGCGCCAGCGGACGTCGACGCCGTTCCGCGCCGCGATCGAGTGAACGGCACGGACACGGCCTCCGCGGGCGACCGTGCGACTGCCGTCACGCGCGTCGAGGTGCGCTCGAACGGCTTCGCCCAGCAGCTCGTGATCGTACTCGAGCCGAGCCGGGGCGACGCGATGCTGTCGACACCCGACGTCGTGTGGCTGCGGCCACGGCGGCTGCATCGACTGACGCGCATTCCGCCCGAGCTTCGCATGTTCAGTGCCGCCAGCGTCGGCGACGTGACCGCGATCGACGTCGTCGCCACGTATGCGGCGACGCTCGCCGACGCGGCGGACGCAGCGATCGACGCGGCTCGGGCGCCGTATCGTTTGGATCTCACCGCACGCAGGGACGTGCGCTACCCGCGCGCGTCGTACACGATTGCGCGCGACGACTTGCGGCCGCTGCAGATCGATTTCATGGCGGCGTCCGGCAAGGTCTTGAAGACGGTGACGTACGGAAAGTTCGCGCACGTGTTCGATCGCGTGATCCCGACCGAGGTCGTCGTGCACGATCACGTGTACCGCGACGGCTCGATCGTCCGCCTCTCCGACTTCCGGACGCTGTCGCCCGTCGATCCCGCGATGTTCACGCCCGATTACCTGCTGACCTTGGGAGACGACACGTGACGACGGCGCCCGCAATCGAGGTGCGCGGGCTGCAGAAGCGCTACGGCGCCGCCGTCGCCGCCGACGCGATGACGTTCTCGGTCGCTGCGGGCGAGATCTTCGGCGTCATCGGACGGAACGGCGCCGGCAAGACGACGCTCGTCGAGTGCCTGGCGACGCTGCGCACGCCCGACGCCGGCCACGTCCGCGTCCTCGGCCTCGACCCGACACGTGACGGCCGGTCGCTGAGATCGCGGATCGGCGTGCAGCTGCAGAGCGCGACGTTGCCGGATCGTCTGAAGCTCCGGGAGGCCGTCGATCTCTTCGCGTCCTTCTATCCGAAGCGGCGCCCGTGGGCCGATCTCCTCGCGCAGCTCGGTCTCGCAGAAAGCGCGAACGTCGCGTTCGGGGAGTTGTCCGGCGGGCAGAAGCAACGCGCCTTCATCGCGCTGGCGCTGATCCACGAGCCCGAGGTCGTGCTCCTCGACGAGCTCACGACGGGACTCGATCCGCAGGCGCGCCGCGGCATCTGGGGGCTGGTGCAGGCGATTCGTGATCGCGGTGTGACCGTGCTGCTCACCACGCATTTCATGGAGGAAGCGGAGCGGCTGTGCGATCGCGTCGCGGTGATTCGCCGCGGACGGATCGTGGCGCTGGATGCACCCGAGCGTCTCGTCGCGACGGCCGGCGGGTGTCGTCGGGTGAGCTTCCGCATCGACGCTCCGTTCGACCTCGACGGCCTCGGTTCGCTCGCGACGGTGCAGCGCGTTCGGCAGGTCGACGGGCGGATCGTCGTCGAGGGAATCGCCGACGCGCTCGCCGGCGAGGTCATCGGGGCGCTCGCAGCCTCCGGCGTGTGCGCGATGGACGTGCGCACCGAGCAATCGAACCTCGAGGACGTGTTTCTCGCGCTGACGGGCGAACGTCTCGACGACTCGTGAAGGAGTGGACATGCGCGGCGTCGGAACACTCGCCTGGGTGGAGCTGAAGCTCTTCGTGCGCGAGCCGCTCGGGGCGTTCTTCACCGTGATCTTTCCGGTCATCCTGCTGCTGATCTTCGGCGCCGTCTTCGGCAATCACGCATCCGGTGCGGCGGGCGACGTCGGGTTCGTCGACGCGTCGACGCCCGGATACGTGGCGCTGGTGATCGCAACGAGCGGGCTGCTGTCGCTCGGCATCAACGTCGCGCGCTACCGCGAGCAGGGCATCTTGCGACGGCTGCGCGCCACGCCGCTGCGGCCGAGCGCCGTCTTCGTCGCGCAGATCGCGGCGCTCTTCGTCGTCACGACGATCGGCGTCGGCATGTTGCTCGCGACCGGAAAGGCGCTCTTCGGATTGCATTGTGCCGGCACGCCGGGACCGCTCGCGGCGGCGTTCGTGCTCTCCTGCGCGACGATGTTCGCGCTCGGTATGGCGCTCGCGAGCGTGGTCGCGAGCGCGCGCGCCGCCCAAGCCGTCGGCATGGCGGTCTTCTATCCGATGATCTTTCTCTCCGGCGCGGCGATTCCCCGCGAGCTGCTGCCCGAAGGCATTCAGCGTGCGGCCGTCGTGCTGCCGCTGACGCACGTCGTGACGCTTCTGCAAGGGGCATGGAGCGGTCACTCCTGGACGGCGCAGCCCTGGACGATCGCCGCGCTCGGCCTCACGACGACGATGGCGAGCGCCGCCGCTGTGCGGAGCTTCCGCTGGGAGTGAGCATCACGGCTCACCACCGCAACCAGTATGGGGAGTGTCGCATGGTAGAACATCACCATACCGACGACGGCTGACCGCACGCCGTCCTCGACGTCGAGTGGCGCGGCGCCGCCTACGCGTCCGGCTCGGCGGTCACGTGGACCATGCGCATCATAACGAACGGCGACTCGAGTAGCGCCCACACGAGGCGCCCACCGGGAATCGACGTCACCGCCTCGCGGAAGAGCGCTACGGAGTCTTCGACCAACGCGACGACCGGACGGTCGCGCGGAGGCAGGGAGGGTGACCAGGCGTCCGGGCGCGCGGCGAGCAGGGACATGATTTCGTCCATCCGCTGTGCGAGGTGTCTCACGTCCTCGTGGAGCATCGTGTTCGTCCGCTGGGTGGACGCCATCCGCTCATTGACGCTCGACCGCTCCGCCATCAGCTCCGCGCGCAGGTGATCGACGGACTGGGTAATTGTGCTGAGCTCGCTGGACCATTCGGCGCGCTCGGTGACGAGATCGCCGCGTACACGCTCGTCGGCCCACCCCGCCGCATCGTTCCGAACGACCTCGATCTGTTCTTCGCTCCGCGACAGTCGCTCGGCGAGCCGTTCGACCTCGTGTGTGAGGCCAACGACGTTACCGCGAGCCTCTCCGACCTCGTGGCACGCCGCGCCGACGTCATCGCGCAACTCCGCGATGCTGCCGCACGCCGCCTCCATGGCGCGGTCTACGCCGTCAATCCGGGCAATCACGGTCGCGGTCGTGCTTCGTTCGGCGTCGAGATCGGCGCGGAGGCTCGTCACCTCCGTCACGACGGCCTCGGCGTTCCCACGCACGGCAGGGATCTCTCCACGGGCACGTCCGAGATCGTCCTCCAGCCGCGCAACGTCGCCGCGGATGGTGCCGACGTCGGTGCAGAGCGCCTGCACGTCGTTGCGAACGGCCGCGCCCTCCTGCTGCACGCTGGCGAAATGATCGCACACTCCAGCTACGTGCTCGCGGACGACCTCGACACGGCCGTCCAGCTCCGCGAGGGCGCGGCGTACGGACTCTCGATCGGCCGTGATCTCGCTCCGTACGGTCTGATGGTCACCCGTGAGCTCGGCGAGCGCAGCCCCGACGCTCTCCAGCGCGTGCGCGGCCGCCTCGACGCGACCGTTGCCATCATCGGCGTCCTTGCGCACACTGGCGAGCTCCGTACGCACGCCGCTGACGTGCTCGCGGACGATCTCGAGACCGTCGGCCAAGCTCACCAGCTCGCCGCGCACCTTCGTGCGATCGGCCACGAGCTCGGCGACGGCTCCTCGCACGCCTTCGATCGCATGCTCGGCCGCGACGAGCCGACCGGTAGCGCCTTCGACCCCCTGCCCGAGATCCACGACGACGTCGCTGAGCGCACCGACGTCCGTCCGTAGCGTCTCGACGTCCGCACGGACCACCGCGCCGTCGCGCTGAATACCGCGGACCGTCTCCCCTACCCCGCCAACATGCTCGCGCACGACGACGAGACGGCCGTCGAGCTCGACGAGTTCCGCCTGCACGGTCTCTCGATCACCGACGCGCTCCGCTCGGGCGGTCTCGTGTGCACGCGTGAGGTCGACGATTTCGGCCTGCACGCTCTCGATCGCATGCTCGGCCGCATCGACGCGATCGCGTATCGCCCCGACCTCACGGCGATCCGCTGCCGTCTGCTTACGTGACTGCGGCGACTCGGCCCGGACGGCGTCCAGCTGTGCGCGCGCCTGCGCGAGGGCGTCCGCGAGGCCCGCAAGCTCGCCGCGCATCCGCTCGACGTCGGCGCGGGTGGTCGTGGACTCCGCGCCTGCGCTGACGACGCTCTCGGCCACTTCTCCCACCTGACGGTGCAACTTCTCGACGGCCGAACGCACGTCCACGAGCTCGTCGTTGACGGTGGTGAGACGGCCCGCGAGACGCTCGACGGTCTCCTCCACGATGGTCACCGCGGAGCTCGCCGCCGCTACCTCCGTGCGAACGCGTGCGACCTCACCTCGCCCCGTCTCGACCGCGTCGAACGCCTCCGCGACGTCTCTTCGCGCGCCATCGACGTCAGCGTGTGTACCGGCGACCGTGCCCTGGAGCGCCGCCATGTCGGCGCGGATGGTGACGACGGCGTCGTGCACGCCCCCGATCTCGGCCATCACATGCCCGAGGTCGTCACGCAGCTTGTCGACGCTGCCCCCCGTATTCGAGAGACTGTCGCTCGCGCGCTCGACGCGGATCGCGACTTCGGTGCGAACGGCTTCGACCGCATCGCGCACGACGACGATCTCGCCGCGCAATGCATCCGCGAACGCGGCGATGCGGTCGTCATTCACGAGTGCCGGAGCGACAGCCTCCTTCTCGGCGACCGCGGCGACGTCGCGGCGCAACGTCTCGATGGCGCTGCGCATCGCGCCCACGCTTTCGAGCATGGTGCGCATCGCTGCAAGCTGCGATGCGACGGTCGACGAGAGCTCCTTTGCAACCGCCGAACGGCTTTCGGTCTCGGCGTCGATGCGGCCCGCCAGCGCCGCAATATGCATCTCACATTGCTCTACGGTTGGGCACAGCGAATCGTCGGCGGCGTCCATCAGTTCGGCGGCGGCGGTGAAGGCGCCCCTTTCTTCCTTCCGGTTTTCGTCCGTTCGGTCCCATGATTGACGCGCTCGGCGTCCGACTTGAGGTCACCAATCAGCGCGCGTGCCGCAGCCAGACTCTCCTCGCTCTGCCGCTTGACGCGCTCGCTCTCCTCTTGAATGGCCCGCAACGCCGCGTCCGCGTGTTGCATCGCCTCGGACGCGGTCCGAGCCTGTTCGCCGCGGAGCTGTGTGAGCGCGAGCTCGTAGTTCATCCGAATGCGCCCGAGCGTCCTCCGCACTTCCTCGGAGCGGAGCGTGATCTCGGCGTCGAGACGGGACGTGAGCGCCGCGAGCCGCTCCTCGCAGCGTTGAATACTGCTCGAAAGGGCGGCCTTGTCGGCGACGAGTTGCGCGAGGAGGCGCTCGGTCGCGCGTCCGTTGGTGGCGCGCTCTGGCGACTCCGACGGGTGCTCGGCACCCGCACGCGGCTCGATGGGCGAAGACGTCGCGGGTGCGCCCCCATTTCCGGCGTCCTCGGCGGCGTCCGCGCGGCTCGCCGTCACGGCGAACGCCATCGTGCGCGCGCCGAGGCCCGTCGAGAACGGTTCATGTCCCTTCCCGTACGTGCGTTCGAGCACGCGCCGGACGCGCATGACGAGCTCGTCGCGGCGAAATGGCTTGACGACGTAGTCGTCGGTACCGACCGCGAACGCCTTCGTGACGTGTTCCTCGTCCTGCTGCGCCGTGAGGATCAGCACCGGAACGAAGGCGGTGCGCACGTCCGAGCGCAGACGGCGGCATACCTCGAAGCCGTCGATCTCGGGCATTTGGAGATCGAGGATGACGACGTCGGGTCGCTCGACCGTGATCCGCTCGAGGGCCTCCTTGCCGTCGCAGGCTGTCACGACAGAGAGACCGAGATCGGAGCGCTCCAGCGTGATCCGGACGATGTCGCGAATCGCCTCGCTGTCGTCGACGACCAGCGCCTTGTAGCTGCGCTGCGGCGCCGGCGGACTCGCAGGAGCGTCAAGGTCGGCCGCCGCTCGTTTCACCGCGCCAGGCTTGATGCCGCAATAGGGACACGAGGTCCACCCGGACGTGAGAGGCTTGCCGCAGCCGCTACACATCGCCCGCAGCTCGGTGCCACAGTGCGGGCAGACGCTGTACTCGTCGACCACTTCGCGCTCACAGCCGGGGCACCGCGGCGCGTAGTCGTTCACCTGGACGACGCGCAAGACCTCCTCGGGTGTGGTCGCGCCGGCGAGCAGCTTCTCGCGCGCGTCATCGATGACGCCATTGTGCCCTTCCTTGCGCGCCTGCTGTCGAATGACGCTCTCGCCGGCATTGCTCTCGATCAACTTCGTGAGCGCGGGCGTGATCGGTAGCACCTCGTAGACACCGGTGCGGCCGCTGTACCCGCTCTGACGGCACGCCATGCAACCCTTGCCGTGGCGGATCTGTGCGGCCGCGGCCTCGTCCAAGCGGAGCAGCCGTCGGGTGTCGTCGGAGGTGACATACGGCTCGCTGCACGCCGGGCAGGAGCGGCGCACCAGCCGTTGGGCGACGACGAGGTGCATGGTCGATGCGACGACGAAGGGCTCGATGCCGAGATCGATGAGGCGCGTCACCGCCGCGGAGGCATCGTTCGTGTGCACGGTACTGAGCACGAGATGCCCGGTCTGCGCCGCCTGCATCGCGATCTGCGCCGTCTCCTCGTCGCGGATCTCACCGACGAGAATGACATCGGGATCCTGACGGAGGACGGAGCGCAGCACACCCGCGAACGTGAGCCCCTGCTTCTCGTTCACCTCGACTTGGTTGATGCCTTTCAGCTGGTACTCGATCGGATTCTCGATCGTGACGATGTTGAGGTTCGGCGAGAACTTTTCGCGCAAGAGCGCGTAGAGCGTGGTGGTCTTGCCGCTGCCCGTCGGACCCGTCACCAGGATCATACCCTCGGGCTTGGCGATCGCGTCCCGCATTTTCTGTAGATCGGCGTCGTTGAAGCCGAGGCGATCGAGCGCCTTGATACCGGCGGTGGCGTCGAGGATCCGTAGCGTGAGCTTCTCGCCGTGTTGCGCCGGCAGGCTCGAGACCCGCAGATCGACGACACGGTCCTGATACCGCAGCTGGATGCGGCCGTCCTGCGGCACGCGGCGCTCGGTGATGTCGAGCTTCGCCATCACCTTGATGCGCGCGACGAGCGCACTCTGCACCCACTTGGGGAAGCGGAACGACTCCTCGAGAATGCCGTCGATGCGGTAGCGGACCGCGACCGCGTCGGTGCCGGGCTCGATGTGCACGTCGCTGGCGCGGCTCTTGATGCCCTCGATGAGGATCAGGTCGGCGAGCTTCACGACCGGCGGCAGCTCGGCCTCGCGGGCGACCGTGCGGAGATCGTTGCCCGGGTCGCGCAGCTCGGTCACCGTCAACGACTCGTCGGGAACGTGCTGCAGGAACTGGTCGAGCGACTCGTGCAGGCGGTAGACGTGCGCGAGGCCGTCGCGGATCTCCTCGCGTGAGGCGACCACCGCCTGCACGCGCTTGCCGGTCGCGAACTCGACGGCCTTGAGCCCGTCGAGGTCGAGCGGGTTCGCGGTCGCGACCTCGATCGTGCGCTCGTCGATCCGTAGCGGCACGATCTCGTAGCGCGTGGCGATCGACTCCTTCAGCTCGCGCGCCAGTCCGGGATCGAAGGGGTACGCCGTGAGGTCGATTTGCCGCAGGCGGAGCGTCGTCGCCATCAGCGCCGCGAGATCGCGCTCGCTGATGATGCCGGCGAGCTCGAGGACCTCGGCGATCGGCAAACCCTTCTCTTGCGCCTCCTTCTCGAGGCGGACGACGTCGCCGGCGGCAATCTTGCCCTCGCGCTGCAGGAAACGGAGCAGCGACCGTTGCGCTTCCGAGGGCTTCGACGCAGGAGTGCTCATGAGGCTCCGCACAGGCCGAGCACGTTTCAGGCCATCGCCGTCGCGCGCGCGCGGCCATCATTTCCGATGTCGGTCGCCGCGCTACGAGGTCCGGCCGCCAATTCTGACCGTCCGGGTGCCAAGAAAGTGTCGCGGCCTCTTTGCGGCGGCGCCTCGATCGGCGCGCCAAGCGCGGCCTGGCCAAGCGCTCAAGGCTCCCGGCAGCGCCAGGCCCGGAGCGGTCGTCGCGCAAGGTCAGGGCGCTCCCCCTCCGATCGCGACCGCAGGCCGCGTCGCGCTCCGGCGTACACTCATTCGTGGCATCTGCTGTGCCGGATCGCGGCGACGCAGCGTTGCCGTTCGTCAATTTCAAAACAACGCTTTTGTGGCAGGCCTTCGAGAAAGACCGTGCGCGATCGTGTTCATGGTTTCGTTTCAGAGGTGAGCAATAGGCATATCGTTTGCTCGTCTGAACGGTAATGTATCCTCTAGCCGTTCAGTGGACAGCCACGCAGCTCTCGACCGGTGCCGGCGTCCTGCTCGCGATGGCCGTTGTCGCCATCGTGACATCCTGGGCGGTCATCAATAGATACGGACGAGCGACCTGGCGTGAGCGGAAGCTCACACATCTTTGGGAAACGACGCTCACCGAAAGCGACGACCGTGGTCTCCTCCACGAAGCCTGCGCGGTTGCGCGCGAC
>JBGPOW010000046.1:0-24176 GCA_041488235.1 Binatia bacterium
TGGGCCGCTGCTACGACGCCGCCATGGAGACCCGCGAGAAGACGTTTCTCTTGCGCTTCACGCTCGAGGCGCAGATTCCCGAGGCACTTTTCGAGGAGGAGGACTTCGAGGAGGACGCGTGGCTCGACGAGTGGGAGGTCGGCGTCAAGCCCGCCCTGATCCGCGCCGTGTTCGCGCAGCTGCGGGCGACACCCGCGTGGAACGCGCGCGTGCGCAATCGCGGCTTGTCGCCGCTCGACGAGATCGAGATCGTGGTGACGCGCCGTCTCGGCGGCGACCCGGAGAACGGCACGGAGGACGACGATGAAGCGCAGTGAGGAGCGTATCCTCACGACGCATGCCGGCAGCTTGCCGCGCACGCCGGCGCTGGTCGAGATGCTGGTGCGGGTGAGCCGACGCGAGCCCGTCGATGCGGCGGCGCTGGCGCGCGAGGTCGAGGCCTCGACCCGCCACGTCATCGCGCGTCAGCTCGCCGCCGGCATCGACGTCGGCAACGACGGCGAGCAGCCGCGCGAGAGCTTCTTGACGTACGTGCAGCACCGGATGAGCGGCTTCAGCGGCGCCAGCGAACGGCCGATCATGCGCGACATCGTGCAGTTCCAGAGCTTCCTCGCGCTCAAGCTCCCCGATTTCTCGCGTACGATGGTGAGCCTGCTGAACGCGCCGCGCGCGACGGGTGCCGTGCGGTACCTCGATCGCAGCCACGTCGATGCGGAGTGCACGAAATTCGCGGGCCTGCTCGCCGCCGTGCCCGAGCGCTTCGCCGAGACGTTCATGACCGCGGCGTCGCCGGGCATCGTCGCGGTGGCGATGGCGAACGCGCATTACGCGACGCTCGATGACTACGTGATCGCGCTCGCCGACGCGCTCGCCGTCGAGTACCGGGCGATCGTCGATCACGGGCTCGTGTTGCAGCTCGATTGCCCGGATCTCGCGATGGAGCGGCACACGCTCTTCGCCGACCGGCCGCTCGACGAGTTCCTGCGCTGGGTGGACCTCGTCGTCGCCGCCATCAACCGCGCGCTCGACGGCATTCCGCCCGACCGGGTGCGCCTGCACGTCTGCTGGGGCAACTACGAGGCGCCGCATACGCTCGACGTGCCGCTCGAGGAGATCCTGCCCCGGCTCTACGCGGCGCGCGTCGGTGCCCTCGTCATTTCAATGGCGAACCCGCGGCATGCGCACGAGCACCGCTGCTTCGCGCGTTACCCGCTGCCCGACGGCATGCTGCTCGTCGCCGGCGTCATCGACACGACGACGAACTACGTCGAGCATCCCGAGGTCGTCGCCGACCGCATCGAGCTCGCTGCGCGTGCCGTCGGCGATCCGCGCCGCGTGCTTGCGGGTACCGACTGCGGCTTCGCGACTGCGGCCGGGCTCGGCGAGGTGGCGGAGGAAGTCGTCTGGGAGAAGCTCGCCGCGCTCCGCGCCGGCGCCGATCTCGCGACCCGGCGGCTCCTCGGCTGACGGTGTTTCGCACGTCGTCGCCGGCCTTCAGTACCGTTCGTGCCGGCGCGCGCGGTCAGGTGCCCGCGGGGGGTGCGCGGGATCAGCGCGTCGCTGCGCGGACGCAGCGCAGCGACAGGAAATCGGTGTCCTTTGCGCCCGTGATCGTGGTGGCGCGTGTCTGCAGCACGCGCGTGCCGATCGGGACGCGGATGTTCTGGAACGGCGTGCAGCGGCTCACGCTCGATTGTGGCGGAATGAAAGAGACGAGGCCGCCGGCAACGATCGACTCGCCGGGGCTCGCCAGCGCCGCGACGGCGTCGCGAAGGGCGGCGGCGTTCGCCGCGTCGGTGGCATCGCGCGGGCGCTTCGCGCTTGGCCGCTGCACGAGGTAGCTGGCGATCGACGTCGCGGCGCACCCGGCGGTCGCGGCGCGCGGATCGGCGTTGTTGACGCAGACCGCGACGTGGAACATGCAGCCCCCGTCCTTGCCGACGCCGTCCAAGTCGCAGCTCGGATCGCCGTCGTGGCAGGCGAGCCGCGCGAGCGGAACGTTGCGGCGGGGAATCTTCGGGTGGTCGATCGCCGGCACCGGCTCGACGAGCCACTCGGTCGCGCAATCGTGGCTCGGCTTGCCGCCACCCGGGATGCAGGCGCCGGGCGCCGGGAGATCGCATGGCGCAGGCGGGTTCGGCGTGAACACCGCCGTCAGGTGCAGGGTGCCGCCGCCGTTCGTACCGTACTGGGTCACCTCGACGAGGTATGCGGTGCCGCCGGAGACGGCGAAGCCGATCACGGATTGGACGTTCGTGTCGGCGGCGATGTCGTCGGCGCACGCGACCGCGGCCAGGGCGTCGCACGTTCCGGTGTACGCCGACAGCACGGTGTCGTAGTCGCTGCCTTCGGTCGAGACGACGACGGTACCGTCCGTCGGTGCGGTGAAGCGGTACCAGACGCTGTTCGAGTTCGCGGTCGTCGTGCCCCCGGTGCAGTCTTGAACCGGGTCCGCGGCAGCACTCGTCGCGCCGCTCGTGGATTCGGTGTCGTCGAACGGGAACGTGATCGCCGTGGCGTCGACGCAGGCGTCGTTCGATGGCGGCACGGTGCCATTCAAGACGATGTCGACGCCGCCGGCCGTCGTCCCGGCGGCAGCGACGATCGGCGTTCCGGGCGCGTCGGGATCGTCGGGCGGGTTGGTCGCCGCCTCGTTGGCGCCGTTCCAGAACTCGGGCGGGCCCGGCAAGGCGACCGGCGTGCTGAACGGGCCGACGCTCGAGCCGCCGGTGAAGCCCGGGTAGATCGGCTCGACCTCGACCGTGTAGCGCGCACCCGGTTGCAGACCGGGCAGCTCGTACGTGCCTTGCAGCTCCGGCGGCGGCGGCCCACCGCTCGCGCCCGGCACGAAGCGCGCGCCGGACGCGTAGCCGATCGCATCGTGACGCGGGTCAGCGACGTTGCGCGCGATCACGTAGGCGCCCTGAAACGGCGTCGTGCCGTTGCTCCACAGGATCGAGCCCGTGATGCGTCCGAACGCCGTGCCGAAGGCGGCGCTCGGATACAGCATCGAGATCGCCACCTGGTCGTCGCGCGCGAGCGTCGCCTCCGCCGTGCCGTTCACGAGGAACGGAAACATCGTCGCGATCGTGTCGTCGTTGCTCACATCGTGATCGAAAGCCTCGACGAGATTGATCTGCGAGTGGTCGAGGTTCAGGTAGTGGCCGAACTCGTGGAGGAAGACGGCGCCGAAGCTCGTGATGCTGATCTCGGGGTTGGCGGCGTTGGCGATGCCGTCGACGAACTTGCCGTTCAGTATCGCCGCCGCCTCGGTGATGACGGGCGGCACCAACGTGCCGCATTCGGGGCCGGCGAAGCCGAGGACGGAGTTGGACGCGCCCGCGCCGAGGAGCGCGTCGGTGATCGACCCGTCGTCGTCGAAGACGATCGGGCTGAGACCGTCGCCGCAAATGCCGACGAACGTGCTCACGTTCGCGGCCGTGACGTCGACGGGAAGCGCGCCGGTGTTCGAGATCGCGAGCGTCGCCGTGGCGACCGCTTGCCACTTGCCGAAGTTGTCGCCGACGAACTGCACGGCGTCCGCGTTCGACAGCGACCCGAGACTGCCGCGATCGGGATTCCATTGCACGACGCCGCTGCTCCAGACGAGCGGGTCGCCTGCACCGTTCACGATCAGCGGTCCGGCGGCCGCCGCGCGATGCGCGACGAAGGCGACGATCAGCGCCGCGATGCCGAGCACCGCCGCGCTGCGCCGTCGATGATCAACGCGACGCATGCACCGCGGCCCGAATGCGCGTCAGAAGATCGTCGAGAGCAATCGGCGCCGGCGCCCCGAGCACGCCCGCGGGAGCCCCCGCAACGCGCGACGCGGCGCGCGTCCCTCCCGTCGCCGCCAGATTACTGTTGCCGACGTCGTTCTCGGCGACGGCAGCGCCGCCGTCGCGGCGAATGCGGAAGCGACCCTGACCGAGGCCGACCGGGCTGGTGAAACCCTCGCGGCTGTCGGGGTGGAGGAAGAGGATCACCTCGTCGCCGACGCGATAGCTCGGCAGCGCCGGAATCCGAAACACGCCGCCGTCGGCGAGCGGCCGATCGACGCCGAGCTGCTTGATCTCCAATGCTCTTGCCGGCGTGCCTTTCAAGGCCTCGTCGACGGTGAAGGTCGTCCAGGTGACGGGCAAGCCGCGATCGTCGCGTCCGCTCCGCACCGCGACGACCCGCCCCATGAACACGCGATCCGCCGCCGCCGTGAGCGCATCGAGCTCGAGCGGCAGCACGGTCGTTGCGCGCACGACGCGCGCATGCGCCAGCAGGCACACGATGGCCGCGAGCGCGAGGAGCCGTCGATCGATCGTGCGTGACGAACGGTGGCCGAGCATGGAACGTCGGCGCGCAACCCGTGCGCGCCAACACGTCCCGCAGCGTACGTGCGGCGCGCGCAGAGTGTCAACGTGAAACTTTTTCGACGGCGGCGGGTGCGGACGCGAGGAGTCGTCGCCCGCACTCCGCGTGCGCAAAAGGTTCAGCGCGCACAACGCGTGCTGCGGGCGCCTCCCGCGCGTCTCCGCCTCCCCGGGTCGGCGACGGCTGGCGCGGCGGCTGGCCGCGAGGTGCACTCCGGCCGCCGGCGCGCGGTCGACGGGACTCCCGCGGGCCGGGCGCCGGTGCGCACGGCCGTCGAGCGCGGCTGCCACGTGCGCGGGCGAGGTCGGGGACGCGGGGGTCGGTCCTGCACCCGTTCTGCGCAAACTCACCATATGGCGCAGGTCGGGTGCGGGACCGACCCCCGCGTCCCCGACCTCGCCCGTGCCCGCGACGGTCCGTCCCGAAGGCGCGTGCGCTACAGCACCATGCCTTTGGGGATCACGACGACCCCGCCTTCGGACACGGTGAACCGCCGGCGATCCTCCGCGTCGTCGTAGCCGATCGTGGTGCCGGGGGGGATGAGGACGCCCTTGTCGATGATGGCGCGCTTCACGCGCGCGTGGCGCCCGACCTCGACGCCGTCGAAGAGGATCGACTCGCTCACCATCGAGAAACTGTTGACGCGCACGCGTGGGCCGAGGATCGAGCGGTCGACGTGGCCGCCGCTGATGATGCAGCCTTCGGAGACCATGGAGTTGGTCGCGAGCCCGACGCGGTTGTGCTCCGGGTCGGCGAACACGAACTTGGCGGGCGGATTCGGATAGAAGGCGGAGATCATCGGCCACGCCGGGTTGTAGAGATTGAGGATCGGCGTCACCGAGATCAGGTCCTCGGACGTCTGCCAGTACGCGTCGATCGTGCCGACGTCGCGCCAATAGCCGCGCTGCTGCTCGTTCATGTTGGGGATCTCGTTCGTCGAGAAGTCGTACGCGCAGACGCGCGACGTCTCGACGAGCCGCGGCAGCACGTCCTTGCCGAAGTCGTGGGTCGAGTCGGTGCGCTCGGCGTCTTCGACGACGGCGCGCACCAAGACGTCGGTGGTGAACACGTACAGACCCATCGATGCAGGCACGGTGCCGCTCGCGTCCGCAGCGGGAGCGGGTTTTTCGTGAAACGCGGTGATACGCCGCTCGTCGTCGACGTCGAGGACGCCGAACTGATCCGTCTGCTGCGCGGGAACGGGGATCGTCGCCACGGTCGCATCCGCGCCGCGCGCGCAGTGGAAGTCGAGCATCTGGCAGACGTCCATTTGATAGATGTGGTCGGCGCCGAAGACGCAGACATACGCCGGGCGCTCGTTGGCGACGACGTCGAGATTTTGGAAGATCGCGTCGGCACTGCCGCGGAACCATTGTCGTCCGACGTTCATCGACGCCGGCACCGGCGCGACGTAGTGCCCCATCTGCGGCGCCAGCTGCCAGCCGCGCGCCAGGTGCTGCATGAGCGACCCGGACTTGTACTGCGTGAGGACGCTGATCTTGAAGACGCCGGAGTTGACGAAGTTCGACAGTACGAAGTCGATGATGCGGTAGCGGCCGCCGAACGGCACCGCCGGCTTCGCGCGATCGCGCGTCAGCGGGTAGAGGCGCTTGCCCTCGCCACCCGCGAGCACCATCGCGACGACGTCACTGCGCTGCGCGCGAGCCATGGCGCATCACTGTACCAGATGTGCCGCGCGCGGCAGAGCGGGAGCGGTCGGCCTGTGGCGGGCGCGGCGCCGAGACGCTAAAAGGAACGGATGCGGAGCTTGGACCTCGTGACGCGCGCCAACGCGGAGTACGTCGACGAGCAGTATCGCCGTTATTGCGAGGATCCGAGCTCGGTCGACGACAATTGGGCGCTCTTCTTCGCCGGCTTCGAGCTCGCTGCGAACGGCAACAGCGCCGCCGTCGCGTCGAACGGCGAGGTCGTGCACGCCGCGGAGCCAACGGCGGCACCGCAAGCGGAGCCCGTCATCGGCGTCTTCGATCTCGTCCACTCGTACCGCGAGCTCGGACACCTCGTTGCGCACCTGAATCCGCTGGCGCCGAAGCCGGCCGGTCATCCGCTGCTCGAGCCGTCCGAGTTCGGCTTCGGGGAGCCGGACCTCGATCGCGTGATCGAGTGCGGCAGCTTCCAGGGCTGCGCGACGGCGACGCTGCGCGACCTCATCGCGCGCTTGCAGGAGACGTACTGCCGCACGCTCGGTGTCGAGTACCTGCACATCCAAGACCGCGACCAGCGCCTGTGGCTGCAGGAGCGGATGGAGCCGACGTCGAACCGTCCGAGTCTCGAGCGCGAGGAACGCATTCGCATCTTCGATCGCTTGATGGTCGCGGAGCATTTCGAGCAGTTTCTGCAGACGCGCTACCCGACGGCGAAGCGCTTCTCGCTCGAGGGCGCCGAGTCGCTGATCCCGCTGCTCGACGTGCTCGTGGAGGACGCCGGCGCGCTCGGCGCCGAGGAGATGGTGATCGGCATGCCGCATCGCGGCCGGCTGAACGTCCTCGCGAACGTGCTGCGCAAGCCCTACGAGATGATCCTCGCCGAGTTCGAGGGCAGCTTCCTCGCGCGCGAGTCGATGGGCGACGGCGACGTCAAGTACCATCTCGGCTACTCGCGCGATCAGATGACACGCTCGGGACGCCGCGTGCATCTCTCGCTCAGCCCGAACCCGAGCCATCTCGAAGCCGTTGACCCGGTGATCGAGGGCATGGTGCGGGCGAAGCAGAACCGCTACGGCGACCGCCAGCGCGAGCGCGTCGTGCCGGTCCTCATGCACGGCGACGCGGCGTTCACCGGCCAGGGCGTCGTCGCCGAGACGCTGTGGCTCTCGGAGCTCGAAGGCTACCGCACCGGCGGCACGATCCACGTCATCGTCAACAACCAGATCGGTTTCACGACGCCGCCGGAGGCGTACCGCTTCACCCCGTACCCTAGCGACGTCGCGAAAATCATCCAGGCGCCGGTCTTTCACGTGAACGGCGACGACCCCGAGGCGGCGATGCAGGCGGCGCGGCTCGCGATCGGCTTTCGCCAGCGTTTCAAGAAGGACGTCATCATCGACCTCGTGTGCTACCGCAAGCACGGCCACAACGAGCTCGACGACCCGACGTTCACGCAACCGGTCATGTACCAGAAGATCGCGCAGCATCCGTCGCCGCTCACGCAGTACGGCGAGCGGCTCGCGGCGGAAGGCGCCCTCGCGCCGCAAGACGCCGAGCGCCGGACGACCGAGTTCCGCGAGCTCCTCGACGACGCGCAAGCGTACGCCCGCGACTTCATGCCGCGCCTGCCCGTCTTCGCGTTCGGCGGCGTGTGGAAGGGCCTCGGCTGGGCCGGCGACGACTGGAGCGCGCAGACCGCCGTGTCGCAGGCAACGCTCGACGAGATCGCCGCCGCGTTCACGCGCCTGCCCGCGGCGTTCACGCCCCATCCGCGCGCGGCGCGTCTCATGGAAGCGCGCGCCGCGTCGGTGCGCGAGGGCGGCAAGATCGATTGGGGCTGCGCCGAGGCGCTCGCGATCGGCACGCTCGTCCTCGAGGGTACGACGGTGCGGATGAGCGGCCAGGACACCGGCCGCGGCACGTTCAGTCACCGCCACGCGGTTCTCCACGATACGAAGAACGGCGAGCGCTACGTGCCGCTCGACAACGTGCGCGAAGGGCAAGGCCGGTTCCTCATCCTCGACAGCATGCTCTCCGAGAACGCCGTCCTCGGCTTCGAGTTCGGGTTCAGCTCGGCGGACCCGTGGAAGCTCGTCATCTGGGAGGCGCAGTTCGGCGACTTCGCCAACGGTGCGCAGGTCGTCATCGATCAGTTCATCGCCAGCTCGGAGTCGAAGTGGCAGCGGATGAGCGGCCTCGTGATGTTGCTGCCGCACGGCTACGAGGGGCAGGGACCGGAGCATTCGAGCGCCCGGCTCGAGCGCTATCTGCAGCTGTGCGCCGAGGACAACGTGCAGGTGTGCAACTTGACGACGCCGGTGCAGTACTTCCACGCGCTGCGCCGCCAGATGCACCGTCCGTTCCGGAAGCCGCTCATCGTCATGAGTCCGAAGAGCCTGCTGCGCCACAAGCTCGCGGTGTCGACGCCCGGGGAGCTGATCGCGGGCACGTTCGAGACGGTGCTCGACGACGTCGCGGTGGCGGGCGCGCCCGAGGCGGGCGTGCGCGTCGATCCGCAGCGCGTGACGCGGCTTCTGCTTTGCAGCGGCAAGGTCTACTACGCGCTCCTCGACGGCCGCCGCGACCGCGACGTCGATACCACCGCGATCGTCCGCGTCGAGCAGCTCTATCCCTTTCCCCAACGCGAGCTCGAACGAATCATCGCGGCGTATCCGCAGGCACGGCAGGTCTACTGGGTGCAGGAAGAGCCGTGGAACATGGGCGCCTGGCACTTCATGTACCACCGCCTGCGGCGCATTCTCCCGGCGTCGCATGCGCTCAATTACGTCGGGCGCCCCGAAGCGGCGAGCCCGGCGACGGGGTCGTACAAGCTGCATCAGGCCGAGGAGGCCGACCTCGTGAATCGTGCGTTCGCACGCGAGCACGCCGGCGAGGCGTCGAGCGCGCCGGCGCGGTGAGCGGCCGCGACGCACCGCCGCCGTTCGGCGACGAGATGACGGGCGGCACGCGATGACCGTCGCGCGGCGAAACGGGTGAGGAGGCATGGCAGTCGAGGTTCGAATTCCCACGTTGGGCGAATCGGTGACGGAAGGGGTGATCGTCCGCTGGGCGAAGCGCGACGGTGACGCCGTCGCCAAGGACGACGTCCTGCTCGAGCTCGAGACCGATAAAGCGACGATGGAGATCGCCGCCGAGGCGGCCGGCACGCTGCACGTGCTGCGCCAGGAGGGCGAGACCGTCAGCGTCGGCGACGTCGTCGGCAGCATCGACGACGCCGCGGGCGTCGCCGCTCCGCGTGTCCGCCTGGCGACGGACCTCGACGGCGGCGAGAGCCCGTCCGTGACGCCAGCGCGTCCCGCGGCGCCGCTGCCGTCGCCGGGCCCCGGACCAGTCGCGGCGCCGAACCTCGAGGGCGCCTCCGAGCAGGACACGGTCGCGACCGCGCGTGCGGTCGGGCCGCTCAGCCCTGCGGTGCGGAAACTCGTCGAAGAGCATGCGCTCGAACCCGCCGCGATCGCCGCGTCGGGAAAGGGCGGACGGCTCTTGAAAGAGGACGTGCTGGCGCACCTCGAGCGTCGCGCGCCCGAGTCTGCGGCGCCGCAACCGGCGGCGCGCCCGGGCGCGCCGGCCGTGGCCGCCCAATCGAGCGGTGGCGCGACACCCGCCGCGTCCGCAGCGCGCGTCGCGGTCGCACCCGAGCGCGCGGCGGTCGCCGCGGAGGGCGAGGACGTCGTGCCGATGACGCGGCTCCGTAAGCGCATCGCCGAGCGCCTCGTGCAAGCGCAGCACACGGCGGCGATCCTCACTACGTTCAACGAGATCGACATGAGCGCGGTGATGGCGCTGCGCGCGGCGCAAAAGGAGCGCTTCCAGAAGCTGCACGGGGTCGCGCTCGGCTTCATGTCGTTTTTCGCGCGCGCGTCGATCGCGGCGCTGCACGACGTGCCGGAGGTGAACGCGGAGATCCGCGGCGACGCGGTGGTCTACAAGCGCTTCGTGCATCTCGGTATTGCGGTCGGCACCGAGCGCGGGCTCGTCGTGCCGATCGTGCATCACGCCGAGCGCATGTCGTTCGCCGAGGTCGAGCGCGAGATCGCGCGCCTCGCGGCGCTCGCGCGCGACAATAAGCTCGCGATCGACGACCTCGCCGGCGGCACGTTCACGATTTCCAACGGCGGCGTCTACGGCTCGCTGCTGTCGACGCCGATCCTCAATCCGCCGCAGAGCGGGATTCTCGGCATGCACAAGATCGAGAAGCGCCCGGTCGTCGTCGATGACCAGATCGTCGTGCGGCCGATGATGTACGTCGCGCTGTCGTACGACCACCGGCTGATCGACGGCGGGCAAGCGGTGACGTTCCTCGTCCGGGTGAAGGAGCGCCTGGAAGACCCGGCGCGGCTGTTGCTTGACCTATGAAGGCGTGATGGCGGACGACCGCTTCGATCTGGTCGTGATCGGCTCCGGACCCGGCGGGTACACGGCGGCGATCCGTGCGGCGCAGCTCGGCATGCGCGTGGCGTGCGTCGAGAAATACGAGCGCCTCGGCGGCACGTGTCTCAACGTCGGCTGCATTCCGAGCAAGGCGCTCCTCGACTCGAGCGAGCGCTACGAGGAGACGCGTCACGGGCTCGCGGCGCATGGCATCGGCGTCGACAACGTCGCGCTCGATCTCGGCGCGATGATGGCGCGCAAGGACAAGATCGTCCGCGGTCTCACGCAGGGTGTCGCGTCGCTCTTCAAGAAGAACAAAGTCGAGCGCGTCCTCGGCGCGGCACGCCTCGAGTCGGCGCAACGTGTGTTGGTCCGCGGGGCGGGCGAGCGCACGCTCGAGACCGCGCGCGCTCTGATCGCGACGGGCAGCAAGCCGACGGCGCTGAAGACGCTGCCGTTCGACGGCGAGCGCATCGTCAGCTCGACCGAGGCGCTGACGCTCGGCGTCGCGCCGCGGCGGCTCCTCGTCGTCGGCGCCGGCGCCGTCGGGCTCGAGCTCGGGTCGGGATGGGCGCGTCTCGGCGCGCAGGTCACGGTCGTCGAGTTCCTCGATCGCATCGTGCCGCTGATGGACCGCGGGATGGGGCGGCAGCTGCAGGCGGCGTTGAAGAAGCAGGGCGTGACGTTTCGCCTCGAGACTTCGGCGGCGAAGGCGGAGCGCACCGCCGACGGGGTGCGGGTCACGCTCGAGTCGAAAGGGGAGTCGTTCGTCGAGGACGCCGACGTCGTGCTGGTCGCCGTCGGGCGGCGGCCCTACGCCGACGAGCTCGGCGCGCGCGAGATCGGCGTCGCGTTCGACGAGCGCGGCCGCATCACGGTGAACGAGCACTTCGAGACGAGCGTCGCGGGCGTGTTCGCGATCGGCGACGTGATTCCGGGCCCGATGTTGGCGCACAAGGCGGAAGAGGAAGGCGTCGCCGCCGTGGAGCGCATGGCGGGGCAGGCTGGTCACGTGAACTACGACGCGATTCCCAACGTCGTGTACACGTGGCCGGAGCTCGCCAGCGTCGGCTTGTCGGAGGAGGACGCCGCCGAGCGCGGCCTCGAGGTCCGCATCGGCAGCTTCCCGTTCATGGCGAACGCGCGCGCCAAATGTCTCGCCGCGACGGACGGCGGCGTCAAAGTACTCGCCGACGCGCGCACCGATCGCATTCTCGGCGTGCACATTCTCGGCCCGCGGGCGTCGGATCTCATCGCCGAGGCTGCGCTGGCAATCGAGTACGGCGCGAGCGCCGAAGACGTCGCCCGCACACCGCACGCGCACCCGACGCTTCCGGAAGCGCTGAAGGAAGCTGCGCTCGGAGTCGCGAAACGCTCGATCAACATCTAACGTAAGTAGCGGGATTGTCTCGGGTGGTACGGCGCTGGCGGTTGTCTATTGAAAATGATTCTCAAAGTCGCTATCAGCGTAGCCATGATCCTGTGCGTCTGCGCCAACGTCTCCGAACGCAAGCTGCGCGCCGTCGTCGCCGACGGCGCCACGACGCTGCGTGCGGTGCAGCGACGGTGCGGCGCGGGTGCCGGATGCGGCGCCTGTCACGACGCGATCCGCCAGTGCATCCGCGAGTGCCGTGCCGAGGCGCAGGCCGCGAGCGTCGAGCCGGTCGCCGCCGCCGCCGCAGAGCTCGCCATCGCCTGACGTCTGTCGGCGCGGGCCGCGGCGGGCGAGAATGGCGTGCGCGGGGACGTAGACTTGGCAAGGCGCGCCCGTCGCAGTTCGTGATTGCGCCGGCCACGGTGCGCGCGTGCCGGCCCCGCGCACGCCGTTCTCGCCCGCCACCGCATCCGCCGACGCCGGACGGCGTTGACGAAGCGCATACGCGCGCGCTACGGAACGCGGTGCGCGGGCGAGACGGTGATCCGCGGCGCGACGCTTCGAGGGAGGTGCGGCGTGAAGGGTAACAAGAAGGTGCTCGAGCTCCTGAACGACGTCCTCACCAGCGAGCTCACTGCGGTGAACCAGTACTTTCTGCACGCGAGGATGTGCCGCAACTGGGGCTACCTGCGTCTCGCCGAATTCAACCGTAAGGAGTCGATCGACGAGATGAAGCACGCCGACGAGCTGATCGAGCGCATTCTCTACCTCGAAGGGCTGCCGAACATGCAGCGGCTCTACAAGGTGAGCGTCGGCGAGACCGTTCCCGAGCAGCTCCGTGCCGATCGCGACACCGAGGTCGAGGCGATCGCACGGCTGAACAAAGGCATCGCGCTCTGCGTCGACGTCGCCGACAACGGCAGCCGCGATCTCCTCGAGCGGATCCTCACCAGCGAGGAGGAGCACCTCGATTGGCTCGAGACGCAGCTCGGCCTCGTCGCCGCTCTCGGCGAGGTCGACTACCTCGCGCAGCAGCTTCGCGACTGATCGTTCAATTCAGACAGCACGTCACCTCGAGGATTGCCGACCAATTCGAGTTCGCGTTCGTGCACGTCACGCCGCCGCCGCTCGTGCCGCTCGCCGGATGCACGACCGCCGGGTTGCAGTTGGAATTGAAGATCTGCGGGGGGTCCAGCGGGTTCAGCAGTCGGTACGCGACGACGCTGTTGCGGACCGCCCGCAGGCCGGGATCCTGCGGGCACGTGATCGTCAACGTGCCCCGTGGTCGGATCTCGTCGTGGATCGTGCCGCAGCCCGCGACGCCGGGTGCGGGCGACACCGGGACGCCGAGGAGCGGCCACAGCGGCGGCGGCTCGAGTCCGTCGCCGTGCTTGAAGCCGTTCAGCGTGAAGAGATTGTCGGACCCGGCGTCGGCGAGGTCGTTGCCGTGCTGCCCGAGGACGAGATTGCGCTCGACCTCGTTGCCCTGCGAGTCGACGTCGAGGCGGATGCCGACGCCGTGATTGGCGGCGACGCGGTTCCCGGCGACGCGGCAGCCGCGGCAGTCGCGCAAGTCGATCGCAGCGCCGCTCGCGCCGGCATCGTTCAGGAGCACCTCGCTGTCGGTGACGACGAGGCCGCGCGCGCCCTCCGCGCGCAGCGCGCCCGCGGTGGCGCCGCCGTCGCCGTTGCGGTCGAGGATCAGGTCGCGGGCACGAGTGGCGATCGTGTTGCGCAGGGCGATGCCGAACCCGCAGCTCTCGCTGACGCGCAGATCGCGCAGCTGCACTTGATGGGTGCCGTCGATCGCGATGCCGGTCGCGAACCCGCGCACGATGCCCGGCCCGAGGATGTTGGCGCGTGCGGCGCTTTCCTCGACGACGATCCCGACGGTCGCGCCCGCGTCGCCGCAGGGTTTCGTCGACGCGATCGTATGCCCGTTCAGCTGCACGACGCTGCGCGGATTGCGGATGACGAGCGCCGGCCCGGGACAGCGCATCTCACGATCGAGGACGAGCTGGTCCTGGACGACCATCCCGCAGCTCGCAGTCGCGGCGTGGGCGCGGTCGATCGTCGGCGGCACGGCGACGATGAGCCCGGTCACGACGTACGTCAGCGCACGAGACAGGGCGGAGGGGCGTAGGGGAAGGCTCGCGATGGGTAGCATGCGCGAATCTTCGCGCCCTCCGCCCACCGCGACAAGTGGCCTAGCGGTTCACGATCGCGGTCCGGCGTACGGACACCAGCGGTTTTGCGGCACGCCCGCGCACGGGTCCGGCATCGGATCCTGATGCGTGAGGGGCAGCGTCGTGACTTGCGTCCGCGTCGGGTAGCTCGAGCCGGGCGGGCAGGGTGTGAGGCCCGCGTCGCACGCGAGCTCGCCGGCGGCAGTCGCCGAGCCGGTTCCCGGTTGATCGCACGGCGGCCCATCGACGGTCTCGATCAACGGCGGCTCGCTCGTCAGGCCCGCGGGATCGGTGTTGCCCGAGAAGCAGTTGCGCGGCGACGAGCTCGACTCGTTGACGAGGTCGCCGTTCGACGGGTTGCCGAAGAAGCCGTTATTGGCGAGCTGGTTCAGTGTGACGAGGTTCCCCATCGCGACGAAGAGACACGTGCCGCCCTGGCCGATGCCGCCCTCGCAGTTCGAGACCGGCGGCGGCGTCTCGGTATCGGGAAAGTCGTGGGTCGCGATGCCCCAGGCACCCTGGCTCTCCACGCGGTTGTCCGTGATCGTGTCGTAGCTCCCGCCGGAGATCTCGATGCCGGTACCGACGGGCGCCTCGCAGGTGATGCCGCTGCACGGGACGTTCGGGTTGTTGTTGTCATGCACATAGTTGCGCTGGATGAACATGCACGATCCCGAGCCGTCCGGGCAAAGCCCGCTCTGCGGCGGCGGCGCGTCGTCGTTGTTCAGGGAGTTCGGCAGGATGCCGACCATGTTGCCGTCCCACTCCGAGTCCTCGATGCGGAGGTGGCCGCCGCTGTTCGTCCCCGAGTACCCGAGCGGGCTGTTCTGCGCGTGAACGTGGCTCAGGACCGCGTTACAGTCCGGACACGCGCCGACGTAGAAGCTCGAGTCGGCCATGTTGCTGGCGTACGAGTAGCTGATCGTTCCCGGCCCCTGCGCGTTGCTGACGAAGATCCCGTACTGGCCCATCGGCTGATCCTCGCCGCCGAAGAACGTGGAGGTCGCCGTGAGATAGCGGCCGCTGTACGTCCCCATGCCGATCAGCCCGGTCCCGTCGCCGCCGTTCCACCAGACCTGGTTGCCTTCGCCGTTCGGGCCGTCGAGGTAGTTGCAGACCGTCACGTTGTCGATCGAGGTGCCGTCGGCCTCGAACACCTCGATGCCTTCGCGTCCGGTGAAGTCCTGGAGCGCGACGTCCGACGGGCACGGGTGCGCGGCGTCGCCGTTCGAGCCGTCGACGACGACGAGATTGCGGTCCATGCCGCGTACGTGGACGTTCGGGGTCGTGATCAGCACGCCGGCGCCGTCGACCTGTTTTTCGTGGTAGACGCCGGGCCACACCAGGATCCAGTACTCCCGCCCGGGTCGCGGCCGCAGGCGCTGGATGCGCTGCACGGCCGCTGCAATCGTCTTGTAACGGGTGCCGCGCGGGCACGCTGTCGTGCTGCCGTTGCAAACGCGGTAGATGCGCGGGCGAATGGCGGCGGCACCGGCGGGAAGGGCAAGAATGAAAGCGGTGGCTGCGAGCGCGACGGTACGGTGGATGTTCGTCATGTCCGCGCGCTCGCAGAGCGCACCGAATGTGTCAATCCGTTTTGAGGCACCTCCCAGTTTTTGTCGCGTATCACCCGCACAATACCGCTTGGGTCTCCCTTCATGGGCACGGATAGTCGGTGTCGCCGTCCTTAGGGTACCGTGGACGTCACTCTGATCCGGATCGAGAACGTCTCGAAGGTCTTCGGGGCGCGGCGCGCGCTCGACGGCGTGTCGCTGGAGATCCGCCGCGGCGAGACGCTGGCGCTCGTCGGGCGTAACGGCGCCGGAAAGAGCACGCTACTGAGCGTCATTCTCGGTCTCGTTCGGCCGACGGCGGGCGACGTCCTGGTGCGCGGCATTTCCGTCCGCCGCGACGGCCGGCACGCACGCGCGGCGATCGGCAGCATCCTCGGGACGGCATTCTACGAGTATCTCAGCGGATGGGAGAATCTCCGCATCCTGACGAGGTACTCAGGTGTGGCGGCGCCCGCGGCGACGTTGCGCGAGATGGTGCACGCCGTCGGTCTCGACGCGTCCATCCATCGGCCGGTCCGCGGCTACAGTCACGGCATGAAGCGGCGTCTGGCGTTCGCGCAGGCGCTCGTCCCGACGCCCGAGATCTTGCTCCTCGACGAGCCGGAGGAAGCGCTGGATCCGGAGGGCGCCGACACGATCCGCGCGCTGATCGACCGGCTACATCGCGAGCGCGGGCTGACGGTGATCGTCGCCTCGCATCGGCTCGAATCGCTCGAACGGACCTGCGACCGCGTCGCGCTGCTCGACGATGGGCGACTCGTGTTCGCGGGGTCCTGGGACGCGCTGCTCGACTCGCGCCCGCGGCTGCGGCTCGAGCTCGACGATCGCGCGGCGGCCATGCCGATCGTGCACGCGTTCGGTGCCGACATGACCGGCGACGTCCTTACGCTCGATGCGGGTGCCGACGTCGCCGATCTCGTCACCGCGCTGGTGCGCGGCGGCATCCGCGTCCGCGCCGTGGAGGCGCTGCGCCCGACGTTGGAAGACCTCGTGCGTGCCGCGCCGCGCGCGAAATCGGTTCCGACGCCCTGGACTGCCGCCGTCGACGAGACGCCGCACGCGCTTGTTCGGCCGATGCCACGCGGTCGCGTAAGGGTTTTCGTCGCGCAGCTCCGCGGCGAGCTGCGGAAGCTGTGGGCGCGGCCGCGAACGTATCTCGGGTTCGGCGGCGCGCTCGCATGCGAGCTCGTGCTGACGCTCCTCACCGAGGTGCCGTCGGTGCGCGCGCACGTCACCCGCGAGCTCTGGCGAACGCGCATCGCGCGCGAGGGGCTCTCGGGCCCGACGATCGCCGTGCACGTGACCGGAGAGACCATGGCGGTCGTCGGCGCTCTGTTCCTGGCGCTCGTCGCCGGCGACATCGTCGCGAAGGAGGCCGAGGACGGAACACTGCGCACGATCTTCGCGCGTCCGGTCGGCCGGGCGTCGGTGCTGTTTCAGAAGCTCCTCGCGTGCGCGGTGTACACGATCGCGTTGACGCTGTTCGTCGGCGCGACGTCGCTCGCGCTCGCGCTGCTGTTCGCCGGTCGCGGCACGCTCGTCGCGATCGCCTTACCAGAGAGCATCATGGGCGTGCTCGGATTCCCACTGGCGCTGCGGCGCTACGCGCTCGCGATGCCCATGCTCGCCGGCAGCTCGTGGACGGTCGCCATGCTTGCGCTCACGCTCTCGTGCTTCGACATGAAGCCCGGCGCGGCGACGGTGCTCGCGCTCGTCGTGCTGCTCACCGACGAGCTCGTCCGGCTGCAACCCGCGTTCGTGACGCTCGCGCCGTACTGCCTCGCGACGCGGCTCCTCACGTGGCGACAGGTGTTCAGCCACACGATCCCGTGGCTCAGGATCCAGCGGAACTACACCGACCTGCTGCGTCTGGATCTGGTGTTGACGGGTATCGCATGGTGGGCGTTCCGTCGCCGCGAGCTCACCGGCTGAGTTCGCCGCGGCGCCGGAACGTCACTCGCTGAAGGAGCCGATCGGCTTTCCGGAGACCTTGCCCTGGGCTTTGACGATGACGCCGTCGAAGTGCACGACCATCCCGTTCTTGTCGGTGAAGTTGAACTTGATCGGACCCGAGGCCGTGCCGGTGCCGGAGATGGCCGGAAACACGATGTCCACGCCCGAGACGCCGAGATGCGCGCCGCTACCGGTGGCAGTACCGTTCAGGTCCGTGGAGATGAAGCCGTTGTGGCTCGGATCGCCGAGCGTCGTGTTCTGGATGGTGGCGGCGCCGAACCCGAATCCGGACGACTTCGGGCCGAGGTACGCTCCTTGGTAGTCGAGCGACGTCGCGACCGCGACCGTCGCCGTCACTTGCGCGATGCCGTTCTGCGACGGATCGAACACGATCAGCTTCTCGTTCGGCGAGCTCGTCATGCGCGGCTCGAAATCTCCCGCGCCGGCGAGCATCTCCGTCTTCGCGTCGACCTTCGTTCCGAGCGGTCGCCCCATCGCGAGATTGACGACGTCGTTGTTGCCGAGCTTCTTCAAGAGGACCGTGTCAGGGCCGGTCATACTCGGGATCACCATGCCGGCGACGATCTTCACCGACACTTTGTAGACCATGAGATCGACCGCGGTGGCGGGACGTGGCGCAAGGGAGAGAGGCAACACGGAGACGACAGTGGCGAGCAATCGCAGAGCGAGGCGCATGCTCCTGTCGGTAATTCGACAGCGTGAGCGTGTCAAGTTGGGCGACGTGCCGCTCTGTGCGCTCGAGCGTAACGACTGACGGCGCGCGCTGCCGGCGCGTCCCACCCGCTGTTTATTATGGACAGAAACATCCAAACTGTGCATAATAGGCGGCACAAATGGCCGAGACAGTGACCACCAGCGCAACCGAGTTCAAGCAGCACGTCGGCAAGTACCTCGACGTGGCGCGCAGCGGAGCGGTCATCATCGAGAAGCAGGGGCGAGCGGCGGCGGTGCTCATCTCCGTCGAGGAGTACGAGGCGTTGAATCCGTCGGCGTCGCGGACGATCAACCGATTGACCGAGGAGTTCGATGTACTGGTAGCCCGCATGCAGCGTCGCGATTTCGACACGGCGATGACGAGAGCGTTCGACGCGTCTCCGGCCGAGCTCGGCGCCACGCATCGTCGCGGCATGAGACGGCGTGGCCGCTGAGCGGCGGCCGACGATTTGGGTGATCGCCGGACCGAACGGCGGCGGTAAGACGACGATCATCGGTGAGATGATCCGGGAGTCGGGCGCGGACTATTTCGATCCCGACGAGGCGACGCGCCGCCTCTTCGAGGTAAACCCCGGCATCTCGGTCGCGGCGGCGAACGCAATGGCGTGGGACGAGAGTCGCCGGCGGCTCGAAGCGGCGATTGCGAATCGCGCGAACTTCGCATTCGAGACGACGCTCGGCGGACGGACGATCGCTCGGCTCCTCGATCGCGCCGCGGATGGCATGGCAGTGAAGATGTGGTACGTCGCGCTCGACAGCGCCGACCGCCATGTCGCAAGAGTGAAGGCGCGCGTTGCCCGCGGCGGCCACGACGTCCCGGAAGCGCGGATCCGTGAGCGATACGATCGGAGCCGAGCGAACCTCGCGCGTCTGGTGCCGAAGCTCGCCGCGGTGAAGGTCTACGACAACAGCGTCGATGCACGCGTCGAGAAGCGCGAGCGCCCTCGTTTGCGACTGGTGCTCGACGTCGTCGAGGGCCGCATCCGCAACCGCGATCGGCTGGCCGAGACGCCGGAGTGGGCGAAGCCGATCGTCGCGGCGGCGCTGAAGGCGGAGCGGCCGGGCAGTCGCTGAGCGTCGCGTCTCGGCGGCCGACGGGCGATCGTCGAGCGGTGCGCCGTTACGCCAGAAATGTGAATCATTTTCCGTCGCGTCGTGAGTGCGGCGGCGCGGGGGTTGGCGGAGCGCGCATAAAGAGCGAGCCACTTCGGCACTGACGCTTCGAAGTACGGAAGATCCACAGCGTGTCCGGCATCCCGCGCGAGCGATCCTCGCGCGGAGCCAACCCTCACGCCGCCGCACAGGCGCCGCCGCTTCGGAGACGGGGCTTCGAAGTTCAGGAGCGTTACAACTCGGGGCTCGACGGCAGGAACGTGTGGCCCATGAGGAACGCGTCGACGCCGCGCGCCGCCTCGCGGCCTTCCCAGATCGCCCACACGACGAGCGACTGGCCGCGGCGCATGTCGCCGCACCCGAAGACGCCCGGTACGCTCGATTGATAATCGGCGCCGACGTCGACGTTGCCGCGTTGGTCGAGGCGGACGCCGAGGTCCTCGAGCATGCCGGCGCGCTCGGGACCGAGGAAGCCCATCGCGAGAAGGACGAGCTCGCACTCGATCTCGAACTCGCTGCCGGCGATCTCGACCATCTGCGGGCGGCCGTTCGCGTCCTTCGTCCATTCGAGGCGAACGCCGTGCAGCTTGCGCACGTTTCCCGCGGCGTCGCCGGAGAACGCTTTGGTGTTGACACTCCAGTCGCGCTGGACGCCTTCCTCGTGCGAGCTCGAGCTGCGGAGGATCATCGGCCAATAGGGCCACGGGGCGACCTCGGCAGTGCGCGAGTCCGGCGGCTTCGGTAGCAGCTCGAACTGATAGACGTGCTTCGCGCCTTGGCGATTGGAGGTGCCGAGACAGTCGGAGCCGGTGTCGCCGCCGCCGAGGATGACGACGTTCTTGCCGGTCGCGAGGATCTGCTCGCGCACGTCGTCGCCCGCGAGCTTGCGGTTCTGCTGCGGCAGGAAGTCCATCGCGAAATGGATGCCGTTCAGCTCGCGGCCGGGGATCGGCAGGTCGCGCGCCCACGTCGCGCCGCCGGCGAGAACGATCGCGTCGTAGTTCCGGCGCAAGTCGTCGACGGGGACGTTCACGCCGACGTGCGCGTTGACGCGGAAGACGACGCCTTCCTCGCGCATCTGCTGCAAGCGGCGCTCGACGATCCACTTCTCGAGCTTGAAGTCGGGGATGCCGTACATGAGGAGCCCGCCGATGCGGTCGGCGCGCTCGAAGACCTCGACGGTGTGACCGGCGCGGTTCAGCTGCGCGGCGGCGGCGAGACCCGCAGGACCCGAGCCGACGATTGCCACGCGCTTCCCACTGCGGTGTGACGGCGGCACCGGCGCGATCCATCCCTCTTTGAACGCGTGGTCGATGATCTGCTTCTCGATCTGCTTGATCGTGACCGGGTCGTTGTTGATGTTGAGGACGCACGCCTCCTCGCACGGCGCCGGGCAGATGCGGCCGGTGAACTCCGGGAAGTTGTTCGTCGAGTGCAGGCGCTCGATCGCGTCCTTCCAGCGGCCGCGATAGATGAGGTCGTTCCAGTCGGGGATGATGTTCCCGAGCGGGCAGCCCTTGTGACAGAAGGGAATGCCGCAATCCATGCAGCGTGCGCCCTGCGACTGCAGCTTGTCGTCGGGGAGCTTCCCCTCGAGCTCGCGCCAATCTTTGAGACGCTCCTCGATCGGCCGCCGCCGCGGCAGCTCGCGCGAGATCTCGAGGAATCCCGTGATTTTTCCCATGCGCGACCGCCTACACCGCTGCGACGCGCGCGGCGTCGGTGTCGAGGTGGGCGGCGGCGAGGACCTTGCGGTACTCGACCGGCATCACCTTCACGAACTGGCGCGAAAGCTCGTGCCAGCCCGAGAGGACGCGCCACGCGACCGCGCTCTCGGTGTACTCGTAATGGCGATGGAGTAGGTCCTTCACGATCGCGAGATCGTGCTCCTCCATCGGATCGAGCGCGACCATGCTCATGTTGCAGCGGCCCTTGAAGCCGGCGTCGACGTCGAGGACGTACGCGACGCCGCCGCTCATGCCGGCGGCGAAGTTGCGTCCGGTCTTGCCGAGGACGAGGACCGTGCCCTTCGTCATGTACTCGCAGCCGTGGTCGCCGACGCCTTCGACGACCGCCGTCACGCCGCTGTTGCGGACGGCGAAGCGCTCGCCCGCCATGCCGCGGCAGAAGATCTCGCCACCGGTCGCACCGTAGAGGGAGACGTTGCCGACGATGATGTTCTCCTCGGGGACGAACGTCGACGTGCGCGGCGGGTAGACGACGATGCGCCCGCCGGAGATGCCCTTCCCGAAGTAGTCGTTGGCGTCGCCCTCGAGGGTGATCGCGATGCCCGGCGCGAGAAACGCGCCGAAGCTCTGGCCCGCCGAGCCGTTGAAGCGCAGCTTGATCGTCTCCGGCGGCAGGCCGTCGCTGCCGTGGCGGCGCGAGATCTCGGACGAGAGGATCGTGCCGACGGTGCGGTTCACGTTGCGGATCGGCAGCGAGATCTCGACCGGCTCGCGGCGCTCGAGCGCCGGCCGGCAGCGCTCGACGAGGACGCGGTCGAGCGCCTTCTCGAGGCCGTGGTCCTGCGGTTGCGTGCAGTGGATCGCGATGCCGTCCGGCGCCTCGGGGCGGTGCAGGATCTCGGTGAGATCGAGGCCGCGCGCCTTCCAGTGGTCGATCGCCTCGCGCGCCTCGAGCTTGTCGACGCGTCCCACCATCTCCTCGACGGTGCGAAAGCCGAGCTCGGCCATGATCTCGCGCAGCTCCTCGGCGATGAACGTCATGAAGTTGATGACGTGCTCGGGCGTGCCGGAGAACTTCTTCCGCAGCACGGGATCCTGCGTCGCGATGCCGACGGGGCAGGTGTTGAGGTGACAGACGCGCATCATGATGCAACCCGACGCGACGAGCGCCGCCGACGCGAAGCCGTACTCCTCGGCGCCGAGGAGCGCGGCGACCGCGACGTCGCGGCCGGTCTTCAGCTGCCCGTCGGTCTCGACGCGGATGCGGCTGCGGAGGTCGTTCATCACCAGCACCTGCTGGGTCTCGGCGAGGCCGAGCTCCCACGGGATGCCGGCGTGCTTGATCGAGGTCAGCGGCGAGGCGCCGGTGCCGCCGTCGTGGCCACTGATCAGCACCACGTCGGCCTTCGCCTTCGACACCCCCGCCGCTACCGTTCCGACGCCGACCTCGGCGACGAGCTTCACGCTGATGCGTGCGCGGTCGTTGGCGTTCTTCAAGTCGTGGATGAGCTGCGCCAGATCCTCGATCGAGTAGATGTCGTGATGCGGCGGCGGCGAGATGAGGCCGACGCCCGGCGTCGAGTAGCGGATCTTGGCGATGAAGTCGTCGACCTTGTGGCCGGGGAGCTGCCCGCCCTCGCCGGGCTTCGCGCCCTGCGCCATCTTGATCTGCAGCTCGTCGGCGTTGACGAGGTAGTAGCTGGTGACGCCGAAACGGCCCGAGGCGACCTGCTTGATCGCGCTGCGCTTGGAGTCGCCGTTCGCCAGCGGCTTGTAGCGCTCGGGGTCCTCGCCGCCCTCGCCGGTGTTCGACTTGCCGCCGATGCGGTTCATCGCGATCGCGAGGTTCTCGTGCGCCTCCTTCGAGATCGAGCCGAACGACATCGCGCCGGTCTTGAAGCGCTTCACGATCGTGCTCGCGGGCTCGACCTCGTCGAGCGGTACGGCACGTGACGGGCGGAACTTGAGGAGTCCGCGCAACGTCGCGTGGCGCGCGCTCTCGTCGTTGACGATCGCGCTGTACTCCTTGAACATCTTGTAGCTGCCGGCGCGCACCGCGTGCTGCAGCTTCGCGATCGAGTTCGGGTTGTACATGTGGAACTCGCCGCGGCGCCGCCATTGGTACTGGCCGCCGACCTCGAGATCGCCGTCGAGCTCGGGCATGACGTTGAACGCGTGCACGTGGCGCGCCGCGGTCTCGCTGGCGATCGCCTCGAGGCCGATGCCCTCGATGCGCGATGCCGTCCAGGTGAAGTACTTGTCGACGAGCTCGCGGTTGAGCCCGATCGCCTCGAAGATCTGCGCGCCGCGATAGCTCTGCAAGGTCGAGATCCCCATCTTGGTCATGACCTTGAGGATCCCCTTGTTCGCCGCCTTCAAATAGTGCTCGACGCCCTCGGCCGGCTCGACGTTCTTCACCTCGCCGGTCGCGATCATGTCCTCGATCGTCTCGATCGCGAGGTACGGGTTCACGGCGCCGGCGCCGTAGCCGACGAGGAGGGCGAAGTGCATCACTTCGCGCGGCTCGCCGGACTCGACCACGATCCCGCAGCGAGTGCGCGTCCCCTCGCGGATGAGATGGTGGTGCACCGCCGCCGTCGCGAGCAGGCTCGGGATCGCGGCGTGCGCGTCGTCGACGCCACGGTCGGAGAGGACGAGGATCGTGGCGCCGTTCGCGACCGCCGCCGACGCCTCCCAGCACAGCACCGCGAGTGCCTTGTCGAGACCGGCGGCGCCGTCGTGGACGTCGTAGAGCGTCGGCAACGTCACGGTGCGGAGATCGCCCTTGGCCAGTGCCTTGATCTTCGCGAGGTCGGCGTTGCCGATGACGGGCGCCTCGAGCTCGAGCTGGTGGCAGTGGCGCGGTGTTTCCTCGAAGAGGTTCTGCTCGGCGCCGAGCGTCGCCTTCAGCGACATCACGAGCTCCTCGCGGATCGGGTCGATTGGCGGATTCGTCACCTGCGCGAACAGCTGCTTGAAGTAGTTGAAGAGGAGCTGCGGCCGGTCGGAGAGCACGGCGAGCGGCGTGTCGGTCCCCATCGAGCCGACCGCCTCCTGGCCGTTGACCGCCATCGGCGCCATCAAGAGGCGCAGGTCCTCGATCATATAACCAAACACTTACTAACAAA
>JBGPOW010000047.1:0-24068 GCA_041488235.1 Binatia bacterium
CGGCGGGTTCCCGCCGCCACCAACGAGAGCGCAACGCCCGGATCTCGTCCTTCGCTGTGACACGGTCCGCTCAGCTCGCCGTCCGCTACGGAGCGTGAGCGCGGGCCGCGACGGCGCGTTCGAGCAGGTCAGGATCGACCGAGCGCGAAGCGCAGCGCTCGGTCGACCGCGAGGAGTTTCGCCGGCTCGAGCGCGGCGATGCATGTGCTCAGAACCTCTTTCGGGATCGTGGTGATCGAATCCAAGTTCGCCGCGCCGTTTCTCGGTAAGCCGTCCCGTCTTCCCAATACGACTTCGGAGGGAATGCCTCGCACCCGACTCGTTACTGGAGTCACGGTGACGAGCGCGCGGACTGCGTAAGCCTCGTTGCGCGACAGCAGGACGACCGGCCTTCGTCCCGCGGGCGCCGGAAGCTCCGCCCACCACACCTCTCCTCGCCGCATCACCAATCGTCCTCGTCGTCGAGGAGCCCGATCGCCGTCGCCATCGCGGCGTCGATCTCGTGTTTCGTTTCGGGCTTACGCCGGTAGCCCTGCTCGTATTCGCGAACCAGCGCGGCCTGCGCCTGCTGCCGCAGCCAATGCCGCAGCGCCTCCTGCACGATCGCGCTGCGGGTGCGCGCCAGCCGCTTGCGGGCGGATTCCATCGCTTTGTACAGCGGGGCGGGAACGGTGACGGCGATCTTCACGGCCGCAGGCATGGTAGTATTCTAGTATGATGACAGTCCTACCTCAACCGCCCTGGGGGGACGTGGTGCCGCCGGGCGAGTCTTGCCGCGCTTTCTTCTGCTCAGGTCTCGCTGAACTCGATGCCGAAAAGGAGCGCCAGCCCGCCGAGCACGTCACGGAGGCGTTCGTCACCTAGACTCCCCACCTGGTCGGCGAGCCGTGCGCGATCAATCGTGAGAACCTGGCTCACATTGACGACGCTCGGGCGCGGGAGGTTTGCCTCGCCCTTGCGAAGTCGGACGTTGCCGGGCATCGCCGCCAGGCGGAGGTTCGACGTGACCGCCGCGACGACCGTGGTGCGGATTGCGCTCCGGTTGAAGCGATCGTGCTGCACCACGACGGCCGGTCGCCGTCCTCGAGGTTCCGAGCCTTTACCGGTGGATCGCAACCAATAGACCTCTCCCTGACGCATCACCAGCGCTCGTCGGTCCAGTCGACCGCGAGTCGCGCGAGATCCTCCGCCTCGCGGTGCTGCCCCTCCGCCAGTGACTCGTCGGCGAAGAGCGCGTCGAGGCGCCGCGTGATCTCGGCATCGTGGCGCGCCCGGACCGCCAGGCGCAGGATGCGACTGATGAACCGACTGCGCGACTCGCCGCGCGTGCGAGCTGCCCGGTCGACCTCGTCGAGGACATCTTCAGGGACGGCGATTGCGATCTTGCGATGCGCCATTGCGGTATTCCCCCTCGGTAGTGCTCACATGCATACCGCCGGGACGACCGACGCCCAAGACATCGGTGAACGACACTTCGGACGAGACCGAGCGCGAATCGCACCGCGCGATCGACGGCGAGGAGCTTGGCCGGCCACAGCGCCGTGATCCGTGCGCTCAGGATGCGCTTCGGATCGTTGTGATGGTATCCAAGGTCGCGGCGCCGTTTCTCGGCAAGCCGTCACGTCTCCCCAACGCTGCTCCGCGCCTCGAACACCCAGCGCAGCGGCGTCAACGCGACCAGACGGAGAGCGGTCGTAACTTCGCGATCCGCGAGAAATCGGCATCGGTGGCGAGCATGACGAGATCATGCCGAATGCAGAGTCGCGCCAGCAGCGCGTCGATCGTTCCCACCTGCACTCCTTTGCGCCTACACACATTGCGGAGCTCGGCGGCCTCGATGTGGTCGTCACGGTCAGGCGCGACGAACGGCAGCAGCTGGAATCGTTCGACGATCTGTTTACGGGCGCGCGGACCGGCGAAGCCCTGGAGCAACTCCTGCAATACGAGACCGGTCGTGAAGATCGCTCCACCGCGCTCCAGCGAGTCGCGCAAGAACGCGACCTGCGGGATGTGTGGCGGCGAGTCGCGACGAAGTGCGAGCGACCAGACGCTCGTGTCGACCAGCAGGTTCACGAGCGCGAGCGTTCTCTCTTGTGGTCATACCCTGGGTCCCACTCCAGCCGTCCGAAGAGCTCGACCAGTCGCCGCTGCTCACGCCGAGCGACGAACTCCTTCAGCGCGCGGGTGACCGCGGCGGTTTTGCTGCGTTCGCCGCTCACCGCGACGGCGCGTTCGAGCAGGTCAGGATCGATTGCCAGATTCGTCGCCATTGTGCGAGCCTCCGCACATCATCATACACATGCGGTCGCGGCCAACAAGACCGTTGCGCTGACTCCGGATGCGCGCGCTCACGTCTCCACGCCGACGTCCGAATGCGTCGCGCCACGCCGACGCGCTACCCGTCCTCACCGCCGCCTGCTACGGTACTCGTAGATGCCCGATCGCATCGTCGTGCGAGGCGCGCGCGAGCACAACCTCAAGAACATCGACGTAGAGATCCCGCGCGAGCGCTTGGTCGTCGTGACCGGTCTCTCCGGCTCGGGGAAGTCGTCGCTCGCCTTCGACACGCTCTACGCCGAGGGGCAGCGGCGCTACGTCGAGTCGCTGTCGGCGTATGCGCGGCAGTTCCTCGAGCAGATGGAGAAGCCCGACGTCGATGCGATCGAGGGCCTGTCGCCGGCGATCGCGATCGAGCAGAAGACGGCGAGCAAGAACCCGCGCTCGACGATCGCGACCGTCACCGAGATCTACGACTACCTGCGGCTCCTCTACGCGCGCGCCGGCAGTGTGCACTGCCCGAGCTGCGGGAAACCGATCCGCGCCCAGACCGTGCAGCAGATCGTCGATCGCGTGATGAGCCTGCCGGAGCGGACGCGCCTGTACCTCTACGCGCCGGTGATTCGCGCTCGGAAAGGCGAGCATCGGAAGGAGCTGCAGGAGCTGCGGCAGGGCGGGTTCGTGCGGGTGCGGATCGACGGCGTGCTGCACGAGCTCGAGGAGGACATCGCGCTCGCGAAGAGCGTGCCGCACACGGTCGAGGTCCTCGTCGACCGGCTCGCGCTCCGGCCGGGGATCGAAAAGCGTCTCGCCGACTCGCTCGAGGTCGCGTTCCGCTACGGTGGCGACATCGCGCGCGTCGAGCGCCTCGGCGACGGCGACGCCATCGAGGAGTCGATGCTCTTCAGCCGTCGCTTCGCGTGCCCCGACTGCGGCGTGTCGCTGCCGGAGCTGAGCCCGCGGCTCTTCTCGTTCAACAGCCCGCTCGGCGCCTGCCCGGCGTGCAACGGGCTCGGCGTCCGTCGCTACTTCGATCCGGACCTGCTCATCCCCGACGTGCGGAAGAGTCTCGCCTCCGGCGCCGTCGCCAAGGTCGACCGCAAGACGGCGGCGCATCTGCAGGAGATCTTCGCCGCCCTGGGACGGCGGTACGAGTTCCCAGTCGACGTGCCGTTCGACCTGCTCTCGCCGCGCGCCAAGGCGCTCGTCCTCGAAGGCACGAACGGCGAGGAGCTCGACGTCGAGTACCGCCGGGGTGAGAAGCACGACACGTTCCGCCGGCCGTGGGAAGGTCTCGTCGCGTTCTTCGAGAACCGTCATCGCGCGACCGAGTCGCCGTGGATGCGCGAGGAGCTCGAGCAGCTCATGAGCGCGCAGACGTGCGCCGTCTGCGGCGGGGCGCGGCTGCGCAAGGAGAGCCTCGCCGTGACGATCGGCGAGAAGACGCTGCCGGCGCTCTGCGCGCTCTCGGTTGCCGACGCCAAGCGGTTTTTCGAGACGCTCGAGCTCGCGCCGCAGGAGGCGGAGATCGCCCGTCTGGTGTTGAAGGAGATTCGCGAGCGGCTCGGGTTTCTCGCCCGCGTCGGCCTCGACTACTTGTCGCTCGACCGTCCGAGCGCGACGCTCTCCGGCGGTGAGGGGCAGCGCATCCGGCTCGCGACGCAGATCGGCTCCGGGCTGAGCGGCGTCCTCTACATCCTCGACGAGCCGTCGATCGGGCTCCATCAGCGCGACAACGCGCGCCTTCTCGCGACGCTCGAGCGCCTGCGCGACCTCGGCAACACGGTGCTGGTCGTCGAGCACGATCGCGACACCATTCTCGCCGCCGACCATCTGATCGACATGGGGCCGGGCGCCGGCGTGCACGGCGGCGAGGTCGTCGCGGCCGGGACGCCGCAGGCGGTGATGGCGAACCCGCGGTCGCTGACGGGCCGGTACCTCAGCGGCGAGCTCGAGATTCCGCTGCCGCAGAAGCGCCGTACCGGTCGGCAATGGAGCCTCGTCTTGCGCGGCGCCCGCGAGCACAACTTGCGGAACGTCACGTTCGAGCTGCCGCTCGGCGCAATCACGTGCGTCACCGGCGTGTCCGGCTCCGGCAAGAGCTCGCTCGTGATCGATACGCTCTACCGCGTGCTGGCGCAGCGCCTCTCCGGCAGCCGCGAGCGCGCCGGCGCGCACGACGAGCTCGTCGGCTGGCAGCTCCTCGACAAGGTGATCGACGTCGACCAAGCGCCGATCGGGCGCACGCCGCGCTCCAATCCGGCGACATATACCGGCCTCTTCGTCCACATCCGCGAGCTCTTCGCGCAATTGCCGGAGGCGCGGGCGCGCGGCTACGAGCCGGGCCGCTTCTCGTTCAACGTGAAGGGCGGCCGCTGCGAGGCGTGCAGGGGCGACGGCGTGCTGCGGATCGAGATGCATTTCCTGCCCGACGTCTTCGTCACCTGCGAGGTGTGCGGCGGCAGCCGCTACGCGCGCGAGACGCTCGAGGTCCGCTACCGCGGGAAGAGCATCGCCGAGGTCCTCGATCTCACCGTCGGCGAGGCGCTCGACTTCCTCGGCGCCGTTCCACCCGTGCGGACGAAGCTCACGGCGCTGCACGACGTCGGGCTCGACTACGTGCGCCTCGGCCAACCGGCGACGACGCTCTCCGGCGGCGAGGCGCAGCGGATCAAGCTCGCCCGCGAGCTGGCGCGGCGGGCGACCGGAAAAACCCTGTACATTCTCGACGAGCCGACGACGGGCCTCCATTTCGAGGACGTGCGGCGGCTGATCGCCGTCCTCGAGCGCCTGGCTGATCAAGGCAACACCGTCCTCGTGATCGAGCACAATCTCGACGTCATCAAGAGCGCCGACCGGGTGGTGGACCTCGGACCCGAGGGCGGCGCGGGTGGAGGGGCGATCGTCGCAGTCGGGACGCCGGAGGATGTGGCGAATACGCCCGGGTCGCACACGGGCGAGTTCCTACGGCGTATCCTGCCGACGCTATCGACGGTCGGGAGCGAGCGCGGTTCCGCGGCTGAATCTACCGGCCGGTCGGTGGGTTGACGCGCCCCGCCGATTCGTTTAAATCAGGTCTCGCTAGTCTGAATTCCCGGCGATACACTCGGAGGCCGAACCAATGACGCGACTCGTCTACATGGACAATCACGCGACGACCCCGGTCGATCCGCGCGTGCTGGAAGCGATGCTGCCCTACTTCACCGACCAGTTCGGGAACGCGGCGAGCCGCAATCACGCGTTCGGCTGGGCCGCCGAAGCGGCCGTCGACCGCGGCCGCGAGCAGATCGCCAAGCTCATCAACGCCAAGGCGAAGGAGATCATCTTCACGAGCGGCGCGACGGAGTCGGACAACCTCGCGCTCAAAGGCGTCGTCGAGTTCTACAAGGAGAAGGGCAACCACATCATCACCGCCGCGACCGAGCACAAGGCGATCCTCGACACCTGCAAGGCGCTCGAGCGCAAGGGCCTCGCGCAGGTAACGTATGTGCCGATCGACGAGTGCGGCATCGTCGATCCCGACGACGTCCGCAAGGCGATCACCGACAAGACGATCCTCATCTCGATCATGCACGCCAACAACGAGATCGGGACGATCCAGCCGCTGCACGAGATCGGCAAGGTCGCCAAGGAGAAAGGCGTCCTCTTCCACAGCGACGCCACCCAAGGCGTCGGCAAGCTGCCGGTCGACGTCGAGGCGATGGGCATCGATCTCATGTCGTTCAGCGCTCACAAGATCTACGGCCCGAAGGGCATCGGCGGCCTCTACGTCCGCGCGCGCAACCCGCGCGTCCGCCTCGCGGCGCAGATGGACGGCGGCGGGCACGAGCGCGGCATGCGTTCGGGAACGCTGAACGTCACCGGGATCGTCGGTCTCGGGAAGGCGTGCGAGCTCGCCGGCGAGATGCTGGAGGGCGAGTCCGAGCGCATCCTCCGCATGCGCGAGCGCCTGCGGCAGAAGATCACGAGCGCGCTCGACGAGGTGTACCTGAACGGCCACCCGATGCAGCGCCTGCCGGGCAACCTGAATCTCAGCTTCGCGTTCGTCGAGGGCGAGTCGCTGCTCATGGGACTCAAGGACATCGCGGTCTCGTCGGGGTCGGCGTGCACGTCGGCGACGCTCGAGCCGTCGTACGTGCTGCGCGCCCTCGGCGTCGGCGACGACCTCGCGCACACGTCGATCCGTTTCGGCCTCGGCCGCTTCAATACCGACGAGGAGGTCGACTACGTTGCCGATCGCGTCATCCACGAGGTGACGCGGCTCCGCGACATGTCGCCGCTCTACGAGATGGCGAAAGAGGGCGTCGACCTGAAAAACTTCAACTGGGCGCGCGACTGAGCGACGGCCAAGAGAGGATCCGCAGATGGCATACAGCGACAAGGTGCTCGACCACTACGAGAACCCGCGCAACGTGGGGAGCTTCGCCAAGGACGAGCCGAACGTCGGCACGGGGATCGTCGGCGCGCCCGAGTGCGGCGACGTGATGAAGCTGCAGCTCAAGATCTCCGAGAGCGGCGTCATCGAGGACGCGCGCTTCAAGACGTTCGGCTGCGGCAGCGCGATCGCGAGCTCGAGCTACGTGACCGAGCTCATCAAGGGGAAGACGATCGACGAGGCGTATGCGATCAAAAACACCCAGATCGTCCAAGAGCTGAACCTCCCGCCGGTGAAGATCCACTGCTCGGTCCTGGCGGAGGACGCGATCAAGGCGGCGGTCTCCGACTGGAAGCAGCGCAAGACGGGCAGCGACGAAGGAGCCAAAAAGACCGGCTGAAAAGGCAGGCTGAGGATGGCGACGATCACTGTCAGCGACGACGCGGCGAAAAAGATTCACGCCCTCATCGAGTCGATGAACAAGCCGGAGCACGGGCTGCGCGTGAAGGTCGTCGGCGGCGGCTGCTCGGGGCTCCAGTACAAGATGGACCTCGACACCCCGCGCGACGGCGACAAGGTTTTCGAGAACGCCGGCGCGAAGGTGCTCGTCGACCGCAAGAGCTTTCTCTACTTGAACGGCACCGAGGTCCATTACGAAGAGGGCTTGATGGAGTCCGGTTTTCAGCTGCGGAATCCGAACATCAAACGCTCCTGCGGTTGCGGCGCATCTTTCACCGTCTGAGCGCCGATGCGTATTGCCGATGACGACCACGGACACGACGCTCTGCCTCAACTGCGGCAAGCACACCGCCCGCCAGCTCGCGTGCACGGGCTGCGGGATCGTGCCGTCGGCGGCGACGCGCGAGTCTGACTACTTCAGCCTCTTCGGCCTGCCGCACAAGCTGGCGGTCGACCTCGACGATCTCGGCGCGCGGTACTACGCGCTGTCGCGCCGCTTCCATCCGGATCTGTGGCACGACAGCCCGCCCGCCGAGCGCGACGCGAGCGTCCGGGCAACCGCGATCGTGAACAGCGCCTACCATACGTTGAAGGATCCCGTGCGCCGCGCGCTCTACTGGCTGTCGTTGCACGGCGAGTCGCTCGGCCGCGACAACGAGCGCGTACCGCCGGCGCTCGCCGCGCACGTCTTCGAAGTGCAAGAGCAGCTCGACGAGCTGCGCGACGCGCGCCGCCGCGGCGACGCCGCACGCGCGGAGGACGAGGTGCGCGTCATTCGCGACGACCTGCGCGGCCGCATGCAGGAGTTCGGCGAGCGCCTCGAGCGAAATTTTCGCCGCAGCGACACCATGAACGGCGACGGCGCCGCGGCCCTCGCGGAAACGAAGGCGATTCTTTCGGAGCTGGCGTACGTCCGCACCCTTTTGCGCGACGTCGAGAAGGAACTGGAGCCGCAGTGGAGCGTATAGTCGGCGTCGATCTCGGAACGACCAACAGCCTCGTCGCGTACCTCGACGAGAGCGGCATTCCGCACGTCGTGACGGACGCGGACGGACACGCCATCGTGCCGTCGGTCGTGTCGTTCATGCCCGAGGGCGAGGTCCTCGTCGGCGATGCCGCACGCGCCCGGGCACCGATCGAGCCCGCGACGACGATTCAGTCTGCGAAGCGGTTCATGGGCCTCGGTCTCGCGCACGTGAGCGCGGCCGATCGCCAGCGTTACGTCTTCGACGAAAGCGATCCCGCCGTCGTGCGCTTCCGTGTCGGCGAGCGCTCCTACTCCGCGCCGGAGATCTCCGCCTTGATTCTCAAGGACCTGAAGCGGCGTGCCGCGACGGCGCTCGGCGTCGACGTGCGGAAGGCCGTCATCACGGTTCCCGCCTATTTCAACGACAGCCAGCGCCAGGCGACGAAGGACGCGGGACGGCTCGCCGGCCTCGAGGTGCTGCGGCTCGTGAACGAGCCGACCGCCGCCGCCCTCGCCTACGGCCTCGATCGGCGAGACGCCGGCGCGGTCGCCGTCTACGACCTCGGCGGCGGCACCTTCGACGTCTCCGTCCTGCGCCTCGAGCGCGGTATCTTCGAGGTGAAGGCGACCAACGGCGACACGCGGCTCGGCGGCGACGACGTCGACGAGCTTCTCGCCGCGTGGCTTCTCGAGGGCGCGGGGTTGCCGGTGAGCGTCGCCGGGAGCCGCGAGGTGCAAGCGCTCGCGCGCCGCGCCGCCGAGGAGGCGAAGTGCCGCCTCTCGAGCGTCGAGCGCACCGAGATCGCCGTGACGCTCCCCGACGGGACGCGCGTCGCGCGCGAGCTCGATCGTGCCGAGCTGGAACGGCTGATCGCGCCGCTCGTCGAGCGTACGCTCGGCCCCTGCCTCCAGGCGCTCCGCGACGCGCGTCTGCGGCCGGAGGAGATCGACGCCGTCGTCCTCGTCGGCGGCAGCACGCGCATCCCGCTCGTGCGCGCGCGGGTACGCGAGCTCTTCGGCCGCGAGCCGCTCTGCGACCTCGATCCGGATCAGGTGGTCGCGCTCGGCGCCGGGATCCAAGCGGGGATCCTCTCCGGCGGGCGTAAGGACATGCTGCTCCTCGACGTCGTGCCGCTGTCGCTCGGTATCGAGACCATGGGTGGTGTGATGACCCGCCTCATCGAGCGCAACACCACCATTCCGACGAGCGTCTCCGAGACCTTCACGACCGCCGTCGACAATCAGACGGCCGTCGACGTGCACGTGCTGCAAGGGGAGCGCGAGCTCGCCGCGGACTGCCGCAGCCTCGCGCGCTTCTCGATTCCGATCGAGCCCGCGCCGGCGGGGTTCGCGCGCGTCGAGGTCGTCTTCATGATCGACGCCAACGGCATCCTGAACGTCACCGCCCGCGACGTGCGCACCGGGAAGGAGCGCTCCGTCGACGTGAAACCCTCCTATGGTCTCACCGACGAGGAGATCGAGCGCATGCTCGAGGAGTCGATCGACCATGCCGAGGAGGACGTCGCCGCGCGGCTCTTGGCGGAGGCGCGCACCGATGCCGAGACGGTATTGCGTCAGACCGAGCGCGCGCTCCGCGAGTCGCCGGGCCTTCTCGAAGCCGGCGAGGAAGAGCACATCCGCGCCGCGATGGACGCGCTGCGCGCCGGCGCTGCGGAGTCCGATTACAACCGTATTCGCGAGCTCAGCGATCGCTTGAACGAGATCTCGACGCCGTTCGCGCAGCGGATCATGTCGATGTCGCTGAAGCGCGCGCTCGAGAACAAGGACGTCAGCGGAGGGGAGCCATGGGCTTGAAGTGGGACGATGTCGAGGATCTCGCGATCGAGCTCGCGGATACGCACGAGGGCGTCGATCCGCTCACGGTGCGGTTCACGGACCTCCACCGGATGGTGACGGAGCTCGACGAGTTCGACGACGACCCGAAAGCCTCGACCGAGGGCAAGCTGGAAGCGATCCAGATGGCTTGGCTCGAAGAGTATCGCGACCGCGGCGAGTAAAAGGAGACCACCGATGCCGGTCATGCAGATCAGCCGAAAGATCGATTACGCGCTCCGGGCGGTGATTCACCTCTCGCAGCGCAGCGACCGGCGACCGTCTTCGGTCGCGGAGATCGCGCTGCGGGAAGGCGTCCCGAAGAAGTTTTTGGAGAAGATCATCCAAGATCTCATCCACCACGGGCTCGTGCGCTCGACGCGCGGCGCGCAGGGCGGGTACACGCTGGCGCGCGCGCCGGAAATGATTACGTTCAAAGATGTGATCGAGGCGATCGAAGGCCCCGTGTCCGTGAACGTATGCGTCGGCGAGAACGGCGACGCGCACGAGTGCGCGAAATTGCCCAATTGCGGGATGCTGTGGGTGTGGAAGGAGGCGCAGAGACGCATGATGGACCTCTTCGCCAGCACGACGCTGGCGGACGTCCGCGCGCGGTCTCTCGACTTATTGCAGGTGGTGGAGGCCGGCGCCACGCCGCCGGGTGAATATGCACCACCCTCGTCCGTCTAACAGGGCTCGACGAGTGGAAGGATACGACAATGACTGAATCCAATCTGGACGAGCGATTCTCGGGTGTGCTCGCGCCCGACACCATGTTGCCGTCGCAATTCTTCGGCGCCCTGCGCCGAGGTGTGCCGCTCAGCGGTGAGCGCCGGCTGATGGTCGCCGTGCTCGAGGACGCCTTGCACTGCTATCAAAAGCATGTCGACTCCGACGATCCACGCCACCGCCAGCTGTTCGCCGAGGCCGAGGAGTGGATCGAAGCCGACGAGCCGACGTGGTTCTTCTCGTTTCCGAACGTCTGTCACACGCTCGATCTCGAGCCCGATTACGTTCGGACAGGCCTCCACAAGTGGCGAGATGCGCGCCGTGCCGCCACCGGACCGGCGCGCACGACGTCGCTGGTGGACAGGCATTCGCCGGCGGCCGACGAGGACCAGGAGCCGCCCCTACGCCGCGCGAGCGGCGCATGATATTGCGGCGGCGGTGAGCACGCCGACGGAAGGTTCGTCCGACCCGCCGGGTCGGTCCGACGAGCGGCAGGGCCAGCGCCCTGCCGCTCTTTTTTTTCGCGCCGCGCGCCGACACGTGCTCCGCGCGCTTCTCGTCGTCGGCGCGACGGTTACGAGCTGGCTGCGGCGCTACCGGCCCTATCGCGTCCTGCGCATCGAGCTCGGCGGGACGTTTCCCGACGTGCCGCGCGAGCTGCGGCTGCGCGACCTCGGCCGGCGCTCCTCACAAGATCTCCTCACGCTCCTCGCGACGCTGAAGAGCGCGCGGGAGGATCCCGAGCTCGCGCTCGTCGTCCTCGACGTGCACGGCGTCGAGGCGGGCTGGGGCACGATTCAGAGCGTGCGGCGCGCGCTCCTCGCGCTCGCTGCCGCCGGCAAGCCGGTGTGGGCGTATCTCACGCAGCCGGGAACACGCGACTACTATCTCGCGAGCGCCGCATCGCGAATCTTCCTCGCGCCGGCCGGCATCTTCGACGTCACGGGCCTCGCGAGCGAGGTCGTGTTCGTGAAGGGCGCCCTCGACAAGCTCGGCATCGAGGCGCAGCTCGCGCGCGCCGGCCGCTTCAAGGCCGCCGCCGAGCCGTTCACCCGGACCGACATGTCGCCGGAGCACCGCGCGATGGCCGAGCAGCTGCTGGACGACCTCTACGAGCAGCTCGTCGCCGACGTCGCGGCGTCGCGTGCGACGAGCGCCGAGGCGGTGCGCGCCGCCTTCGCCGAGGGGCCGCTGCTCGCGCGTGAGGCGGTTCGCCGCGGCCTCGTCGACGAGGTCGCCTATCCCGACGAGCTACGCCGCGCCGTCGAGGAGCGCTGCGGTGAGCGAGCCGCGATCGACCTCGGCGCGTACCGTCGCCGTCGCGCGTGGGCGACGCGGCGCGCGGCGCTCGACGCGCCCACGGTCGGCGTGCTCGCCGTGAGCGGCGTCATCGGCGGCGAGGAATTGCCGGGCTCGCGCTCGCGCACGACGTCGTGGCGCGGATTTCACCGCGAGCTCGAGGCGATGGCCGAGGATGCGAGCATCGCCGGCATCGTCATTCGCGTCGACAGCCCCGGCGGCTCGGGTCTCGCCTCCGATCTCATGTGGCGTGAGGTTCTGCAGGCACGCACGCGCAAGCCCGTGCTGGTCAGCATGGGCGACGTCGCGGCGTCGGGAGGCTACTACCTCGCCGCCGGCGCCGACCATGTCACCGCCGAGCCGGCGACGCTGACGGGGTCGATCGGCGTCCTCGCGGGTAAGCCCGTGCTCCGCGGCCTCTACGATCAGCTCGGGGTCACGAAGGAGCTCGTCGTGCGCGGCAACGCCGGCCGCCACTCCGATTACGTGCCACTCGACGAGGAGAACCTCGGCAGGCTGCGCGCCGAGGCCGAGGCGTTCTACGCCGAGTTCGTCGGCAAGGTCGCGCGCGGACGCGGCCTCAGCGCCGCCGCCGTGGAGAGCGTGGCGGAAGGGCGCGTCTGGACGGGACGCCAAGCGATGACCCGCGGCCTCGTCGATGCGCTCGGCGGCATCGAGGAGACGCTCGCCGAGATGCGGCGGCGTCTCGGCATCCCGTCCGAGTCGCGCCTGGCGCTCATGCGCCGCCCGCGCGAGCGTGCGCTCTGGCGCAGCGTCGCCCAGCTCGCGTCGCGCGACACGCTGAGCGACGTGCTCGCGCTCGTGACGCCGATCCTGCGCGGCGAGCGCGTTCTCGCGGTGGTGCCGTTCGTGCTCCGCTTCGTCGCCGACGGCGGCGACACGACGCGCAGCGATGCGGTGCGTGCGGTCGCCGCGCTCGCCGGTGCCGTTGCAGTGCGCGCGAGCGGCGGCAACGTATTGGGCGACGAACATTTTGCCGGGCCCGCGTCGACGCGGCTCGGTGTGCTGCGGTCGGCGGTGCGCTCGGCGCGCGAGTGGAGCGCGACGATGCTCAGTCCTCCCGTCGTGTTCTGATCGTCATGCCGCTCGCGACCCGCGTCGACTGCCCCGGATGTGGCGCGACGCTGCGGCGGAAGCCCGGCGGGCGCTGCCCGCACTGCGGCGCCGAGGTCGCCCGCCACGTACAAGCCGCGCGCTCGCGCGAGCAGCGCATCGAGCAGATCGTCGCGATCGTCAGCACGCTCCTCGTCCTCTTCGTTTTCGCGTTCACGAGCGGCCTCGGCCTGATCGAAGGCGTCGCCGCCTACGCCGTCGGCGGCGCGCTCGTGTGGTTCCTGGCAAAGCGGTTGTTTTGATTTCGCCCCCGTGCGCTCGGCCGCTGCGCGGCCGATGCTCCGATGGGCGTCGCACCCGGGAGTGAATCCCGGGTGCTCCCCCGCTCGGCTGTGCCTCGCATTCCGCTTGCGCTACTAGTCCAGCGCGGCGACGACGGCGGCGAGGATCTCGCCGGCGGTGCCGTGCAGGACGACGTCGGCGACGTCGTCGTACGGTGTCGGGTCGCGGTTCACGATCACGAGCTTCGCGCCGCGATCGCGCGCGACTTCCGGGAGATTGGCGGCCGGGAACACGACCAGCGACGAACCGACGACGAGGAAGACGTCGGCGGCCGCGGCGTCGGCGAACGCCGCCTGGGTCTCGCGCTCGGGCATCGCTTGGCCGAACGAGATCGTCGCCGGCTTGAGCAGCCCGCCGCAGCCGCAGTGCGGATCGAGGTCGCCGGCGGCGAAGCGAGCCTGGACGGGGTCGCGGTCCTGGCGATCGCCGCAGGTCAAGCACACGACGGTGAGCGCGGTACCGTGGATCTCGATCACGCGCTCTCGTGTGCTGCCGGCGCGTTGATGCAGGCCGTCGATGTTCTGCGTGACGATGCGACGCAAACCGCCGCGTCGCTCGAGCTCGGCGAGCGCGCGGTGTGCGCGATTCGGCTGCGCCTCTTTGAGCACGGGGTAGAGCGCCGCGCCCATCTCCCAGTAACGGCGCCGCGTTTCGGCGCTGGCGCAGAAGCGCTGATAGGTGAACTCGGTCGGATCGTAGCGCGACCACAGGCCGCCGGGACTGCGGAAGTCGGGAATGCCGGACTCGGTACTGATCCCGGCGCCCGTCAGGACGACGAGATCGCGCGCGGCGCCGAGATGATCCGCGGCGGCACGAATGGCGGCAGGATCGGTCATACCGCGCGCATGGTAGCGGCGCCTCCGTCGACGTGCCAGTCCGCCGCGCTCGCGGCCCGCTCATGACGCTCAGCCGCTCGACGGTGCGTGCGGCGCGAGCACGGCGCGGAGATACGCCGTCGCGCGCGCATGGATGCCGGGGGCGGTGCTCTCGCGCGGCCCGGCGACATTCAAGGTCGCGGCGTCGTTGGCGGCGAGCCAAGCGCGCACGTCGGCGGGCGGCGGCGGATCGGCGAGATCGACGACGAGAACCGGCTTCCGCCGCTCGGCGGCGACGCGCGCCGTGAGGGCGGTGCCGCCGCGCGGCGGACCCTCGCAGAGAATGAGCGTCGCATCCGCGTCCTCGACGTTGCGGGTCGTGCGCACATGGTACTCTTGTGACGGCGTCTCGCGCATCCGGTAGCGCGCCGGGATCGCGCCGTCCTCGGCGCGCCGTCCGGCGGGGCACCAGCCGCCGTGCGCGATGCGGAGCGCGATCGCGACGTCCAATGCGGCGCGGTCGACGCCGGTCTGGCCGCCCGAGACGATCTTCCGTACCACGGGTCGCCTTCTCATCGGTACGTGGGCGCGTGTCCTCAGTCGGTCGCGGCGCCGACGCTCCGCCGTTGCGCGAGCGCCGCCGGACCGCGCGCGGCACGGCTCGCCAGCGCGAGCACGAGGAGCGTCAGCACGTAGGGCAGCATCAGGAGCACGTGATAGGGCACCGCGACGCCCGCCGCTTGCAGCTGAAACTGCGCCGCGCTCGCGGCGCCGAACAGCAGCGATCCGGCGAGGACGCCGAGCGGCGTCCAGCGCCCGAACACGACGACCGCGAGCGCGATGAATCCGCGGCCCGCCGACATGCCCTCGACGAACGTGTTCGAGTACGCGAGCGAGAGATATCCGCCCGCGGCGCCCGCGAGCAGCGCTCCGACGAGGACCGCCGCGTACCGGACGGCGACGACGTTCACGCCGACGCTCTCGGCGATCTGCGGCGCCTCGCCGGCGGCGCGCAGCCGCAGCCCGATCCGCGTCCGAAAGAGCAGCAGCCACACGAGCGGCACGAGCGCGAACGCGGGATACACCGGCGCCGGCTGGCGCAACGGCGCCAGCAGCGCGACGTCCGGCGCGATCGCGAGCGGCGCGTACGCGGCGACCGTGAGCGCGTTGCCGGTCGTTCCGAAGAGGGCGCGGTAGAGAACGCCCGTCAGTCCGACTGCGAGCAGGTTCACGGCGACGCCGGCGACGACCTGATCGACGTCGAGCGTCACGACCCAGAGCGCAAAGACCGCTCCGAGACCGAGCGCGGCGACGCAGGCCGTCACCATACCCATGCTCGGGCTTCCGGTCGCGTACGACCCGACCATTCCCGCGAACGCACCGGTGAGCATGAGCCCCTCGATGCCGATGTTGAGAATGCCGGCGCGCTCCGCGATCAGCTCGCCGAGGGCGGCGAGAAGGAGCGGTGTCGCGAGCGCGATCGTGGTCGTCGCGAGCGAGAGCAGGTCGGCGGCCGTCATCGCACGTCGCGCGCCGTACTCACGGTGTCGCGACTCCATCGGACAAAGATTTCGCCGCCGCAGACTCATCCTGCGCGTGCGGACGCGCTTCGATCGCGATCAGCGCCAGCAGCGTCCCGGCTTGGATGATCGCGACGAACACCGCCGAGACCCCGGCGACCCGTTGCATCGATCCCGATCCGGCGGCGAGGGCGCCGAAGAAGAGCGCCGCGATCGCGACGCCGCCGGGATGGAGGCGGCCGAGCAGCGCGACCGCGATCGCGGTGTAGCCTTGCCCGCCCGAGAACTGCTCGAAGAGCCGTCCGGTGACGCCGAGCACCTCGACGCCGCCGGCGAGCCCGGCGAGCGCGCCGCTCGCGAGCACCGCCGTGAGGAGCGCCCGTGCCGGCGAGAGCCCCGCCACACGCGCGGCGCGCGGATTGTCGCCGACGGCACGCCAACCGAACCCGATGACGGTGCGGAAGAGGAGGAACCACACCACGACCGCGAGCGCGACGGCGAGCAGCACGCCGGCGTGGACACGGCCGGCGATGACCGGCAGCAGCGCCGTTGCGGGCACGGGATCGCTCTGCGGATACCGCGCCGCCGCCTCCATGAGGGGGCCGTGCACCGCCCAGCCGAGCACGCGCGCGGCGATGAAGTTCAGCATGATCGTCGCGACGATCTCGTTGACGCCGCGGGCGATGCGCAAGAGCGCGGCGATCGCGGCCCAGAGCGCGCCCGCAGCGGCGGCGCCGGCGAGGGCAGCGAGGACCGGCAGTGGAAACGGCGCGGCGTGCGCCGCACCGCCCACCGTCGTCGCGGCGAGCGCGCCGACGAGGAGCTGTCCTTCGGCGCCGATGTTCCAAAAGCCGCAGCGAAACGCGAGCGCGACGGCGAGGCCCGTCAGCAGAAGCGGGCAGGTCTTCAGCACCGTGTCGGTGAGCGCGAAGCGATCGCCGGCCGCGCCGGCGACGAGCGCGGTCAACGCCGGCAGCGGATGTGCTCCCGACGCCGAGAGCACGACGACGCTCGCTGCGAACGCGAGCGCCACGGCCGCGAGCGCGCGCAGCAGTGAACGCGGCGCGCTCACGCGGCGATCCCTGCCATGAGCGCCGCGAGACGCGCGCGGTCGTCCGGCGCGACCGGCCCGGCGAGGCGACCGCGGTAGAGGACGAACAGGCGGGTGCAGAGCGCCGCCAGCTCGTCGAGGTCCGTCGAGATCAGCAGCACCGCCGCACCGCCGCGCGCGACGTCGGCGAGCGTCGCGTGTACGTGCGCCGTCGCGGCGACGTCGAGCCCGCGCGTCGGGTTCACCGCGATCAGGAGACGCGGCGCCGTCGCGACGACACGGCCGACGACGACACGTTGCTGATTACCGCCGGAGAGATCGGCGACCCGCTGGTCGAGCGACGCGTGGACGATGCGGTAGCGCTCCGCCATTGCCGCCGCTGCCCGGCGCGCGGCGGCGGGGTCGAGAATCCCGCGGGGTGCGATCCGGTCGAGGAGGGGGCGCGACAGCAGCGCGTTCTCCCAGACGCTCAGCCCCGGTGCGAGACCGTCGCGGCGACGGTCTCCGGGTATGAGCGCCGCGCCCGCGCGTTGCGCCGCGGCGACGTCGCCGCTCGGCACGACGTCGCCGCCGACGCGCACCTCGCCGGCGCGCGACGTGAGGCCGTAGAGCGCGGCGGCGAGCTCGTCCTGCCCGTTGCCGTCGACGCCGGCGATGCCGCAGATCTCGCCGGCGGCGACGGCGAGCTCGACGTCGTGCAGCGCCGTTTCGCCGCTCGCGCCGGCCGTCGAGAGCGCGTGCGCCGCGAGGAGGGGTGTCGTGGCTGCATTCGCGGCGGCGGTCGGTGACATCGGGCTGCGCTCGTCCGCGCTCCCGGATGCCGTCCCGGCGTCGCCGATCATGAGTTCCGCCAGCGCCGCCGGCGAGAGATCGCGCGTCGCGACGGTGGTCACGAGCGCGCCACCGCGCATGACGCTCACGTGATCGCAGACGTCGAGGGCCTCCGCGAGCTTGTGCGTGATCAGGACGACGAGGGCGCCGGCGGCGCGCAGTCGCCGCAGCATCGCGAAGAGATCCGCCGTCTCGCCCGGCGTGAGGACGGCGGTCGGCTCGTCAAGGAGGAGCACTTTCATCGGACCCGAGAGCGCGCGCAGGATCTCGACGCGGGCGCGTGTGCCGACGGGAAGCGTGTCGACGCGCGCGCGTGGATCGCCGATCTCGAGGCCGTGACGCGCAGCGAGCGCGGTTGCCGCGGCCGCGAGGCGTCGCGGCGAGGCAAATCCGTCACCGGCGAGCTCCGGCGCCGCGAGGGCGAGATTCTCCGCTACGGAGAGCGCGCCGATGAGCGCGAAGTGCTGAAAGACGACGCCCACGCCCGCGCCGCGTGCGGCGCCCGGCACACCCGGTGGCAGCGGCACGCCGTCGACCGCGACCGTTCCGGCGTCCGGACGCAGCGCACCGGCGACGATCCGTACCAGCGTCGACTTGCCGGCGCCGTTCTCACCGAGGATCCCATGGATGGTGCCGCATCCGAGCTCGAGGCCGACCGTCGCGAGGGCGCGACGCGGGCCGTAGCGCTTCTCCAGACCGTGCAGCGCAAGACGGGGCGCGAGCGCCGCGTCCGTCACAACGTCGCGTACGGGACCGCAACCGTGCGGTTGCGGACCGCATCGGCGAGCGCGTCGACGTCGCGGCGCACGTCGGCGGGCACGACCGACGCGAGCGCGGGGTTGTACACCACCGCGATCGTGCCGTCTTTCATCGTCTCCTCGAGTGGCCGCGCATGGAACCGGCCCTCCTTCACCTCACGCGCGACCGCGACGAACGCGCGCGGAATGTCGATTACTGCGCTCGCGAGTACCGCCTTCGGCGCGACGTCGTGCTGGACGCGATTGCTGCCGAACGCGTAGATGTTGCGCTCGCCCGCCGCTTGGAAGACGCCCGGCCCGGCGGCGTCGGCATTTTGGAAGACGAAGCGGCAGCCGCGGTCGATCAGCGCGAGCGTCGCGGCGCGTGCCGCGCCGAGGTCGTCCCACCCGCCGATGTACGACACCGCGACGCTGTAGTCGGGGCGCGCGTGCTTGGCGCCGGCCTCGAACGCGACGAACGTGCCGCGCACCGACGGAATGTCCATCCCGCCGACCGCGCATGCCTTGCCGTCGGGCTGCAGGCGCGCGGCGAGGTAGCCGAGCACGAACGTCGCGTCCTCGAGACGGAAGACGAGCGGCGCGACGTTCGCGCGGACGGTGCTTCCCGACGTCGTCAGAAATACGGTGCCGGGGAAATCCGGCGCCACGCGCGCGGCCGCGTCCTGGAACTCGAACCCATGCCCGATGACGATGCGGAAACCGCGGCGGGCGTAGTCGCGGAACGCCTCTTCGAACTCCGGCGGCGTTCGCGTCTCCACTTGGCTCACCTCGGCGCCGAGCTGATCCCGGATCGCCAGCAACCCTTCATACGCCGCCGCATTCCACCCCGCGTCGCTGATCGGCCCCGGACTCAAGAGCGCCACCCGAAACGCGTCGCCATGCTCGGAGCGTTCACATGCGACGACGGCGACGAGGACGAGCAGCAACGCGACCCGCCATGGACGAGACAGCGCGCGCCGATTGCCGAGGCCGAACACGACCGCAGCCTTTACCCGTCGAGACCCGCCGCCGCAACGCGCGAGGCCGCGCCATTGGCTTCTGGGAGGATCGCCTGGCCGCAGAAGACGTTCGAGCCGCGCGATTGACGAGGCCGGTGAGGCCGGTACATCCGATGTGTATACTGACGGATCGGGATTCTCCGCTTCGCGACTGGACATCCCAGGCGACTTTCAGTACATACTATAAATGAGGTTCGACTGGGACGGCCGGAAGGCCACGTCGAACCTGCTCAAGCACCGTGTCAGCTTCGAGGATGCGATCACGGCATTCGACGATCCATTCGCGCTCGTTGCGCCCGACGCCAAGCATTCCACAGCAACCGAGGAGCGCCGGTGGCTGATCGGCGAGTCCGATGTTGGAGTCGTGGTGGTTGTCTTTACCGTCCGACAGCCTGACAACGTTCACCGCCTCGTTACTGCGCGGCGCGCCAGTCGGAAGGAGAGATCCCGCTATGAAGAAGCCAAGAGCGTTCCCCTTTGAAAGCGCCCGTCGGCTGACGGCCAACGAAGCCGAGGCCGCTCGCAAGGCGATCGAGCGGAAGCTCGGGAAGAAGCGGCCGCGGCGCGGTCGTCCGCCGAAGGGTGTCGAGAAGTACCAACCCGTGTCGATCCGGCTGCACCCGAGCGTGATCACTTGGGCGAAGCGTGAAGCTAAACGGCGTGGCCTTGGCTATCAGACCGTGATCAACGAGGTGCTGCTCAAGGCTACGGCGTAGATCTCGTCGCTTCCCACCAGCTTCCCACCCTCTCCACATGCACCGATTCGTTCCGACGACGCTGGTCGCAACGACCAACGCGGCGCTGCCCGCGGCTTAGGGCGGCCGCGTGGGGTGTGGTAAGCGCCGACGAAGACGCGACGCCAATGCCTTCCGCTTGCGGCCACGAGAATCCCTCTCACGCGAGATTCTGCCTCGAATGCGGGGGACCGCTCGCACTCCGCTGCCCGGGCTGCCAGGCGGAGCTGCCGGCGACTGCGAACTTCTGCCTCGCGTGCGGCACACCGGTAGCGCAGGGGGAGGGTGCATCCCGCGCGGCCGCGCTGTCGTCGGCCGACACGGACGTTACGCGCCCCGGCGAACGCCGCCAGTTGACGGTCCTCTTCTGCGACCTCGTCGGCTCGACGCCGCTCTCGCAGCAGCTCGACGCCGAGGAGTGGCGCGACCTCCTCGCGCAGTACCAGAAGGCCGCAGCCGGCGCCGTCGTGCGCTTCGGCGGCCACGTCGCCAAGAACCTCGGCGATGGGCTGCTCATCTACTTCGGCTGGCCCACGGCACGCGAGGACGACCCGGAACGCGCGGTCCGTGCGGGCCTGGCGATCGTGGATGCGATGGTGCCGCTCAACGCCACCCTCGCCGACGGCGACGGGACGCGCCTGGCCGTGCGCATCGGCATGCACACGGGGCCAGTGGTGATCGCCGACGGCGGCGAGGTCTTCGGCGAGACCGCGAACATTGCTGCGCGCGTGCAGAGCGCGGCGGAGCCCGACACGGTGGTGATCACCGCCGCGACGCAGCGTCTCGTGGCCGGGATGTTCGTGGTCGAGGATCGCGGCCCGCAGGAGCTCAAGGGCGTGCGCGAGCCGGTGACGCTCTATCGCGTCGTGCAGCCGAGCGGCGTGCGCAGTCGGCTGGACGTCGCGGCGGGACGCCTCACACGCTTCGTCGGTCGCGACATCGAGCTGGCGACGCTGGTCGATCGCTGGGAGCGGGCGCAGGACGGCGAGGGGCAGAACGTCGTCGTCCTCGGCGAGGCGGGGGTCGGGAAGTCGCGGCTCGTCTACCAGTTGCACGAGCACCTGGTAGCGGTGCCCCACACGTGGCTCGAATGCGGCGCCACGCCGTACACCGAAGGGACGCCGTTCCATCCGATCATCGCGCTGGTGATGCAGGGGGTGGCCTTCGCCCCCGAGGAAACGGCGGCCGAGCAGCTCAGCAACCTGGAAGTCCGACTCGGTACGCTCGCTTCAACGGAGACCGTGGCCCTGCTCGCCGACTTTCTCGGTCTACCGCCACCCACGCGGCTGCAGCTGAGTCCCGAGCTGCAGCGGCGGAAGACGATGGATCTATTGGCGCAGTGGACCTTGTCGCTCAGCGCGGCGCAGCCGCTGGTCATGTTCGTCGAGGATCTGCACTGGTGCGACGTATCGACGCTGGAGCTGCTGGGGCACCTGATCGCGCAAAGCCCGACGGCGCGGGTGCTGCTCCTTGCGACCGCGCGGCCCGACTTCACGCCGCCGTGGCCTCCGCGGTCCAACCTGACCACCGTGCAGCTCGCCCGGCTCACCAAGCGCCAGGCGCGCGACATGATCGCGACGCTCGCGGGAACGGAGCTGCCCGCCGCCACCCTCGACGCGCTCGTCGCCCGCGCCGACGGCGTACCGCTCTACGTCGAGGAGCTGACCAAGGCGATGGCGGAGCCCGGGGCGGCACGCGGCGTGGAGGCCATCCCGGCCAGCCTCGCCGACTCGCTGATGGCGCGGCTCGATCGGCTCTCGACGGCGAAGGAAGTGGCGCAACGGGCGGCAGTGCTGGGACGGGCGTTCGGCTATCCGCTGCTGGCGGCGATGGTGGGCATGGACGAGGCCGCGCTCCGCCATGGCCTTACGCGCCTGGTCGACGCGGAGATCCTTTTCGCGCGCGGCGAGCCGCCCGTGGCCACGTACACCTTCAAGCACGCGCTGATCCAGGAGACGGCGTATCAGTCGCTGCTCAAGCGCGCGCGCCAGCAGCTGCATGCGCGCGTCGCCCGTGTGCTGGAGGAACGCTTCCCCGAGCGCGTCGCGGCCGAGCCCGAGGTGATCGCACGGCACTACGAGCAGGCGGGGCTGGCGGCGCAAGCGATCACGCACTACCAGCGGGCCGGCGAGCGCGCGACGCAGCGGTCGGCGAACGAGGAGGCCATCGGCCATCTGCGGCGCGCCCTGGCGTTGGTCGGGACGCTGCCGGAGACGCGCGAGCGCCATCAGCGGGAGCTCGGGCTGCAGATGGCGATCGGAGCACCGCTCGCTGCGGCCAGGGGATGGTCGCATCGGGAGCACGAGCAGACCTACATGCGCGCGCGCGAGCTGGCGTTCCAGATCGGCGAGTCGCCCGAGCTGCCGCGAGTGCTCGTGGGAGTGGCAGATGCCCATGTCAACAAGGGTGACCTCGAGACCGCGGCCGAGGTTGCGCAGGAGGCCCTGACAGCCGCCGAGCGCACGGCAGACGCGTTTGACCTCCTCTCAGCTCACTACGCAGTCGGCATCCCGTTGCTCTTCCAGGGCCACTTCTCGCGGGCGCTGCACCATCTCGAGCACAGCATCAAATTGTACAATCCGAGCGAGCATGGGTCTCTGGCGTACGCGGTGGGATACGACCGTGGCGTCGCCGCCCACGGGCTTGCGGCTTGGTGTCACGTGGGCCTTGGCCATCCCGATCGGGCGCTGGCTGGGAGCGAAGAGGCAGTGGCGCTGGCGAGGCGCGTGGAACATCCGCTCAGTCTGGCGGCCGCTCTCTGGTTTGCCGGAATTGTCCATTTCGAACGCGGCGAGCTCGGCCGGACGCGGGGACGCGCCGGAGAAGGCGTGGGTCTCGCCAAGCGGCTCGGGTTTCCGTTGTACCTGGGACTGGGGAGGTTTCTGTGCGGCTGGGTGAGGGTCGAATCGGGAGAGGGCGAGGCGGGCATCGCGGAGATGCAGCAGGCGATGGTCGAGCTAGCTGGGATCGGGAGCGGGACAGGAGCGCCTCAAGTCCTCGCGATGCTCGCCGAGGGCCTCCGGAAGGTCGGGCGCCACGACGACGCCCTGGGCGCACTCGGACTCGGCCTTGTACAAGCCGAGCAACAGGGACAGCACTACGTCGATGGCGAGCTCCACCGGCTGCGGGCCGAGATTCTCCTCGATATGGACGGCAATGCGGTCGAGGAGGCGGAGGCGCTCCTCGGCCAATCCCTGGAGATCGCCCGGCGGCAAGAGGCCAAGACGTTCGAGCTGCGCGCCGCCACCAGCCTCGCACGCCTCTGGCAGCGCCAGGGCAAGCGCGACGCCGCCCGCGCCCTCCTCGCCCCGCTCTACGCCTGGTTCACCGAAGGCTTCGCCACCCGTGACTTGATCGAGACGAAGGCGCTGCTCGACGATCTGGCGTAGTAAGGTAGCGTTCGCCCGACGCCCCCTGTGGCGTCACCCACCGCGAACCGTTACGCCGACCGCGTCCGTCGCGCCGGCGTGAGAATCGACGCCAACGTCGCCGCGACCGCGTCCGCTTCGCCGTCGGCGAGGGTCGCAATCGTGATGCGGATTGCCGGCGGGCTGTGCACGCGAAAGCGCTCGCCGCCGGCGACGGCCCAACCGGCGTCGAGGAGGAGCCGCACGGTCGCGAGCTCCTCGGGCACCGGCACCCAGACGTTCATACCCGAGCGGCCGAACGCGGCGATCCCCCGCGCCGCGAGCGCCTGCAGCATCGCCTGGCGGCGCGCCGTGTACGCGGCCTCGGCGCGCTTCAGGAGCCGCTTCAGCTCCGGATCGCTCCACAGCCGGACGACGAGACCCTGCAGGATGTAGCTCACCCATCCCGCGCCGATGAGCTGCCGCCCTTCGACGCGCGCCACGGTCGTCGGATCGCCGCTCATGACCGCGAGCCGCAGATCGGGGCCGAGGGATTTCGACACCGAGCGCACGACCGCCCAGCGCCGGAGATCGGCAGTGCAGAGCGTGACCGCCGGACTGCCGGCGACGGGACCGGCGTGATCGTCCTCGATGACGAG
>JBGPOW010000048.1:0-23543 GCA_041488235.1 Binatia bacterium
GAGCATGTTGCCGACGGTGAGGAAGAACCACGCGAAGAGCGTCCACCGCCGCGTCGTCCGGATCCACACGTCGCCGAGCCGCCCGGTGACGAGCGCCGCCATGCCGAAGGCGAACGGCACCGAGCAGCCGACGTAGCCGAGATAGAGGGACGGAGGGTGGATCATCATCCAGTAGTTCTGCAGGAGCGGATTGAGATCGGCGCCCTCCCGTGCGGCGACCGGCAGCCGCTCGAACGGGTCGGTCACGAAGACGACGAGCGCCAGGAAGAAGATCGCCGTCGTCATCAAGGTGACGGTGACGTACGGCATGAGCGCCTGGTTGCGATCGCGGTTTTGCAGATGGACGAGGGTCGACATCGTCGTCAGCAGGAACACCCAGAAGAGCAGGGACCCCTGCTGCCCGCCCCAGAGCGCGGCGACGACGTACTGCGTCGGCAACGTCGACGAGGAGTACGCGGCGACGTACTCGAGCGAGAAGTCGTGCTGCAGGAGCGCCCGCAGCAGCACCGCCGTAGCGACGATGACGAGGGCGTTTACCGCGTACGCCGCGGCGCGGCTCGAGGCGACGACGTCGGTGCGGCGGAGCCGGGCACCGACGACCGCGGCGATCACCGCGTACACCGCAGCGACGAGCGCCAGCCGGAGCGCGAGTGCGCCGAGCTCGATCACGTTTTCGGCACCTCGGCCTCGTACTTCGACGGGCAGCTCGTCATCAGCGTCCGCGCGCGGAAGACGCCGTCATGGGCGTAAGTGCCCTCGACGATCACGTCGCGTCCCTCGGCGAACATGTCGGGCAGTATGCCGTTGTACGTCACGTCGACGCCGCCGCTACCCGCGAAGTTGGCGAGGCGGAATTTGAGGTCGAGCGTGCTCGGGTTCCACTTCATGCTGTCGGCGGCGACGCGGCCGGCGACGCGCAAGCCCTCGCCCGCGACGGCTTCGCGCCGCGACAAGAACTCGTCGATCGTGAGGTAGTAGACCGACGTCTCGCGCACGCCCGTGTAGACGAGGTAGCTGACCGCGGCGACGATGATGGCAGCGCCGATGATGAACCGGCGATTGCGGTACATGTCGTCGAAACTGTACTCGCCCCCAAGAGGGCTTTCAACCGAGACGGCCGGGTGTGGGCCGCGTCTCCCGTCACGTCGCCATGAAGCGCGCCGTCGCACTGCGGAGGCGACGCACGCCCGTCAGCTGAGGTCGTCCTCCTCACGGCCGCCGCCCCGCGCCAGTTCGCCAGTGCGCTCGTTTCCGCCGCGAGGCGCGCCGCCGCCGGCATCGAGGTGGCGTCGCGGCGCGACGCACACACCGCGCGGCGACGCACGGATGAACGCGATCAGATGCCGCACGTCGTCCGTCGCAGCCTCCGCTTCGAGTCGGGCGAGCGCACGGCCGAGATGCACCGGTCGCGCGAAGAGCGTCGCCACCGCGCGGCGTATCGCCGCGATCCGCGCCGCCGTGAAGCCGGCACGCCGCAGGCCGACGACGTTCGTGCCGCGGACGGTATGGGTGCCGTCGACGACGCAATACGGCGGCACGTCGCGACTCGTACGCGAGAGCCCGCGCATCAACGCGAGGGTCCCGATCCGCACGTGCTGATGCACGACGCAGTTGCCGGACACGAACGCGCGATCGCCGAGCTCGACGTGGCCGGCGAGGAGCGCGCCGCCGGCGACGATCGTGTGGTTCCCGATGCGGCAATTGTGGGCGACGTGCGCGTTCTGCATGAAGTAGTTGCCGTTGCCGATCACGGTCGTGCTGCCGGCGATGGTGCCGCGATGCGCCTGCGCGTGCTCGCGGAACACGTTGTCGTCACCGATCGCGAGGAACGTCTCGGCGTCGCGAAACGCCAGGTCTTGCGGCTCGCCGCCGAGGACGACCCCGGGGTGCACGACGTTGCGGGCGCCCAGCGTCGTCGCGCCGCGGATCACTGCGTGCGCCATGATCCGCGTCGCGGCGCCGATCCGTACCGGGCCGTCGATGACCACGTAGGGACCGATCTCGACGCTCGTGTCGACGACGGCCTCGACGCTGATGATCGCCGTCGAATGGATCACGTCGAGCCGCCTTCGTCGGAGTCGTCGTCCCTGTCTGAATCGCCGGCGGGCGCAGCCGGGACGCGATATCGCTCGCTCGCCCAGGCGCCGAGGTCGATCAATCGGCAGCGTTCCGAGCAGAACGGGCGCGAGGGATTCGCGTCCCACACGACGGGCTCGTGGCAGATGGGGCAGCGCGGCGCGAACGTCACCGCGGAAAGCATAGGTCAACCTCGTCGCGCGCCGCAACGGCGCAACGAGGTCAGTATCCGAGGCTGCGCTTGCGCGCGCGTAGATTGCGGCGGCTGCCCTTGCCCTTGTTGAAGACTCGCCCGCCGCCGCCGAATGCGTCGCCACCGAACGGATCGCCGGCAGCGAACATGTCGCGCGGCGCCGACAGTCCTTGGGGCGCCGGTGCGGAGCGCGGCGCGGCGGCGGCACGCGCGGGGGGGCGATCGTCGGCGTCGTTCACACGCAGGCGACGACCGCCGAGGTCGTGACCGTCGAAGCGGCGGATCGCATCCGCTGCCTCCGTGTCGCTTCCGTACTCGACGAAAGCGAATCCGCGCGACCGGCCGGTTTCGCGATCGGTGCCGATGTGGACGCGGACGACACGTCCAGCCGCAGCGAGAAGCTCCGCGAGCTCCTGCTCGGTCGTGGTGAAGCTCAGATTGCCGACGAAAATCTTGGTCGAAATGACGATCTCCTTTGGATGAAGGGTTTCGGGCTCTGCGTGATGGGTGATGGCCTCGGGGCGTGCCCCGTATAGCCGATGGGCTCTCGCTATGCCAATAGCCGATCGCGACCGCGCGATGGTTCGGGCGGGGAGAGGCGTGGGCGTCAGTTCTCCGCGGGCGGGTCGACGGGCGCCGCCGTCGGCGGCTCGTGACGCATGCGACTCCGCCGTCGCCGGCTCGCGCCGCTGCGCCGCCGCGAATCGGGATCCGTCGATCCGACTGCACTGCCGAGGTCGCCCGGAACGGCGTCCGGGCGATTCGCTCCCATATCGTCGGGATTTCGCGCATCGCCGGTCGCGGCGGAGGAGCCGGCGCCATTTTCCACGCGCGCACCGGGGCGGCGGCCGCGACCGCCTCGCTTGCCGCCGCGGCGGCGCCGACGGCGGCCGGCTTGCGAGACGGCGGTCTCGGACGGGCTGCTGACCGTGGGAGAGAGGCCCTGAGACGCACCGACGGTGTCGTGTGCAAGCCCGGAACTGCCGTTCACCCGCGGCTCCGCAGGCGTGGCGACGCGGTCATCCTCGTTACGGACGACCGGCAGTGACACCGACCATGGATCGTCGAATCCGCCGCCCGTTTCCGGGTCCGACTCGGCGCCGGTCGCAGCCGAGACCGCCGGCGGATCGGAAACCGCCGCCGCGACTTCGTATGCGACCGAGGCGGGGGCGGCTTCGTCGTGATCCGTCGCGCGTGCGTCCTCGTTACCGGACGACGAGGCCGGCCACGCGCCTTCGTCCTCGTCTGCGGGAGAGGCGGCCCATCCGGCGGGCGCCGCCGGCTCGATCGGCTGCTCGGTCGTCGGCGTTGCCGACGGGCTGTCCATCGATGCGGTCGACTCCTCGCCCGTACGACGGCCACGCCCGCCGCGGCGGCGTCGTCGGCGGCGACCTTCGGCATCCGTGGAGGCCTCGCCTTCCTCGCGCGCGGGACGGCCGACGCCCTGGCGCCGCGCCGCGGCCGCGCTCGTTCCCCCGGCGCGTACCGCGCTCGACCGCGGCGCGGAATGCAGCGCGGCACCGTCGATCGGTACTCCCGCCTCGAGCGCCGCGACGTCGCCCGGTTTCAGGCTCGGCGTGAGGCGCTCGCTCGTCTCGCGCGTGCGAGTCTCGATCTCCGCCTGGTGCGACATCAGCTTGTCGTTCACGACGACGGTGATCGTCGCCGCGTAACGGTTCTCGAGAACCGCGAGGTCTTCCCGCTTCTGGTTCAGGAGATACATCGCGACCTCGCGCGGCAGGCCGACGCGCATCTGCGCGACGTCGCCCTCGGCGACGCGGTTGTGGAGCTTCCGCAGCGCGACCAGCGCGGCCGACTCGGTCGTGCGCACGGAGCCGTGCCCCTCGCACATCGGACACGCGGTGTACGAGCTCGCCGCGGCGGCAGGGCGCAGGCGCTGGCGCGACACCTCGAGGAGGCCGAGGCGCGAGATGCGCCCGATGTCGTGGCGCGCCTTGTCGGGGCGCATCGCCTCGCGCAAGGTACGCTCGACGTCGTTGATGTGCTGCTGCTGGCGCATGTCGATGAAGTCGACGACGACGATGCCGCCGAGATCGCGCAGGCGCAGCTGGCGCGCGATCTCCGCCGCCGCCTCGAGATTCGTCTTGTACGCCGTCTCCTCCTGGCTGCCGCCGCGCATCGAGCCGCCGGAGTTGACGTCGATCGCGGTGAGCGCCTCGGTGCCGTCGATCACGATCGAGCCGCCGGAGCGGAGCTGCACGCGCCGCTTGTAGATCGACTCGATCTGCGCCTCGACCGCGAAGCGCGAGAAGATCGGCTGCTCGCCCTCGTAGAGATGGAGCAGGTGCTCCTTCCCCGGCATGACGTTGTGAAGGAAGTCCTTGGCGCGCTCGAAGACGTCCTCGTTGTCGATGAAGATCTCGTTGATGTCCGGCGTGAAGTAGTCGCGGATGTTACGCAGAACGAGGTCGTGCTCCCGGTAGATCAGGGCCGGCGCGCGCTTCGTCTCGGCGTGCTTGCGGATGTTCTCCCAGAGGTGCTGCAGGTAGACGAGGTCGCGCTCGAGCTCGCCCTGCTCCTCGTCGAAGCCGGCGGCGGTGCGAACGATGATGCCGCACCCGGCCGGCGGCTGCAGGCGCTCGATCATCTCGCGGACGCGGACGCGCTCCTCGCCCTCGATCTTGCGCGAGATCCCCGCGTCCTCGGAGCCCGGCAGCAGCACGAGATACCGGCCCGGCAGCGAGTAGAAGGTCGAGAGCGTGGGCGGCTTGTTGGTGAACTGTTCCTTGATGATCTGGACGAGAACCTCGTCGCCCGATTTCAAGACTTCCTTGATGCGGCGACGGCCCTTCTCGTTCGACGCGCCATTGCGCCCCGCGGGGAGATTACGGAAGCAGATCTCGTCCAGGGGCAGAAAGGCGTCGCGCTCGGCGCCGATGTCCACGAACGCAGCCTCGATGGCCGGGTGGATCCGCCGAACGGTACCCTTGTAGATGTTGCCCTTCAGGTGCTCACGGCTGAAGGACTCGATCTCGAACGACTCGAGCTGGCCGTTCTCAACGATCCCGACGCGGCTTTCCTCCGCGTGGGTGACGTTGATCAGCATGATCTTCGACATATGGTGCTCCGCCCCTCCCCGCCGGCCTGGCTTCAAGTCCTATCACGCCGTGACCGCGCGGGGCCAGGAGCTTGTCGGGTGGACCGCGGGTCCATATCCGCGCCTCCGCGAGCACGCCGCGGCCATCAATGCGCGTCGCGCTCCCTATCAGGGTCAGTAACGGCGCCGCATCGGATGGTGTCGCACCCGCGTCGCCGGTTCCGGCCGCCATCGTGGCACCGCGGCTCCCGCACGTGTCCGCGTCGCCGACGCCGACCGCCTTTGGCGGCGCCGACGGGTGCGGCGTATCGCCGCCGTCGTCGAGTCCGCCGCCGCGATCGCCCGGGCGTCATTTCGCCTGGGCGGAGCTCCTCCGGCGCATTTTTGAAATTGATGTTCTCGCGTGCGCCTGCGGCGGCCGCCTGCGTTTCATCGCGACGATCGAAGATCCGCCGGTGGTCGAGCGGATTTTGCGCCATCTCGGACTGCCGACCGCAATGCCCGGACCCGCCCCGGCGCGCTCGCCGCCTCGCGACCCCGCGCTCTCGTTCGACTTCCACTCCTGAGCAGCTCCCGCCGACGTCTCATGCGGTGCCGCCGCAATACGTCCTGACGCAACGCCTTGGTCCCTCCAGCGATGCCATCCGACGCGAGGCACGCGGCGAGCCCCTTCATCCGCCCCGTATAAAGCGAATGGCCGGCGAACTGAAAAGCGTCCGATAAGAGGGGCGTTACGTCAACGACGCGCTCAGTGCTTCCTTCGTGAGAAAGAGCGCCTTGCGATCAAGCGTCTTGGGGTCGTCCTTCATCTCGACGTAGTTCCGGTAGAAGCGCTCCGGATCGACGAGCGGGCTCCGGGAACGGACGGGGTCGGACTGATACCGTGCCAGGATTTCCTGCTTGTGAGTGAGGCTCTTCTGAGGCTCGAGGGATCTCTCTGTCGTGCCGTTGCGTGTAGGCCCAGTAATCCTCGAAGTTGTCGCGCGACGCGCGCGCGGTGGTCGGCGTCCACCAGAGTTGCTGCGGAGATGCGCGAGTTTGCGGCCCACGACGTTGGCGAGGTGGACGTAGAGGTCGTCCCCATCGCGGTCGTCGACCCAGGTTTCGCGCTCGGGGTCCCAGTCGTAGTGCGCGGCGCGGTCGACGGCCGCGAACCACACTCTGGCTCTCGCCGCCCCCGGCGGTTCAGGACGAAGCGCATCCCATCGGGGAACTCGAACGTCACCTTGCCGTCGCCGGCATCCGACTCTGACCGCTGCGCGTCTCGCCGAGCCGTTTCGCCGCGGTCGCGTGCCGGGCTGATCGCATCACGTAACCGTTACAGCGCGGCTTGACGGACGGCTTCCTTGACGCCGGGCACGAGCGGTGGAGCAACGCTCAGGCTGCGGATGCCGAGCTTCAGCAGTGTGGGTACGGCGTCGAACTGTCGCGCCAGCTCGCCGCAGACCGCGACGGGGACACGGCCCGCCTCTTCGACGACGATGCGCACCAACCGCAACACTGCGGGGTGGTCCTCGCGGAAGTACTCGCTCACCAGCGGGTTCTCGCGCCCAGCGGCCATCGTGTATTGGGTCAGATCGTTCGTGCCGATGCTCAGAAAATCCGCGTACGCGACGATGTCGGCCACGCTGAGCGCCGCAGCGGGAGTCTCGATCATGGCGCCCAGCGGCGGAGGCGCGTTCTGACCCGCGTCCTTCGCGACCGCCGCGAACCTCGTCCGGACTTGGGCCATTTCCTCGGCCAGAGTCACCATCGGCACCAGGATCCGGACATCGTGTTCCCGTGCAAACTGCCACAGAGCCTGCAACTGCGTGTCCAGCAAGTCCGGATACCGCAGGAGCAAGCGCACGCCGCGCCGCCCTAGAAACGGATTGTCCTCGGGCGGCAGCTTCAAGAACGGCAGCGGCTTGTCTCCGCCCAAATCCAGTAGGCGCACCGTAATCGGTTTGCCCTGCAGGGGTGCGAACATCTCTCGCAAGTCGGCCAACAACTCCACCGCTGTCGGCGGCGTCTTGCGCGACAGATAGAATTGCTCCAGCCGATACAGTCCCACACCATCCGCCGCATTCTCGACGGCGGTGCTGACGTCCTCGCGACAGCCGACGTTGGCCAGCACCGCGATCTTCGTGCCGTCGCGCGTGCAAGCGGGCTGTCGGGCCAACCGCTTCAATTCGGCGCTCCGAGCCTGAGCGCCTTCGATCTCTTCCGTGTAGCGCGTGTGCGTGGCCGCGTCCGGGTTGACGACTATCTCTCCGCGGAAACCGTCCACGATCAGCACATCGTCGTCGGCAATGATCTCCCTCGCGTTCGGGATTTGCGCCACGGTGGGAATCCCCAACGCCTCTGCCAACAACGCCGCATGCGAGCCCGGCCCGCCGAACTCCAGGACGATCCCTGTCACCGCGCGACGCGGCAGCGCCACCGTGTCGGAGGGCAACAACCGTCGCGCCACCAACACGCGCCCCGACGGCATCTTCTCCAGCGCTGTGGTCTTGACCCCGGTCATCTCCCGCAACAGCCGCCGTCGAAGGTCCGCCAGGTCCTCCGCTGTTTGCTGCTGCGCCGGCTGCGCCATCTCTCGGAATTTCCGTTCCCACCGGCGGAAGACGCGGGCCAGGGCCTGCGCCGCGCTGATCAATTCCCCCTCCACCGCCGCACGGATCTCCTGCTGCAACGACGGGTCCTGCAGCATGGCCTCATGCGCCTGAAAGATCGCCGCCAGCTTCGCGTCCGTATCGGCTTCGATGCGGTGAGCTGAGACCCGCAAATCCTCCCGCACAGTCCCCATCGCTCGGTCGAGGCGCCGCAGCTCCTCCGCGATCTGGTGCCTCTCGATGTCGTCCGGCTCCGCGTGCGCTTCCGTCGGCTCGCGGTATACAAACGCGCCGCCGATGACCAACCCCGGTGCAAGTATCCGCCCGGCGATCCTGACTTCTGTGCGTTCGCTCACGAGGTGTTATCGAGCAGCGCCAGCGGAAGCGCCGTTACTCCGAACCGGAACCCGACCTCCAGCGTAGTGGTGTGCCTGAGTTGCCTCGAGTACCGTAGTGGGGCGAATCTTGGAGGACAAGGGGGCGCCCACGTTCCGCCGCCGTCCGCGAACTACTTGTGATCACGCACGTGACCGCTGACGTCCCCGCCACGTCCCGTTCCGTGGCGACTATCGCGGGGGAGTGTTGACGGTGAAGCGGAGACGCTTTGGAAGGCGGAGCCCTCCTGGGCTTTCGGAGCCTCGGCGCGCTCTGACGCCGCAGCGTCAGAGGCGGGGTCGGTCCATACTACGTGCTCAGGAGGAACGCCCCGTGCACGGATCGATGTACGAGGCTGCGCCACGATCCGGAAGCACCTTCGCGGACGGAGAGCGGCTGAAAAGGAGGACAACGTGGATCGACTTATCTCAAGCGTGGCTGCGTGCGCATTCATCGCATGCGCGTTTGCGCCTGCGCGCGCGGCCGACATGGCTGCCGCTGAGCAAAACTACGATAGGTTTTGCGTGACGTGTCACGGCCCCGGTGGCAAGGGCGACGGTCCCGCCGCGGGGACACTTGCCACCCACCCTGCCGATTTCTCGGATTGTGCGATGATGGGCGAGATGTCCGACGATACAATGTTCAACGTGATCAAGAACGGCGGCGCTGCTGCGGGTCGCAGCAAAGACATGCCGGCGTGGAGCTCTGGCTTCGAGGACGGCGAGATCCACGACCTCGTCGCCTTCCTCATGACCTTCTGCAAGAAGTAGGCGCGACGGCGATGAGTAGGGTGGACACTTCGATCAACGCGCTGCCACACGATTTGTGATGGTTGCTATAAAGCGAATGGCCGGCGAACTGAAAAGCGTCCGATAAGCGTTACGTCAACGACGCGCTCAGCGCTTCCCACCTTCGCACCTACGCGACGCTGCTGTCAGAAGCACGGAAATTCAAAATCGGCGCACTACTCGCAAATCAGTACCTCGCACAGTGTTCGAAAGAGCTGCGAAGTGCGATTTTCGGGAACGCTGGAACAATCATCTCCTTCCGCGCGGGTGCGGAAGACGCGAGCTACCTTGCACGCGAGTTCGCCCCTGTCTTCTCGGAGTCCGACATCACCGGCCTCGATCAGCATGACATCTACGTTCGTCTCACCTGCGATGGCCGGACATCGGCGCCCTTCAGCGGTAGAACGCTGCCGCCGCCACGATTGGGGACCTCCCGCCGCGATCACATCATCAGACTGACACGTGAGCGCTACACGCGGCCGCGTGCGGTCGTCGAGTCGAATGCCGAGCGGTCGTTCCTTCGCGCTGGCGTGAAGGCAAAGGCGGGGTCCGCCGAGGGCGGACGATGTTTCTCGCCTGCGCCGCGACGCTGATGCTCTTGACGGTGTTATAGATATTTGTAGACTGACACATATGCGTAACGATTATAGATATATTAAGTTCGAACACGAAGTGCGCCGTCGACTGCACCCGGCCGTGCTTGAGGAGCTGGCCAAAGAGGTTCGTCGCGAGCTCGCGCACGGCAACCTGCCGTTTTCCCTTACGGCGGAGCAGGTCAACCGCAATGTCGCACTCATGTCGTGGGTAGCCAGCGAGGCGTACTGGCGCGGCTACGATCGGCTTGCACCGCCGGATTTCTGAACACAAACCGCTGGCCGTATTCGTCGCATGTGCTTGACACCGTAACACCATCGGACGTACCCTACAGTGTAGATTGTTCATGTAACGGAACAGGGTCCATAGTCGTTAGAGACACTGTTAATCCACCTATGACCCATCTCATCAGCCCTACAACACGAAAAGGAGGTGAAGACGTGAAGTCGTACCTGTTTCCTGTCGTCGTAGAACAAGACGCGGATGTTTGGCGTGCGTACGTCCCCGAGCTTGAGGGCCGGGGTGCAGCGACGTGGGGCAGCACGAAGGATGAAGCGATCAAGAATATCCAAGAGGTTACTCAAATGGTGATTGAAACGCTCTTGGAGGATGGCGAAGCTTTGCCCTCGACCGTCACAGTCTCGGATCAGCCGATGATGGCGGTCACGGTGGGATGATCGACTACTCGCGTCTCCGCTCTGTCCCCGCCCGCCGCTTTATCGCCGCGCTCCTTGCCGATGGTTTTCTCTTCCGACGTCAACGTGGAAGCCACCGCCTGTTCGTACATCCCGACGGCCGCCGTGTTACGGTTTCGGCGCATCACACCTCTGATACGTTCCGACCTGGCACGTTGCGAAGCATGGTGGAGATGCAGGCTCGGTGGACGGAGCACGACCTCGCTCGTCTTGGACTCCTCACGTGACAGCTTGCCCGCCGTCTGTACAAGGCGGGCTGTTTCTTATGTCGCCGAATGGCGGGGAACGGACTGCGATGACCAAGAATACATTTCGCGCACGAGTGAAGAATGGAAAGCTCGTTCCCGTCGAGGCGTTCCGTCGCTACTTCGAACTTCGCTACGGCGAGGTGAAACCGACTGCCGCCGAACTCCGTGCTCTTGAGCGCGGTCGCGCTGCTATGAAACGCGGGGATTGCCTGACACTAGCCGATCTCCCCTCAAACATGCCGTAGAGCCTCCGCGTCGAACCACGACCACGTATCGCAAGCGTCAGCGCTGATACACTCGCCTCTCTCGGAGAGTTCTTTGTTGGAGACCTCCCGGAGGGAGTGGTTCCCTCTCGCACCTTGGAAGGGAGCCGTATAAAGCGAATGGCCGGCGAACTGAAAAGCGTCCGATAAGAGGGGCGTTACGTCAACTACGCGCTCAGTGCTTCCATCTACCTTCTTCGGCGCGAAGGCACGATGGCCGCTCTCACGCGCTACGAAGATGCCCTCGACGCGCCGATCTGCGAATGGATCGCAACCGAGTATCTCGCGGGGAGAACCAACGCGTCTGGCGACGACACGTGCGCCATTCGGACGTGACGGGATGCTACTCGCCGGGCAACGGCTCGTCGCTCTCCGGAATCGCGCCGAGCTCGAGGAACATTGGCTTCGGCAGCGGGCGCGCGTCGATCTCGCCGACCTCGACCGGCAGGAGCTCGAAGCCCCAGCGCTCGTAGTACGTCTCGGCGCCGGGCTTCGCGTCGACGACGACGAACGCGCATCCGCTCTTGCGCGCCTGATCGCGCGCGATCAGGAACACGGCCCTCATCAGCAGCGCCCCGACGCCGGAACGCTGGAGACCTTCGACCACGGCCATGCGCGCGAGCCGCAACGCCGGGATCGGGTACGCCGGGAACCGCTTCGCGAGCTTCCTGGGAACGTCGCGAACCTCGATCGAGCAGGAGGCTACCGTCGCGAAGCCGGCGACCGCCCCGCGCTCGTCCACCGCGACGTACGTCGTGCCGATGTGCAGCCGGAACTGGTTCTGCCCGGCGTAGCGGACGAAGAAGCGATCGAGATCCTCGTGGCCGGAACGAAACCTCGTCCGATCGTCGCTCTCGCGCAGCAGACGAACCAGGAGCGCCACGAGCGACGTTACTACTTCTTCGCGAACAGCGCGCGCATGGCAGGCGTCGGCTTGCGCGGCTTCTGCATCCGCTCGGCGAGGTGCTCGGCGGTGTCGGCGTCGACCACGAGTTGCGGCGGAACGATCACGTCCGGCGGCAGCTCTCTGAGCGCGCGGAGATGAAACTTGAGCGCCTGCTCGATCACGAACGCTTTCTTCATCCCCCGCGCCTCGACAAATCGGTCGAGCTCGGCCGAAGTCGAATCGGAAATCCAGGCCGAGATCTGCGTGTTTTCGGTCGACATTATGGTATCTACCCTTTCTTAGAAAATACTAATACTCTGCTGCAGCACTGCGCGCAAGCCGTATAAGGCGGGGACCGCGCACTTCCGGCCGTCGCGCACAAAAATCGGAATGTCCCGGCCTCGGTGTCCGCCATTCTCGAGCGGAATAGAAGCGCCGAGAAATACCGCCTTCCTTTGACCGGACGGCGTGTCTCGTGCGACGCCGAAGCATGCTCCGCCTCTTTCGCGCGGTGAGCCTGCGCGAGCATCGCGCCCACGTCGGACGGGCGCTGCTGATCGTCGCCGGCGTCGCGACCGGCATCGCGCTGATGGTCGCCTTCGACGTGATGAACGCGAGCGTCATCACGGGATTTCGGCAGACCTTCACGGCGCTCGCAGGTCCGGCCGACCTCGAGGTGACGCTCGGCGTCGGTGAGGTCGGATTTCCCGAGGACGTCGCGGACGTCGTGCGGCGCGATCCCGACGTCGCGCTGGTCGTGCCGCTCGTGCGCGGCACTGTCGTGCTCGGCGACGACGCGAGCGAGCCGGTGCAGCTCTTCGGCGCCGAGCTTACGGCCGAGGACGACCTCGCGCGCTATGGCGTGCGCCTCACGACCGACCGGCGCGCGGCGCTCCAGGCTTTGAACGATCCGCACGCCGTGCTCGTCGCGGAGACCCTCGCGACACGGCTGCGGCTGGACGTCGGATCCACGGTCCGCCTCGCGACGCCGCGCGGGCGCGACACGTTCACCATCCGAGGCCTCCTCGCGTCCGACGGCGTCGCACGCATTCTCGGCGGACAGCTGGTCGTGATGGATCTCGCCGCGGCGCAAACGGAATTGGTGAAGCAGGACCGGGTCGACCAGCTCGACGTCGTGCTGCGCGCGGGGGCGGACGCGAGCACGGTGCAGGCACGGCTCGAGGCGGCGCTCCCGAGGACGCTCACGATCGGCATCCCGACGGCGCGTGCCGGCCGCTACGAGGAGATCCTCGCCAGCCTGCAGACGACGCTCATGGGCATCAGCATGCTCTGCGTTCTCGCCGGCCTCTTCATCGTCTACAACGCGACCGCGACGGGTGTCATGCAACGGCTTCCCACGGTCGGGGCGCTTCGTCTCCTCGGCGGCAACGCGAGTCAGCTGCGGTGGCTACTCGTCACCGAAGCCGCGGTGCTCGGCGCTTGCGGCGCGGTCGCCGGGGTGCTCCTCGGGATCCTCCTCGCGCGCGTGCTGCTCGCGTTCGTCGGCACGGTGCTGGGCACGATGGTGCAAATGCGCTTCTTCGTCCCCGAGCTGACGGTCGCGCCGAGCCACGCGGCGATCGCCGGCATCGTCGGTATCGTGGTCGCCGTCGCCGCGGCATGGATGCCGGCCCGACGTGCCGCCCGCCTCGATCCGTTGACGGTTGCACGGGGCAGCCCCGAGATCGCCGAACGCCTTCCGACCCGGACGCTCGCGATCGCCGGCGTCGCGCTCATCGTGCTCAGCGTGGCGGTCCTCGTCGCGGGCGAGCACTGGCGGATCGCCGCGTTCGACGCCGCCGGATCGTCGCTGTTCAACACCGCCGGCCTCGTCGCGGGCATGCTCGCGACGAGCCGCCTCGGCGGACTCGTCCGTCGAACGCTGCCGCGGTTGTTCGGCGTCTCGGGCACCGTCGCCGCGGCGAACGTCGCGCGCGCGCCCGTCCGCGGCGGCGTCACCGTTGCCGCGATCGGCCTCGTCGCCGGGATCGCAGTGACGTTGGTGACCGTCACCGCCAGCTACCTCGCGACCGCCGACCAGTTCGTGCGCGAGCTCCACGACGGCGACCTCACGGTGAGCGCCGTCGCAACCGAGGGGGGATGGCTGGAGACGCCGCTCGCGCCCAGCGTCGCCGACGAGATCGCGCACATTCCCGGCGTGCGGCGCGTCGAAACGGCGCGGGTCGTCTCCGGCCAGGCGTACCGCGGCTGGCGCGTGGGTCTGCTCGTGCTGGAGCCCGACCGCCTGGCGCGGCTCGGCCCGGCGCTCTGGCGCGACGGTGACCGCCTGCGCGCACGCGACGCGCTCGCCGCCGGCGACGCGGTGGCGGTTTCGACGAGCTTCGCCGACCGGTTCCGCGTTCGCGTCGGCGACCAGCTCGACCTCGAGACACCGCGCGGCATCCATGCGCTCCCGATCGCCGGCCTGATCCTAGATCTCACCTCGAACTCCGGCGCGATCATTCTGAGCAGGTCGTTGTACGGCGCGTGGTGGGGCGATCCGACCATCACCCGGGTGAACGTCTATCTCGAGCCCGGCGTCGACGTGCAGGAGGCGCGGAGTCGCCTCACGGCGCAACTCGGCGAGCGTCATCTTCTCAAGGTACTCACGCTGCGCGACAACATCGCCTATCACGAGGACAAGATCCGGCGTGCGTTCGCGTTCGTCGACGCGCTGCAAATCCTGGTCGGGATCGTCACGGTGGCGGGGATCTTCGATCTGCTCGTCTCCGGCATCATCGAGCGGCGACGAGAGCTCGCCGTCTGGCGGTTGATCGGCGCCACCGAGTGGTCGGTACGCCACACCGTCGTCATCGAGTCGATGACGCTCGGCGCGCTCGCCGTCGTGCTGGGCCTCGTCCTCGGCCTGGTGACGTCGTGGATGTGGGTGCGCGTCATCATCCCCCGTCTCATCGGCTATGAACTGACCTTCGCGTTCGCCGGCGTGCGCAGCGCAGGCAGCCTCGCCGTCGTGCTCCTGATGACTGTGGCCGCCGGTTGGGCCGCAGCGACGCGCGCGACGCGGCGCCCGGTGCTGGAGGACATCCGCGACCAGTAGCTCGTCCCGATCAACGACCCCGCTCGGCGAGGACACGCGGCGCGACGCCTTCGGGCATGAGAATGAAGTGAGTCGTCCGAATGGACGTCGAGGCGGGTTCACGGCGCCACGCTCACAGCGCGTCCTTCACCGCGGCGGTCACGTGCGCGGCATCCGACAGCTCCATCGCCGGGTGGAGCGGAAGCGACAGCAACTCCCCGCCCAGACGCTCGGCGATGGGGACCGCGCCGCGGCGGAACGCGTACATCGGGTAATCCGTGTTCGGCCTGTAGTGGACACCTGCCTCGACGCCGCGCTGAGCCAGTCCCTGAATCAAGCGCTCGCGGTCGCGGACGCAGACCTGATAGAGGTGGCGTGACGAGACGCAGCCCGGACGCGTCGGGACCGGGTCGATCCCGTCAACCGCTTCGAGCCCGACGTCGTACGCCGCGCAGAGCAACCGCCGCCTCTCGTTGTCCTCCTCGAGGTACCTGAGCCCTACGAGGCCCATCGCTGCAGTCACGCTGTTGCCGTGGTACTTGAACCCCTCGACGTCGACATCGTAGCGCCACGCGTAGGCCGCCCCTTGCGAACGCTGGTACGTGTCGCGGCTGATCCCCATCCACGACAGCGTACGCGCAAGCACGTCGTCCTCGGCCTCGGCGAAGCAGAGCATCCCGCCGTCGACGGTTGGGAGGTTCTTCACCGATTGGAAGCTGAACACCGTGGCGTCCGCCTCGCGGCCGACGTGCAGTCCCCGGAAACGCGTGCCGGCCATGTGCGCGGCGTCGAGGACCAGCGCGAGTCGATTGCGGTCGCAGACCTCACGAACGCGGTCCAGTTGGCCGTAGTTGCCGCCGAGGCCGACGAACATGACCGCGCGCGTGTCCGTCGTGACCGCCGCCTCGGCGCGCTCCGGGTCGAGGCATCCGTACCCGTCGACGTCGGCGAACACCGGCTCGAGGTGCTCGTACAGGATCGCGTGGTTCGTCGACACGAACGTGAGCGGCGTCGTCACGACCTCGTTGCCGGGCTTCCAGCCGCGTCGCATCCCCAGCACGCGGAGCGCGAGGTGGAGACCCGCCGTCGCCGAGCTGACGAGTAGCGCGCGCGGCAGATCCGTGTACTCGCACCACGCACGCTCGAATTCGAGCGTCTTGCGCCCGACGCCGGTCCACCCACACTCGAGACACTCGCGCACCTCTGCGAGGACCTCGTCGATGCGGTACCGCGGTCGGAAGAGCTGGACGTTCGCCATCGGCAGCGGATCACCGTCCGGACAGGGACAGGTCACGTCAACGACGTACTCATTACGTCCGATCTTTCGCGTCGATAGCGGCGGTTACGAGCTCAACGCCCCCGTTCGGCGCCCCATACAAGAACGTGGAGCCGGGTCCCGAGGCGAAAGCCAGTGTCGCGGCATCGCTCGACGAGCCATTGCGATCGATCCGCGAGAGTCGGTGGGTCGATACCTTCGGGCATGAGAATGACCCGATTCGAGGGGATTTTGTATCGCTTCGCGAAGGCGATGACCTCGTCGACGTCCGGCGGATCGACGACCACGAACTTGAAGTACGTGTTCGCGCGACCGGCGAACCATGCGATCACCTCGGGGCGTTCGCTCTCCCTCGCCGCATTCCCAGAGCTAGCGATCTTGGGCGACACGTTCCACTGATCGACGTAAGCAGCGAGCGCCTCCGCGGGCGCGATCGTGCCGTTCGTTTCGATTTCGATGCGCAGACTCTCGCAGTGGAGCCGTCGGGCGAGCTGCGCGAGCTCACGCTGCTGCAACAAGGGTTCGCCGCCCGTAATGACGACGTTCTTCGCTCCCCCCTGAGCGTGGTCCGAGACGGATCGCGCGACGCGCTCCGGGGTGACGTTGATCGTCTCTGAGTCGCGGTCGAAATGCGCCCAATCCCACGTATACTTCGTGTCGCAATTCTTCACGACGTAACCACCGGCAATGAACGAACCTGCGCTGGTCGTGAGCGTAACGACAGGCTCCGTGTGTCCGGACGCGTCTACGCTATGGATGTCACGACTCGCATGCGGATGGTGGCCGAGTCCGTCTTCGAGAAGAGTTCGCTTCGCGGGTCGGGCCCCTTCCAGCGCAACGGGTTCGGTCGTAAACAACGCCCGGTGGCCGACGGCGCGCTCCACCTCGCGCCAACCAGAATGTACGCCGGATCGACCATCGTTGTCCTTGCCCGTAAGCCAGAACTTGTGGTCGGGCGTACACCGTAGGTGACCGTTGATCCATGCGGTCGGCGCTTCGCGAACGTGCCGCGCCGTAACGACTGCCCGGACCAGCTGCAGGTGACCACCGACTTTCGCGGGTCGTTGCACACCGAGGACGTGTGCACCCAGACCAATCGCACTCAACGGGCGCCACGACCAGTCCGACATCAAGATCGGCGTCTCGGGAACGAAGCACCACGTGCACGCGAGATTGCAGAGCGAGAGTCGCACGAAGACGCTGGGCACCCCGCAGGTGACTCCTTCGCCTTGGATCGACGCGAAGATCTCCGCTTGGCCGTCCGGTAAGCGACTCAGCAACACGCGAGGGCTCTCGGCGAATGAGCGCGCACCGCCGGCGCGGCGCCATTCACGGCAGGAACCTACCAGACGGCTCGCGACGCCAAAAGTCGGCGACCGCCGCCGCCACTTCCTGTCCAGGACAATCGTCATGTCGGAACATGCCCGTTGACGTTGATAGGTTGGTCTGATAACCAATCTACGCATGGGTCGACCGAGCCTCGCCGAGCCGCGCCGCCGGCAGATCATCGACGGCCTGCGCGCCGCGATCGTGGAGCACGGCCTCGCCGAGGCGTCGGTGCAGCGGATCGCGGCGAGCGCGAATTTGCCCGCGGGGCTCGTCCACCACTACTTCGAGTCCAAGGAAGACCTGCTGATCGCCGCCGTCGACCAGATCGTCGACGACGCGCGCGGACCGTTGAAGGCGGAGCTCGACATCCTCGATCCCGAGCGCGCGATCGAGCGCGCCTTGGACTTTCTCTTTCTCGAGGCGCCGACGGACCGCGACCGCAACGTGCTCTTTCAAGAGATCGGCGTCGCGGCGCTGCGCCGTCCGCAGCTCCGACGCCGGCTCGCCGCGCTCACGCGCTACATGACCGACGAGCTCACCGCACTGCTCGATCGCCTGCCCGATCGCGCCCGCTGCCACGACGCCAACGTCGACCTCGCCACCATGATCCTCTGCCTGCTCTACGGCGCCGAGGATCAGTTGCTCGCCGACCCAGACGCCGTCAACCTGCGACGACTCCGCCGCCTCGCCGGCGAGCTCGTCACAAGCTTTCGAGGAGTGTCCGATGGAAAAACTGATGCCCGCGCAACGCCGCATGATCGAAGACTTCGAGATCCTCGAGCACGTCGACGAGGAGCAGATCGCCGCGCTACGCCGGCGCGTTGACGTCGAGGTCCCGCTGGCGCTGCACTGGACGTGGGAATACGGCAGCGAGGTCTCGGAGCTGCGTGACCTCTACGAGCGCGGCAAGCGCGCGCAGTGGAACGCCGAGACCGATCTCGATTGGTCGATCCCGATGCCGCGTGAGGAATGGTTCCTGCCGAAAGAGGGCGCGTCGCTCCTCGCCGGCGTCCTCGCCAGCGTCGGCGCCGACGACGACACCTGCCGCGAGGCGGCGTGGGACGAGTTCTCCCACACGATGTCGCAGCTCCTCCACGGCGAGCAGGCGGCGCTGCAGCTCTGCGGCCAGCTCACCAACGCCTGCCCGACGATGGACCAAAAGTTCTACGCCGGCTCACAGGTGATCGACGAGGTGCGCCACGTCGAGGTGATCTCGAAGTTCCTGTCGCGCAAGATGGGCGTCGTCTACCCCATCAGCCCGACGATCAAGTTCCTCCTCGACAAGCTCCTCGAGGCGCGCACCTGGAAGTTGAAGACCCTCGGCATGCAGTGTCTCTTCGAGGGTGTCGCCGTCGGCATCTTCGACATCATCAAGCAAATGACGACGAACCCACTCTTGAAGGAGATGCTCCGCCGCGTCGAGCTCGACGAGGCCCGCCACGCCGCGTTCGGCATCCTCACGATGCGGCGCTTGGTCGAGGACGCGACGCCGGAGGAGATGGTCGAGTTCGAGGAGTTCGCCTTCGAGGTCCTGGAGGCGCTGAACGCCAACCAGCAGCTCGACATGCTGCACGACCTCGCGCCCAAGTACGGCCTCGACCCCGAGGCGTGCGTCCGCGTGGTCCACGGCCTGCCGAACTGGCACGCCATCAACAGCGAGGTCTACATGCACACGGTGATGCCGAACCTCTGCCGCCTCGGCCTCGTCACCGAGCGCACGGAGGATCGTTACCGCAAGCTCGGCATCCTGTCCGACATCCGCGGCACCGGGCGCGTCACGTTGCCGCTGACGGCCTGAGGGCGGCGCGGAGCGCGGATCAGTCCTTGAACGCGAGATCGCGCGCGGGCAGCCGGTAGCGGACGAAGAGCGCGTAGATCTGGCGCCGAGAGAGCCGGCGGCGGGCGTAGATCGCGCGCCGCTTGCGCCACATCGCCGGCGTGGCGCGCAGCGCGCTCGCGTAGCTCCGCAGCAGGATCCCGAGCAGCTCGCGCCGCGAGTAGTCGCGGACGAAGCCGCCGGACGCGCCGCGGCCGGTGAGCGCAGCGAATGCCTGCAGCGCGTAACGATATGCCGTCGCGAGCGGGCTCACGGCGACGATCGGCAGCGGCGTGTGCTTGATGAGATTGAAGATCCGGTTGCGCTCCACGTAGTACGCCTTCACCTTCGAGTGCTTCCCGGCAGTCGAGCTCTTCAGGTGATAGGCGACCGCGCTCGGCACGTACCAGCACGGCCAGCCGCGTAGCCGTCCGCGCATGCCGAGGTCGCCGTCCTCGAGATAGAGGAAGTAGTCCTCGTCGAAGAGCCCGACGTCGTCGAGCATCGTCCGCCGGTAGAGCGCAACCGACGCGCACGGGAAGAGCACCTCCATCTCGTCGCCGAAGCGCGGCCCGTCGAGCTCCTGCCAGCCACGCGCGCGGTAGACGCCGTCGGCGTAGAGGAGGAGGCCTGCGGAGTCGATGCGCGACCGATCGGTCGAGACGAGAATCCGCGGCGCGAACATGCCCGCGTCCGGGCGGCGGTCGGCGGCGGCGACGAGCTCCGCGAGGCAGCCGGGCGCGAGGCTGGCGTCGTTGTTGAGGGTCAGGACGAGATCGCCGGTCGCACGGCCGATGCCGAGGTTGTTGCCGCGCGCGAAGCCGGCGTTGGTGTCGAGGTGGACGATCGTCGCCGCGCCGAGCACGCCCCGCGCCGCGTCGAGCGAATCGTCGGTCGAGCCGTTGTCGACGACGATCGCCTCGAAGTCGCGGTACGTCTGCGCCGCGAGGCTCATCACACAATCGCGCAGCAGCGCTCCGCCGTTGTAGTTCACGATGACGATCGAGACGCGCGGCATGCGATCGGCTAGCGCGCGTTCGACCCGCGATCAAGCCGCGCAGTTGACTTCGCAGTGCGCCGGCACCACACAAGAGCCCACCCAACCCCTGCGAGAGGAGCTCCGACATGAAGCCCACCTTGGTGACCGGGGCCAACGGCCACGTCGGCAACAACATCTGCCGTCTCCTCGTCGAGCGCGGCGAGCCCGTGCGCGCGATGATCCGCGCCAGCGCCGATCCCGAGCCGCTTCGCGCCCTCGACATCGAGATCGTCCGCGGCGACATCCTCGACGCCGAGTCGACGGCGCGCGCGGTCGCGGGTTGCGGCCGCGTCTACCATACGGCGGCGGGGTTCGTGATGTGGTCGCGCGACCCGGAGCGCGACATCATCAAGCCGAGCCTCGAGGGCACGCGCCACGTGCTCGAGGCGGCGGCGAAAGCCGGCGTCGAGAAGGTGCTCTACACGAGCACGACGGGCACGGTGGGCTTCCTCGACACACCCGATCGATCGCTCGACGAGACCTACTTCAACACCAGCCCGCATACCCATTACGTGCGCGGCAAGATCGCCGCCGAGCACGAGGCGTTCGCGATCGCGCGCCGCACGCAGCTGCCGCTCAGCTCGATCCACCCCGGCTTCATTCTCGGGCCGCGCTTCTGGAAGATCAGCGAATCCGTGCGTCAGGTCGCCGACTTCATCGAGCGCGGCATGCCGATCTACTTCGAGGGCGGGTTCGGCGTCGTCGACGTCGAGGACGTCGCCCGCGGCGCGCTCCTCGCGATGGACCGCGGCGGCGACTACGAGCGCTACATCGTCTCCGGCGAGAACGTCACGGTGAAAGGCCTCTTCGATCTACTGTCGGAGCTGACCGGAGTGAAGGCGCCCGCGATCAAGCTGCCGATCCCGGTCCTGCGCGCCCTCGCCGGTGCGATGGAGCTCGTGAGCAAGGTGACCGGCTCGCGGCCGCTCCTCGATCGCAGTCAGGTCGACGAGTTCGCCGGCAAGTACGGCTACTTCGACAGCTCGCGCGCCGAGCGCGAGCTCGGCTACACGTACCGCTCCGCGCGCGATACGCTCCGGCGCACGGTCGCGTGGTTCGTCGACAAGGGCTTCGTCACCGAAAAGCGTCGTCGCGTGCTCGCGCTCGACGCGTCGCTGCAGAACGCGTACTGAGCGCGCGTCCGCCGAGCACCATGGCCGGGAAGCTCGCGCTCCTCGTCGTTTCCACCGTGCTGTCGGTCGTGCTTTTCGAGGGAGTCGCTCGAGTCTTCATCCGGCCCTCGCTCACCGCCTATGGCACGCTGCTCGGCCGTGAGCTGCCGCCGGTGCGCGTCATTCCCCTGCAGGCGTCGACGGCGCGCACGGATGTGCCCGCATCGGCAAAACAAGCCGCCGTGGCGGCGGCTCCGACGTCGGGGGATCCCGCGGCTGCCGCGGCGCAGCCGGCGGCAATTCGCAGCGACGACGCCGTCGCATGGGCCGATCTCGAGGGCGTCTTTCGCGAGGATCCGCTCCTCGGGTACGCGCCGCTCGAGCACGCGACGTCGCCGCACGGCTGGTGGCGCTCCAACAACATCGGCGCGCGGTCGACGACCGACACGACGCCGCAGGCGCCGCACGGTCGGCGACGCGTCCTCGTCTTCGGCGAGTCGTACGCGAGCGGCAGCCGGGTGCGCCAGGAAGAGGCCTGGCCGACCGTCCTCGGCGCCGGCGCCGCCGATCTGGAGGTCGTAAACCTCGGGGTCGACGGCTACGGAATGGGACAAGCATTGCTGCGGTTCCGCGAGGTCACGCGCTCGACCGACTACGACGTCGCGCTGCTGGTCTTCGTCCCGACGGCCGATCTCTGGCGCGACGTCAACACCATCCGATCCGTCGCGCGGCGGAGCTGGAACGCGCACACGGTGATGCCGCGCTTCGTGATCGAGGGCGGACGCCTCGCGTTGGTCCGCGGGCCGTACGAGGTCGGATCGGACGTCTACTCGGCCAACGCATTGGGGCTGAGCGATACCCTGCGGCATCATCTGCGCGCGTACGACCGCTTCTACTTCCGGACGAAATACGAATCGCCGCTCGTGATCGGCGACCTCGTGTTGTGGAAGATCGCGGCAAGCCTCTATTTCACGTACGCGCGGGGGCAGCTCCTGCGCAGCATGCATGTCGACCACATCGATCTCGACTCGGAGGCGATGCGGGTATCACGCAAGATCTTCGAGGCGATGCGCGACGAGACCGGCGCCCGCCGCAAGCGATTCGCGTTGGTGCTGCTGCCCGAGTCGCACGAGCTGCGCCACATTCGCCAGAGCGAGCGGAACTGGCAGCGCGTCGTCGAGCGGCTGTGCGACGGCATCGACTGCATCGATCTCGGACCGGCGCTGGCGCGCGTTCCAGCGGAGCAGATCGACCGCGGCCAGGACCGCACCCATTACGGTCGACGCGCCAATCGCGTCGTCGCGGTCGAGCTCGAGCGGGAACTGAAGCGGCGGCTCTGAGGTCGCGTCCGGGAGCTGCCGCTCAGAACTCGACGACGACGTCGGGGGTGCCGTCGAGGCGTACAGTGTCGATGAAGCGGATCATGTGATCGGTGAGCGACATGATGAGCGAGCTCGTGCGCGAGCCGTGGCCGAAGAAGCGCACGCCGCGCATGAAGCTGCCGTCAGTGACACCGCTGGCCGCGAACATGATCTCGGGGCCGGGCGCGAGGTCGCGCTCGGTGAAGATGCGCTTCGGGTCGGTGATGCCCATCTCCCGCATGCGGTCTTCTTGGCCTTCCTTCGTGGGCACGAGGCGACCCTGCATGCCGCCGTTCAGGCAACGGATCGCCGCCGCGGCGAGAACACCCTCGGGCGCGCCGCCCGTGCCCATGACGGCGTGGACGTTGGTGCGCCGGACGGCGGCGGCGATGCCGGCGGAGAGATCGCCGTCGGAGATGAGGCGGATGCGCGCACCGGCGCTGCGGATGTCCTCGATCAGCTTCTCGTGGCGCGGGCGGTCGAGGACGATCACGACCAAGTCCTTGACGCCGCGGCCGAGACGCTTGGCGATCGCCGTCAGGTTCTCCTTCGGCGTCGCGTCGAGGTGGACGGCGCCCTTCGCCGACGGGCCGACGATGATCTTCTCCATGTAGCAGTCGGGCGCATGGAGGAGCCCGCCTTTGTTCGCGGCGGCGAGGACCGCGATCGAGTTCCCCTCGCCGGTGGCGCAGAGGTTCGTCCCCTCGAGGGGATCGACGGCGATGTCGACCTCGGGATCCTCGGCGTGCTGGCGCCCGACCTTCTCACCGATGAAGAGCATCGGCGCTTCGTCGCGCTCGCCC
>JBGPOW010000049.1:0-23114 GCA_041488235.1 Binatia bacterium
GCTCTTTCTCGCCCCCGAGGCGACGGGAGATCACGGCCTCCGCTGCGTCGTCTCACCGCTCGCGGACCGGCCCGGCGTCGGGCTTGCCGGCCATCTCTACGAGGTCACGAACCTCGTCGCCGACTACGCCGCCGCGAGCGCGCGGTACGCGGACGTGTTCGGCCTCGCTCCCGAGCGGTACTGTCCGATCGAGAGCGCGGAGTTCGGGTACCGCGGCGTCCTCGCCATGTTCGAGCCCGCGACGCGCCTCGACCGCATCGAGTGCGTCACGCCCCACGACTCCGCCAAGACGATGGGACGGTTCATGGCGAAGCGCGGCGAGTGCCTCTACATGTGCTTCCTCGAGGCATCCGACCTGGCGCCGATCATCGCGCGCCTCGAAGCCCACGCCGCAGCTGAGTGGTCGGGCGCGCCAGGCGCCGCAGCGACCGACACGCTCTTCGTGCATCCGAAGGCACTCTCCGGTCTACTCCTCGGCATCAGCCGGGCGACCGTCGCCTGGCGTTGGTCCGGCGCTCCCGAACGCACGGCGCGCTGACTGAGCTCTGGCCGCGGGTGCGCGCCGCGTGCGCGCGGCGTGTCGGGTGACAGCTCGGCTCGATCGGGCGGCCCAGTGTGACCGCAGCGGCACAGCGGTCGCGCTCACGGCCCGCTCAACTCCGTGAGTCGTCTGACTTCCGGCGCTGGTCGGTGAATTGCTCACGCTGCCTGCATTCGAGCTCGCGCCCGAGGAGGGTCCATGCGCACCGTATCCGTCGCCGTCGCTGTCACCGTCGCCGCGTTGCTCATGCGAACCGCCGCGGCGGACGCGGGATGCGGCTGCAACAAGCCGCCACCGCCGTACGCCACCGTGCGGCCGGCGTTCGCTCCTCCGGGATACACCGTGACGATCTTCAACCGATCCCTCGACGCCGGAAAGACGTACCGAGTGGGCTTCGGCGATCTGACCACCGGTGGCGTCGTCGCCACCTACGCGACCGCGGTGCGCAAGCGCGACCTCGCCGACGGCGTGACGAGGACGCAGCTGCCCATCACGGTGCCCGCGAACGTGCCGCCCGGCCCGACGCGCATTCGCGTGAAGAAGGACGACGACACCATCGTCAACATCGCGCCGACCGATTTCACCACGCTGCAGGCGCCGATCGCGCTCGCGGAGGGCGACGGTGAGACGACCGCTACCTGCTATCGCGCCGCCGTCGGCAGCGACGGCACGGTGTACTTCCCGGTCGACATCTCGGCGATCTCGCAGCACATGATCTTCAGCGGCATCGGCATGACCTATCCGCTCCTCTTCGGCCCCCAGGACGTCACCATCTACAACGCGCAGGGCTTCCTCATGCAGCTCCTCACCCCCGATCAAGCGAGCATCTACGCAATCACCGATCCCGCGGGCGCGCCGAACAGTCTCGAGCTCACGTACGATCGCCACGAGTTCCTCACGTACCGCGATCAGCATGCGCACATCGGCGGCTACGGCCTGGATCCGAGCGATCCCAACTGGCACACCGACGGGACGTATCACGTCGACCACGATCACCTGATCCTGGCGATCCGCGGCACCGTCGAGAACGTCGGTCCGCCGACGCCGGGTGTGACGTCGCCCTTCGAGTTCCACGTCACGACCGCGCTCGCCGACGGCACGAACGGCGTCGTCACCACGCGGACGATCGTGTGGAGCAACGCGTGCGTACCGCCGCCGACGATCACGACGGCCGGGACGCCGACGGTGAATCTGACGTCCGGGTACTGACGAGCCGTACGCAGCTGCTTTGCACGTTGCGGATCGGAAATTGGGCCAGTACTGTCGAACCCCATGGATGGGGCTTCCAATCGCATTGAATCCGGCATATTTCCGCCGCTCTTCCGCGAGCTTCGCGAGCTCGCCGGCAACTATTGGTGGAGTTGGCAGCAAGACGGGCCCGAGCTCTTCCGCGACATCAGCCCGTCGCGCTGGGAGGAGGCCGGTCACAACCCGCGCCGGCTCCTCGACACGACGCCGCTCGCGCGGCTGACCGAGCTCGACGTCGACCCGCTTTTCCGCGCCCGCGCCCGCGATCTGCTGACCCGCTTCGCCGCCGAGATGGGCGCGCCGTCGTCGTGGGCGGAGAGCCTGGCGCCGAACCTCATGGCCGAGCGACCGGTCGCCTATTTCTCCGCCGAGTTCGCGATCCACGAGTCGCTGCCGATCTACGCCGGCGGTCTCGGGGTGCTCGCCGCCGATCATCTCAAGTCGGCGTCGGACTTGGGGCTGCCGCTCGTCGCCGTCGGATTGCTCTACCGGCAGGGCTACTTCCTCCAGGACCTCGACCGGTCCTCGTGGCAGAACGAGCGCTACGTCGACCTTGACGTCGCCGCGCTGCCGATCGAGCGCGTCATCGGCGCCGGGGGCGCGCCGCTCTCGGTGACGATCTCGATCGCGCACCGCACGGTGCACCTCAGCATCTGGCACGTCCGCATCGGGCGCGTGCCGCTCTACCTCCTCGATACCAATCGCGACGACAACGAGGACCGCGATCGTTGGATCACCGGCCACCTCTACGGCGGCAACCAGGACACGCGTCTCGTCCAGGAGCTGACGCTCGGCATCGGCGGCGTGCGCGCGCTGCGCGCGCTCGGCATCCGCCCCGCGGTCTTTCACATGAACGAGGGGCACTCGGCGTTCCTCACGCTCGAGCTCTTGCGCGAGGAGCTCGCGACGGGCGCCTCGCTCGCCGAGGCGGAAGCGCGCGTGCGCGCGCGCTGCGTCTTCACCACGCACACGCCGATCACCGCCGGCCACGACGTGTTCGGCGTCGAGCTCCTCGACACCTATCTCGCCGACTACTGGACCGACCTCGGCATCACGCGCGAAACGCTGTTGCGCTATGGGCGCCGCCACGACGAGCCGTGGGAGCCGTTCGGCATGACGCCGCTCGCGATGCGATTCGCGCGCTCGACGAACGGCGTCAGTCGCAAGCACGGCGAGGTCTGCCGCGAGATGTGGCGCGACCTCTGGAAAGCGCCGGATGCGAGCGCGGTGCCGATCACGCACGTCACGAACGGCATCCACGTGCCGACGTGGACCGCCCCCGCCGCGCGCGCGCTGCTCGCGGAATACCTCGGCTCGGGATGGGAGTCCCGTCCCGACGACCCCGAGCTTCCCGCACGCATCGACGCGATTCCCGACGAGGCGCTCTGGGAGCTGCGCAGCCAACTGCGGCGCCATCTCGTCGCCGCCGTGCGCGCGCACGCGCATGCGACGCGCGTCCGTAACCGCGAGGACGAGAGCTTCATCGACGCGGCGGACGCGCTCCTCGCCCCCGACGTCCTCACCGTCGGCTTCGCGCGCCGCATGGCGACGTACAAGCGCCTCAGTCTGATCGTCCACGATCCGGCGCGCATGGTGCGGCTCATCAGCGACGGCGACCGGCCGCTGCAATTCGTGCTCGCCGGCAAGGCGCATCCCTTCGACAACGAGGCGAAGCGCACGCTGCAGGAGCTGGCACGCATCCGGCAGCCGGTCGAGCACCTCGGGCGCATCGTGTACCTCGAGAACTACGACGTCGCGCTCGCGCGGCGGCTCGTCCAAGGCTGCGACGTGTGGCTCAACCTGCCGCGCCGTCCGCTCGAGGCGAGCGGCACGAGCGGGCAGAAGGTCGTCGCCAACGGCGGCCTGAACGTCAGCGTCCTCGACGGCTGGTGGCTCGAGGGCTGCGACGGCGCGAACGGCTGGGCGGTCGGCGATCACCTCGACGGCAACCCGAAGACGCAAGACGATGCGGACGCCGAGGCGCTCTACCGCGTCCTCGAGACCGAGGTCATCCCGCTCTTCTATGGCCGCGACGCGCGCGGGATTCCCGTCGGCTGGCTGGCGCGCGTGCGCGCGTCGATGCGGTCGCTGTTGCCGGTCTTCAACACGCACCGCATGGTGAAGCAGTACACCGAACAGATCTACGTGCGATGATCATCGGCATCGTCACCGGCGGCGGCGACGCGCCCGGCCTGAACGCGGTGATTCGCGCCGTGCACCGCGCCGCCGCACGACGCGGCATGCGCGTCGTGGGGTTCCAGGACGGCTTCGACGGCCTGCTGCATCCCGAGACCGCGGTCGTACTCGACCACGTGAACACCGCCGGCATTCTCGGCCGCGGCGGCACGATCCTCGGCACCAGCAGCCGCGGCAGCTTCGCGGCCAAGACCGATCTCGGCGTCCGTCATGCGATCGACCCAGCGCTGATCGACCGCGTGCGCGCGACGCTGGGGACGCTCGACGTGGGCGCGCTCGTATGCGTCGGCGGCGACGGCACGCTGTCAATCGCGCTCCAGCTCGCGCAGGCGGGGATCCCCGTCGTCGGTATTCCGAAGACGATCGACAACGATCTCTCGGCGACCGACTTCAGCTTTGGCTTCGACTCGGCGGTCGCGATGGTGACCGAGGCCCTCGACCGCCTCCACCCGACGGCGTACAGCCACCGGCGCGTGATGGTCCTCGAGGTGATGGGCCGCCACGCGGGATGGATCGCGCTCTACGGTGGCATCGCCGGCGGCGCCGACGTGATCCTCATCCCGGAGATCCCGTTCGACCTCGAGGTCGTCGCGGGCGCGGTGCGTGCGCGCGACGACGCCGGCCGGCACTTCACGATGGTCGTCGTCGCCGAGGGCGCCGCGCCCGTCGGCGGCGAGGTATTGGCGACGATGATGGCCGAGCGCGAGGCGAAGCTCGGCGGCATCGGCACCCTCGTCGCGACGGAGCTCGAGCGGCGGACCGGGAAGGAAGCACGCTGCGTCGTCCTCGGCCACCTGCAACGTGGCGGCGCGCCCACCAACACCGACCGCGTGCTCGCGACCGCGTTCGGTACCATCGCCGTCGGCCTGGTCGAAAAGAGCTGCTTCGGCGTCATGGTCGCCTTGCAAGGCTCGCACGTCGTCGCGGTGCCGATCGCCGACGCCGTCGGTGCGCTACGCCGTGTCCCGCGCGACTATTATCTCATCGAGGTCGCACGCGACCTCGGCGTGTCTTTCGGCGAGCCCTAGAGCGCACGTCCCTTGGCGCCGCGTGTCGCACGGCGGCGCCGACGTCCGCCGCCCTGCAACTCTGCAATTGAGTCCGCGAAACGACTTCACTAGAGTCGTGCGAGGAGGTCAGCATGTCGGGTCACCCGCGCCTCGTCACCCTGCTCGTCGCACTCGTCGCCACCGCGTCGCTCGCCGCGGATCATCCGATCGAGGGCGATCGCTTGTCCCTCAAGGATCCGCCGACCAATACCGCGCGGCGTCGGGTGACGTTCACCGCCACGCGCGATTTCGCCATCGACCCGACCGGCGCCGCCGATCCGCGCAACGTCGGCGCGACGATCGAGTTCCTGGGCGAGAATCCCGGCGACGGCGCGACCGGCCCGATCGTCCTCGATCCGTCGTTCTGGGTCGGCGTCGGACGCCCTCCGGGAAGCCGAGGATACAAGTACCTCGACTTCAACGTCTCGACTGGCATTCGCAAGGTCGTGTTCAAGGCGGGCAGCAAGGGCGGCAGCGTGACCGTCGGCGGCAGGGGTAGCGCGTGGCCGTACCAGGTGACGCAACCACAGGGTCCGATCAGCGTGCGCTTCACCGTCGGCGGCGACGTCTACTGCGCGGAGTTCACCGCCTTCACGCGCAACCAAGTCGGCAAGGTGACGGCGAAGAAGGCGCCGCCGCCCGTCTCGTGCACGATCACGCCGGCCGTCTGCGGCAACGGCGTCGTCGAGCGCGGCGAGGAGTGCGACGACGGCAACACCCTGCCGAACGACGGCTGCTCGGATACCTGCCAGCTCGAGAACACGTCGGCGATTTGCGCCGGCGTCCCGAGCGTCACCGGCACGAGCATCGCTTCGGTGCGGGTCGCCTCCGGCCTCTCCAACCCGTTGCACGTCGCCGCGCCGCCGCTCGACCCGCGGCGCGTCTTCGTCGTCGAGCAGGACGGACGCATCCGCGTCATCAAGGACGGCATCCTGCTGCCGACGGCGTTCCTCGCCATCGAGAACAAGGTTCGCTTCGGCGGCGAGCAGGGCCTGCTGAGCGTCGCCTTCCATCCCGACTACGAGAACAACGGGCGCTTCTTCGTCTACTACAACAACACCGACGGCGATATCACGATCGCCCGCTACCAGGTGAGCGGCAACCCCGACCTCGCCGACGACACCAGCGAGAAGATCCTGCTCACGATCGATCACCAGTTCGCCGGCAACCACAACGGCGGACAGCTCGCGTTCGGCCCCGACGGCTATCTCTACGCGGGCACCGGTGACGGCGGCGGCGGCGGCGACCCGCTCGAGAGCGGACAAAACCTCATGACGATGCTCGGCAAGCACCTCCGCATCGACGTCGACGTCGACAGCCCGCCCTACTACGCGATGCCCGCCGGCAACCCCTTCCCGGGCGCGGGCGATCCCTTCAATCTCATCTGGGCGTACGGCCTGCGTAACCCGTGGCGCTTCAGCTTCGACCGTGCGACCGGCGAGCTCTACACCGCCGACGTCGGTCAAGACTCGTGGGAAGAGGTCGACGTGCAGCCGGCCGGCGTCGGCGGGCTCAACTACGGATGGAACGTCTTCGAAGGACGCCACTGCTTCGATCCGACTCCCAATCCCACCTGCCCCGACCCACCGACCGGCTACACGATGCCGGTCCTCGAGTACGACCACGGCCAGGGCTGCTCGATCACCGGCGGGTTCGTGTACCGCGGCTGCGCGCTGCCCGACCTCCGAGGCACATACTTCTACTCCGACTACTGCTCGGCCTTCATCCGCACGTTCTCCGGCGTGAGCGGCGGCGACGCGCAGAATCTCGACGACCGGACGGCCGACCTCGATCCGCCGGGCGCCCTCTCCATCGACAGCGTGACCTCGTTCGGCGAGGACGCGCGCGGCGAGCTCTACATCGTCGACCAGGGCGGCGAGGTGTTCAAGATCGTCCCCGGCAGCTGACGATCGCCTCCGCCGACCGCGTCATGAGCGAACGAAAAAACCTCGCGATCCTCGTCGGCGGCGGACCGGCGCCGGGGATCAACAGCGTCATCGGCGCGGCGACGATCCGCAGCAACCTCGATGGCGTCGACGTCCTCGGCGTGCGTGATGGCTTCGAGTGGATCATGCACGGCGACATCGAGCACGTGCGTCTGCTCGGCATCGACGACGTGAGCCGCATCCATTTCCGCGGCGGCTCGCACATCGGCATCTCGCGCGCCAACCCGACGCTCGATCCGCAGCACCTCGAGAACGCCGTCATCTCGCTCCTGCGCCTCAACGTCTCGCAGCTGATCACGATCGGCGGCGACGACACGGCGTTCTCGGCGATGCGCCTCGAGCAGGTGTCGGCAGGGCGCATCCACGTCGTGCACGTGCCGAAGACGATCGACAACGATCTCGATCTCCCGGCGCAAGTCGACACCTTCGGCTTCCAGACCGCGCGCCACTACGGCGTCGAGATCGTGAAAAATCTCATGGTCGACGCCAAGACGACGTCACGCTGGTACTTCGTCATCGCGATGGGCCGCAAGGCCGGACACCTCGCACTCGGCATCGGCAAGGCGGCGGGCGCCACGCTGACGCTCATCCCGGAGGAGTTCGGCGGCGAGCGCTTCAAGCTGAAATCGATCGTCGACACCCTCGTCGGCGCGATCATCAAGCGGATGAGCTACGGCCGGCGCGACGGCGTGGCGGTGATCGCCGAGGGCGTCGTCCTCGGCATCGACCCCGCCGACCTCGCGCATCTCGACGACGTCGAGCGCGACGCACACGGCAACGTGCGCATCGCCGAGGTCGATCTCGGCGAGATCCTGAAGCACGCCGTCCAGGCGCGCCTGCGCGAGTTCGGCCTGAAGGAACCGATCGCCGCCAAGAACATCGGCTACGAGCTCCGCTGCGCCGATCCGATCCCGTTCGACATGGAGTATACCCGCGACCTCGGCTACTGCGCCGCCAAGTACCTCCTCGCCGGCGGCAACGCGGTGATGATCTCGATGCAACGCGGCCAGTTCGTACCGGTCCCGTTCGCGGAGCTGCTCGATCCGACGACCGGCCGTGCACGCGTTCGCCTCGTCGACGTCGCATCGACCCGCTACGCAATCGCCCGCCGCTACATGATCCGCCTGCGGCGCGACGACTTCGACGACCCGCACGAGCTCGCGAAGTTCGCGGCGACGGCGCACATGTCGCTCGAGGAGTTTCGCCGCCAGTTCGAAGACCTCGTCGCGCTCGAGCCGCCGCCGTTGCAGATCGAGCCTCTGCGCGACGCCGCGCACTCCTGAGGCGTCGCGTCGCGTTCTTCGCGGCGGGGTGGAGGGACGCGGGGTCGTCTGCTGCACCCGACGTGCGCAAGATGGGTAAGTGTACGCACCACGGGTGCAGCAGACGACCCCGCGTCCCTCCACCCCGCCGGGCAGCGCGTGACCGATGCCACCGGCGCGCGCCGTCGTGCTGCGCGCTCGGCAGTGGCGGCACGCGCGCGAACTCGGTGCGGCCGCGCCGCCCCGGTGGCGTACACACTACTCACGCGCGGCACCGCGACGCCGGCAGCGACGCTGTCGTGCGGCGCGCGCAGGCAGTGGCGGTGGTCGGGGGGACGCGGCAGTCGCTGGCTGCACCCGTGGTGCGCACACTTACCCATCTTGCGCACGTCGGGTGCGGCCAGCGACTACCGCGTCCCCCCGCCGACGGACTCTCCTGTCAGTGCGCGCCGCGCGGGACGCGTCAGCTGACAGCGCGGCGCGCGGGCGGAGCGTCGGCCGCCGGTGACGCGGCTTCTGGTGCGGCGGCGGGCGCGGCGGCGGCGTCGGCGAGGATGCGCCGGAGCTCGTCGCCCTCGAGGGTCTCGTGCTCGCGAAGGATGCTGGCAAGATGCTCGAGATTGGCGCGCTTGCCGGCGAGGATCTCGGTGGCGCGCGCGTGCGCGGCACGGACGAGGACGGCAACCTCGGCGTCGAGGAGCTCGGCGGTGGCCTCGCTGACCGGAAGATCGCGGCCGGCGAGACCGTTGACCGTGCGGACGTACTGCGCGCGGTCGGCGGTGACGAAGCTCAGCGGGCCGACCTTGTCGCTCATGCCGAACTCCCACACCATATGGCGGGCGATCTGCGTCGCGCGCTCGATGTCGTTGTGGGCGCCGGTGGTGATGCTGCCGAAGACCAGCTCCTCGGCGGCGCGACCGCCGAGAAGGACGGCGAGGCGCCCCTCGAGCTCGGGCTTGCTCTGCAGCACGCGCTCCTCGACCGGCAGCTGCATGGTGTAGCCGAGTGAGCCGAGCGTGCGCGGGATGATCGTGATCTTGTGCACCGGATCGGCGCCCGGGATGAGCGCCGCGACGATCGCATGCCCTGCCTCGTGGTGCGCGACGACGTTCTTCTCGGCGTCCGACAGCACGTGGCTGCGGCGCTCGATGCCCGCGGTCAAGCGATCGGCCGCTTCCTCGAACTCCGCTTGCTCGACGTGTCGCTTGCCGTGACGCGCGGCGAGCAGCGCCGCTTCGTTCACCAGGTTCGCGAGATCGGCGCCGGAGAAGCCGGGGGTGCGCGACGCGATCACGTCCAGATTCAAGCCCGGGGCGTAGCGCACCTTCGCGAGATGGACTTGAAGGATCTTCACGCGGCCGCGCAGGTCCGGCATGTCGACGATGATCCGGCGGTCGAAGCGGCCGGCGCGCAGGAGCGCCGGGTCGAGCACCTCGGGACGGTTCGTCGCGGCGAGGAGGATCACGCCGCGCGACGGATCGAAGCCGTCCATCTCGACGAGGAGCTGGTTCAGCGTCTGCTCCTGCTCGTCGTGCCGGCCGAAACCGGCGGGCGCGGCGCTGCGCGACTTGCCGACGGCGTCGAGCTCGTCGATGAAGACGATGCAGGGCGCCTTGGTCTTCGCCTGCTCGAAGAGGTCGCGGACGCGCGCGGCGCCGACGCCGACGAACATCTCGACGAACTCGGAGCCGCTGATCGAGAAGAACGGCACCGCCGCCTCGCCGGCGATCGCACGCGCCAGCAGCGTCTTGCCGGTGCCCGGCGGGCCGACGAGCAGGACGCCCTTCGGAATCTGCGCCCCGAGCTCGCGGTAGCGCTCCGGGCTTTTCAGAAATTGCACGATCTCGAGCAGCTCGCTCTTCGCTTCGTCGATACCGGCGACGTCGTCGAAGCGGACCTTGATGTCCTGCTCGCTGTAGATGCGCGCGCGGTTCTTGCCGATCGTGAGCGCCTGGCCGATGCCGCCCTGCGTGAGACGGCGCGCGGCGAAGCTCCAGATCGCCATCAGAATGCCGAGCGGCAGGATCCACGCGAACAGGAGGTCGCGCCAGAAGGTGTTCTCGATGCGACCGGCGAAGACGACGCCCTTTTGCGTCAACACCTCGAGCAGCGTGTTGTCGTCGATGTTCGGCAGCCGATTCACCTCGAAAAGCCGCTCCGGCTCCGCCCCCGCCCAGCGTGTCGCGAGCGATTGTCCGCGCTCGAGCATCTTGCGGAGGTCGTCGGGCAGCGGCGCGTCCGCGCGCAGCTTGAAGCGAATGCTCGTCGCCCCGATCAGCGCCTCCTCGATCTGCCCCTGCTCGAGCATCGTCTGAAAGCGGCTGTACGGCACCGTGACCGGCATCGAGCCGCCGAGAATGCCTTGAAGAAGGAACAGGAGCGCGAGGCCGGCCGCAACGTACGTGAACGAGAACCGCATGTTCGTCCGGTCGAGGCTCGGGCGCTTCACGGGGTCGAGTCTGCGCACGTTGCGCGCGGGTGGCAAGCGTCGGCGCGCGCGGCGACGGTTACCGCCTCGCGCGGAGTTGGTTCCAGCCGTCCCAGTACGTCACCTCTTCGGGCGGCTTGCGCGTCGTCGGGCCGAAGCGGCCGACGGGGTAGCCGATCGGGAGGAGTGCGACCGTCTCGACCTCCGTCGGGATACCGAGCCGCTCCTTGATCTCGTCCTCGTGCAGGAGGTGCAGCGTCGTGAGTGTAGCGCCGAGGCCGAGCGCGCGGCAGGCGAGGAGGACGTTCTGCACCGCGGGAAAGATCGACGCGTAGATCGCGGGACCACGGTGCGGGCGGTCACCGAGGAGCGGAAGGTCGCGCGGCATGAGGCAGACGAAGAGCAAGATTGGCGCTTCGTGCAGGTGGTCGGCGAGATGGTTCGCGGCGACGGCGACGCGCGCTCGTCGCGCCGCCGCGGGGGACGGCGCGGCGCCGCTCGACGTAGCAGCGGCGCTCTTCGCAGTGTCAGCCGTCGCCTGATCGCGCGCCGCAGCGGCGTTCGCACGGCGGGTCGCGGCGTCGGCGCCGGCGCGCAGGTAGAGACTCAGCGCGGCACGATAGCGCTCTTGGATGAAGCGCTTCAGTTGCGGATCTTGCACGACGACGAAGCGCCACGGTTGCGAGTTGCCGCCGCTCGGCGCTTGCGTGCCGGCCTCGACGACCTTCCAAATGAGCGCCTCCGGAACGGGATCGGGCTTCAACCGTCGCATCGCCCGCAGCGAGTACATGATCTCGAAGATGTCGTGCTCCATACAGTTTGGCGATATTCAGGACGGGCGCGGCTCGGTCAAACGCCGCACCGATACCGCGAAGGTCAGCGATGATCCGACACCATTCGCCGTCCGATGCGTGCGTGCTCTGCGGCGGGCCGCAGCGCGCGCGCTACGACCTGGGCACCCACCGGCTGCTCTATTGCGCGCGCTGCCAGCTCGGACAGCTGTCACCGCTTCCGACCGACGACGAGCTGCAGGCGCTCTACGCATCACAGGCGTACTTCGCGGGCGACGGCGTCGGCTACGCCGACTACGCGGCGGACGCTCTTCAGCACGCGCGCTCGTTTCGCGCGCGTCTCGAATGGCTTCTGCGCACCGGGCCCGTCGACGACCTCCTCGAGATCGGTTGCGGGCCCGGCCTCTTCCTCGTCGAGGCGCAACGGCTCGGCGTGCCGCGCGTCGTCGGCGCCGACCTGAATCCCTGGGCGGTCGCACAGGCGCGCACGCGCGGCGTCGACGCGCACGTCGGATCGATCGAGGCGATCGGCGCCAGCCGTCGCTTCGACGCGATCGTGATGCTCGACGTGCTCGAGCACGTCGTCGCGCCGCTGCCGTTCCTCGCCGCCGTCCGGGCGCGCTTGCGTCCCGACGGTCGTCTCCTGGTGATGACGCCGAACATCCGCTCCCTGCTGGCGCGCGTGTCGGGGCGCCGCTGGGTGTCGCTGAAGCCGCCGGAACACGTGCGCTACTACAGTCCGCGTAGCGTGCGGACCTTGCTGCGCGCGGCGGGCTTCGACGTCCTCACCGTGCGGCCTGCCGGCCAGTACGTGACAGTCGCGTTCGTGTTGACGCGCCTCCGGCTACTCGTGCCGCGCTTGGCGCGCGCGCTCCAAGGCGTCGCCGGCGCCGTCGGCATCAGCGACCGGGTCGTGTTCGTCACCAATGGGTCGATGGACGTAATCGCGCGTCCGGCGACAACGGCGTCGTAGTGGTTGACGATAGTCTGTTGCCTATATCGCGGCTGCTCGCTACGCTTAAGCGCGCTGAATGTCTGCGCCGTTCATCATCCTGTGAGCTTTGCCATGTACCTTGAGGATGTGGAAAGGAAGGGAACGATGAGCACAGCACGAGGGGTACTCCGCATCGCCGTCGGGATCGTCGCCCTCACCCTGATGGCGCCGGCGTCCGGCCGCTGTGAGCACACCGCGCTCACGCTCTACGGCGGAGTGTTCGGCAACAAGGAGTACGTACAAGGATGGGAGGGCGTGCAAGGCTCTCTCGGCGTCCACGACTACGTGTCGCTGCTCGCGCGCGTCACCGGCGTACACGTCATCAACTCGGATCGGTTTCACGAAGGCGACTCGGGGATCGGCGAGGGCGGCCTCGCGTTTCACGTCGCGCCGAACACGACGCTGTCGGTGCTCGGCGGCAGCTACTTCGGCGACATCTTCGATCCGATCATCGACGGCGACTTCAGCACCGCGCAGCTGATCGGCGATCGCTGGCTCTACCTCTCCGTCGCCGGCTTGTACGGCTTCGAGAGCAACCGCTGGCAGAGCACGATCTATCTCAGCACGCCGATCACGGACCCGTCCAAGGACTGCGTGCTCTTCGCGGGCGCCGAGGCCACCATCTACAACGAGGGGCAGCTGCGACGTGACGGCGATTTCGTGCGCAATCCCAATCACGATGACGTGAAGTTCCAGGTCGGTCCGGTCCTCGGCGTCTACAAGCGGTCGTGGGATGCCGGGCTCAGGCTCGGCGTCGGCGGCGGAGATTACGGGGTCTATGGGACGATGTCCGTCTTCAAGACGTTCGCCCTCTGACGGCCGCCGGGAAAGCAAGGAGGATCCACGCATGAAGACCGCCGTACGAATGCTCTCGATCGGCATGGCCGTCTGGCTCGCGAGCGCCGCCGCGACCGGCCATGCTTATGACCATACTCGTTATCGCTCGCAGAAGTTCGCCAACCTACGCCGTCCGGTGAGCTCGACGGAGCAGTTCCTCCGCATGCTCGACGCCGGCAAGCTGAACGGGCGGATCGGCGATTACGCCGAGGCGCTCTATCGCGGCGGCTGGATCGAGCGGAACGATCCGCAGGAGGCGCGACGCTTTCTCGGCACGCTGGTCGCGCGCCCGAGCACGGACACCGAGGAGTATCGAACCTGGCGCTTGCTGCGGGCCCGTCGCGGGAAGGAGCGCATCCTCGACAACGACTGGCATCGTCAGCTGCACGAAGGCGAGATCGGCTTCTTCGATCCCGTCACGAATCACCTCGTCGTCCTCTCGGACTGCGGCAACCCCGTCGACGCGCCGCCGAAGGTCGCGCAGCCTGCGCCGCCGCCGCCCGCCGTCCAGCCGCCACCGCCGGCGCCCGCGCCCGTGAACCCGTTCCCCGAGCATCTCGGCCGCACGATTCCGTACTTCAACGCACCTGCGGCCCCGCCACCGCCACCGCCGCCGCCGCCGCCACCGCCGCCTCCTCCACCGCCACCTCCTCCGCCGCCGCCTCCACCGCCGCCTCCTCCACAGCCTCCACCGCCGCCGCCTCCTCCTCCGCCACCGCCGCCACCAATGCATCCAGGCATTCTCGACTGAGCCGCCCAAAGGAGCCGCGGGGAGACCCGCGGCTCCTTTTTTTTGCACTGCGCGCCGCGCGCCGAGGTGGATCGCCTGAGCTGCGGCGTTTCGCTTCGCGCAGAGCCGACGGACTCAACGCGCGTGCGACTCGAGCGCGCGACGCAACATCTCCGCAGCCGCGGCGCATCGTGCGGCGAATGCCGCGCTCGCGTACTTCTACGCCCCGCCGGCGCCGACGCGCTGCTCGAGCTGCTCCGTGTCCTCCGCGCTCAGGCTGAAGTAGCGCCCTTCGGGATGATGGAACACGAGCGCGGAAACGGAGCCCTCGGGCTCCATCATGAAGCCCTCGGTCAGATGCACGCCGATCTGCCGCTCGACATCGAGGAGACGGAAGAGCTGCACTTGGTCCTCGAGCCGCGGACACGCCGGATAGCCGAACGACACGCGCACCCCGCGGTACTTCGCCTTGAAGAGGTCCTGCATGGTCGTACCCGTCGGATCGGAAAAACCCCACATCTCGCGGATCTTCGCGTGCAAGAGCTCGGCGAACGCCTCGGCGCTCTCGAGCGCCAGCACTTGCAGGATGTGCGAGCGCAAGTACTCGCCCGCATGCTTCCACTCCTCGGCGAGCGCGCGCACGCCGGGACCGACCGAGGTCGCGAACATGCAGACGTAGTCGGTGCGGCCGGAGTCGCGCGACGCGGTGAAGTCGGCGAGGCAGAGACCGCCCTCTTTCGCCTGACGGCCGAAGTCGAAGCGCTCGACCGGCCGGTCGCCCTCGGGACCATAGACGAGGAGCGACTCGCCTTCGCTCTGCGCGCGGAAGAACTTGTAGACGGCGCTGGCGCTGATGTCCGGCCGCCGCAGCATCTCCTCCTCGACGGCTGTCACCTGGTCGCGCAACTCGCGCGCCTTTGTGTCGCCCGCCGCGAGCGCGTCGGCGAACTTCCCTTTGAAGCCGAGGTGGCGCGTGTAGAGCATCACCGGGTTGATGAATGGGAAGATCGCGTCGAGATCGTAGTCGCGCAGCACGTGCAGCTTCAGATCGGGCGGTTGCGGGATCGGAAAATCGTGGCGCAGAACGGCCTTCGCGAACGGGCGCGCACTGTCGCGCGCTGTCTTCGCGGGCGCGCCGCTCGCGGCCAAGGTCGCGGTCTCGCGCGCGAGGCGCTCACCGAGCGCAACGCGGCGAGGCGGGTCTTGCAGCTGGTTCGCGAGATCGAGGCCAGTCATCGCGTCCTGCGCGTACACCACCATGCCGGCGTATTCCGGCGCGATGCGGGTGCGGGTGAACTTGTTGGTGAGCGCCGCGCCGCCGACGAGCACGGGACACTCGATCCCGGCACGCGCCAGGTCCTGCGCGGTGACGACCATCATCTGCGCCGACTTCACCAGTAGACCCGAGAGACCGATCGCGTCGGGTGCATGCTCGCGGTACGCGCGCACCAGCTCCTCGGGCGGCACCTTGATGCCGAGGTTCACGACCCGGTAGCCGTTGTTGCCGAGGATGATTTCGACGAGGTTCTTGCCGATGTCGTGGACGTCGCCCTTGACGGTCGCGAGGATGATCTTCCCCTTCGTCGAGGTCTCGGTCTTCTCCATGTGCGGCTCGAGGTAGCCGACGGCGGCCTTCATCGCCTCCGCCGACTGCAGCACCTCGGCGACGATCAGCTCGTTGGCGTTGAAGAGGCGCCCGACCTCGTCCATGCCCGCCATCAGCGGCCCGTTGATGATCTCGAGCGGGCGGCGGTCGCGCAGCGCCTCGTCGAGGTCCGCGTACAACCCTTCTTTCGAGCCGACGAGGATGTAGCGCGCGAGACGCTCGTCCAGCGGTAGCTTCCGCCATTCTTCCTCGGTCTGCTTCGACTTCCGCTCGCGGAAGTGCGCGGCGAACGCGGCAATCGGATCGTCGCCGCGCCACCAGATGAGATCCTCGGCGAGCTTCCGCTCCTCGGCGGGAATCTCCGAGTAGCGCTCGAGCTTCTCCGAGTTGACGATCGCCATGTCGAGGCCGGCCTGGACGCAGTGGTAGAGAAAGACCGAGTTCAGCACCTCGCGCCCCGCGACCGGCAGTCCGAACGACACGTTGGAGACACCGAGGATCGTCTTGCAGCGCGGCAACTTCTCTTTGATGAGGCGAATCCCCTCGATCGTCTCGATGCCCGACCCGATGTAGTTCTGGTCGCCGGTGCCGACCGGGAAGACGAGCGCGTCGAAGATGATGTCCTCCGCCTCGACGCCGTACTGCTCGGTGAGGAGCGCGTGGGAGCGCTCGGCGATCGCGAGCTTGCGGGCGCGGGTCACGGCCTGCGCCTGCGCCTTGTCCTCGTCGATGCAGCCGACGACGAGCGCCGCGCCGAAGGTGCGCGCCAGCGGCACCACGCGCTTGAAGCGCTCCTCGCCGTCCTCGAGGTTGATCGAGTTGATGAGCGATTTCCCTTGCGTGCGCTTCAGGCTCTCCTCGAGGACGTGCGCGTCCGTCGAGTCGAGCATGATGGGGACCTTGACCTTCTTCGCCACCATCTCGAGGAACTGCGTCATGTCCTCGACCTCGGGCCGGTCGGGGTCCTGCAAGCAGACGTCGATCACGTGCGCGCCGCGTCTGACCTGAAGCCGGCCGACCTCGCTCGCCTCCTCGATCGCGCCGGCGGCGATGAGCTGCTTGAACTTGCGGCTGCCGAGGACGTTCGTACGCTCGCCGACGATGACGGGGCGTGTGTCGTCGTCGATGACGAGCGTTTCGATGCCGCACACGGCCGAGCGTCGGACGTCGGCAAGCCGGCGCGGCGCCTTGCCGCGTACGGTGTCGGCGAGCAGGGCGATGTGCTCCTCCACGGTCCCGCAGCAGCCGCCGACGAGATTCACCCATCCTTCGGTGACGAAGCGACCGACCTTCTGGGCGATCATCGGCGGCGTCTCGTTGTAGCGGCCGTTCTCGTCGGGAAGACCGGCGTTCGGCACACACGCAACGGGGAACCGTGCGAGCGCCGCGAGCGTTCGCAGGTGGTCGGTCATGAAGTCGGGGCCGGTCGCGCAGTTGAGACCGATCCAGAGGAGATCGCGATGCGCCAACGAGACGTAGAACGCCTCGATGTCCTGACCCGCGAGCAACGTTCCCATCACCTCGACGGTTCCCGAGACGGCGATCGGCACCGCGGTGCCGAGGCGCGCCTGCGCGCGGTCGATGCCGATGAGCCCGGCCTTCACGTTCAGCGTGTCTTGCGACGTCTCGAGGAGCAGCACGTCGACGCCGCCCTCGATGAGCCCCGCGGCCTGCACCTCGTAGTGCGCCGCGAGATCGTCCCAGGTGACGCCGCCGGTCACCGAGATCGTCTTCGTCGTCGGACCCATCGACCCGGCGACGAAGCGCGGCCGGTCCGGCGTCGCGTAGACGGCCACCGCCTCGCACGCGAGGCGCGCCGCCGCGACGTTGATCGCGTGTGCCTGCTCCGCGAGGCCGTACTCGGCGAGGACGAGCGGCGTCGCCCCGAAGGTGTCGGTCTCGACGATGTCGGCGCCGGCGGCGAGGAAGCCCTCGTGAATGCCGCGGATGACGTCCGGCCGCGTGAGGACGAGGTTCTCGTTGCAGCCCTCGAGATCGGGCCCGCCGAAGTCGCCGGCCGTGAGATCGAGCGTCTGGATCGACGTCCCCATCGCGCCGTCGAGCACGAGGATCCGCTCTCGGAGCAGGCGCCGCAGCAGCGCGATTCGGTCTTTCGCAGCGGTCTCCATCGGGAATCCCGCAGTTTACTTGCTCTCATGCGCGGAGCCAACCGCGTATCGCTCGTGCGGGCGGCGCGGCAGCCGAGGAACTGCCGAGACCCCTTTTGCCGCTGCGGCGCGGGTGCGGCGACGCGGCGGTTGGCTCCGCGCGAGGATCGCTCGCGCGGAGCCGACTGCCGGCCCCGGCACGCCACGCGTTCACCTCCTGCACGACGGAAGACGCCCCTTCTCGTCGCGGCGGCGCAGGTGCGGCGACGCGGCGGTTGGCTCCGCGCGAGGATCGCTCGCGCGGGCTGCCGGACACGGATTAGGCGTTCCGTATTCCGAACCTGAGGTGCCGAAGTGGCTCGCTCTTTATGCGCGCTCCGCCAACCCCCGCGCCGCAGCACTCACGACACAGTGATGGAAGAGGGATCTTCGTCTTGCCGCAGCTGCCGTGCCGCCGCATAGCGTGCCGGGGTCGGCAGTCGGCGGAGCGCGCATAAAGAGCGAGCCATTCCAGTCTTTGCCCCGCTGCGGAGTACGGAACGCCTAATTCATGCCCGGTGCCCCGCGCGAGCGATCCCCGCGCGGAGCCGACTGCCGGCTCCGGCACGCTTAGGGACGGCCGAGCAAGTGAGCTGGAGCAGTCCTCTTCATGACCCTGATCGTGAAGTCAGCCGTCGCGGGGTTGGGAGGGTGGCCGGCAGTCGAGTCTCAGCTTTGAGAACGGCGGCCCGCTCCCACGCGCGCGAATGCCCGCATGGCGGCGTCCGGGCAGCGCGAGCGGCCGGTGCCCCGTGGCACCGGCCTTGCTCAACGGGTGATTACGTATGCGGGACGATCTCGTCATCGGAATGGCTGGGTCGGGCGGAGATGGCATCGTTTCGGCGGGCGAGTCGCTCCTCACCGCCGCCGCCCTCGAGGGCTACCACGCGATCATGACCAAGAGCTTCGGGTCGCAGATCCGCGGCGGCGAATCGTCGTGCCGCCTGCGGCTCTCGACGCGCGCGGTGCGGAGCTCGGGCGAGACGCTCGACGTCGCGGTCGCGCTCAACTGGCCCGACTTCATGAAATTCGGCGCGCAGCTGCCGGTCGGCGGGCGGACGGTGGTCATCTACGACGGCAAGACGAACGGAACGCCGCCGACGATTCCTTTGACCGGCGTCACGCCCGCCGAGGTGCTCGCGGTGCCGATCACCGACATGGCCAAGCAAGCGGCCGGCAGCGACCGCGCCAAGAACACGGTCGTGCTGGGGCTCCTCGCCGGCTGGTTCGACATCGCGCGCGACGCGATTCGCGCCGGCATGGTGAAGAAGTTCGCCAAGAAGAGCCGCGAGGTCCTCGACGCCAACGAGCGCGCGTTCGCCGCCGGGCTCGCCTACACCGAGGCGCATCCGCTGAAGGCGCCGCGGGTGATGGCGCGGCCGGAGAAGTCGAGCGCGGCGAAGCTCGTCGTCGACGGCAACGAGATGTGCGCCGCGGCAGCGATCGTCGCCGGGTGCGAGTTCTTCGGCGGCTACCCGATCACGCCGTCGAGCGAGATCATGCAGTTCCTCGATCGCGAGATCTGGAGCTACGGCGGCACCATGCTGCAGACCGAGGACGAGATCGCCGCCATCGGCAGCGTCGTCGGCGCGTCGTTCGCCGGCAAGAAGGCGATGACCGCGACGTCGGGACCGGGGATGTCGCTCAAGACCGAGATGCTCGGCCTCGCGAGCATCGCCGAGCTGCCGCTCGTCTGCGTCAACGTCCAGCGTGGCGGACCGTCGACGGGTCTGCCGACGAAGAGCGAGCAGGCCGACCTCTTCCAGGCGATCTTCTCCGGCCACGGCGACACCGTGCGGCCGGTGCTGGCGCCGATCGACGTCCGCGACACCTTCGCGATGACCGTCGAGGCCTTCAACCTCGCGGAGGAGTACCAGACGCCGGTGATTCTGCTCTCCGACCAGGACATCGCGCAGCGCAAGGAGATCATCGAGCCGCCGGACACGGCGGTGCGCCTCGTCGAGCGCCGCCGTCCGACGGCGAAGGAGCTCGAGGGCTACCAGCGTTTCCGCATGACCCAGTCCTGCGTCAGCCCGATTACCGATCCGGGCACCGTGGGCGGCAACTATCTCGCGTCCGGCATCGAGCACGACGAGCACGGCTCGCCGACGGCGAGCGGCGAGATGCACGCACGCATGAACGCGAAGCGGCTCAACAAGCTGAAGCCGCTGCAGCGTCGGAACGATCTCTTCGTCGTGAGCGGCGACGCCGACGCGCCGGTCGGGCTCGTCAGCTGGGGAAGCGTCGCCGGCGTCGCGATGGAGGCGCTGGAGCTGGCACGTGCCGAGGGCCTGCAGGTGAAGCTCCTCGTGCCGAAGCTCCTCTACCCGGTCGCGCGCGCCGTCTACCACGATTTCTTCGCCTCGGTGCGAGCGGGCCTCGTGATCGAGCAGTCGCACCAGGGCCAGCTGCACAAGGTGATCCGCATGCACGCCGTCGTGCCCGACGGTGTCGAGTCGTTCGCAAAGAGCGGCGCCAACCCGATCGTCCCGGGCGAGATCGTGGAGCGCATTCGGCAGATGGCGATGGTGTTGCAACGCAAGCAGGCACCGCAGCTCGAGCCGCGGGAATGAGCACCGCAGGAGGACAGGCATGACCGGCGTCGTCGCGCAGTGCCAGACGCACACCGCGAAGGAGTACCAGAGCGAGCTGAAGCCGATCTGGTGTCCAGGCTGCGGCGATTTCGGCGTATTGACGGCGATGTACCGCGTGCTGTCGGCGATCGGCCGCCCGCCGCACGAGATCGCGTTCGTCTCCGGCATCGGCTGCTCGAGCCGCATCCCCGGCTACACGACCGCGTACGGCTTCAACAGCGTCCACGGTCGGGCGCTGCCGATCGCGCAAGGCATCAAGCTCGCCAACCCCGATCTGCTGGTGCTGGTCGCGGGCGGCGACGGCGACGGGTTTTCGATCGGCGGCGGCCATCTGCCGCACGCGATCCGCCGCAACGTCGATCTCACGTACGTCGTGATGGACAACCAGACGTACGGCCTCACCAAAGGCCAGCTCTCGCCGACGTCGCCGCGCGGCCGCAAGACCGTGTCGTCGACGTTCGGCAGCCTCGAGAGCCCGGTGAACCCGCTCCTCTACGTGCTCGCGTACGGCGCCGGCTTCGTCGCCCAGGGCACGCCGGGCGACATGGGCGGGCTCGTCAGCATCATCGAGGAAGCCATCCGCTTCCCCGGCTTCGCGTTCGTGAACGTGCAGTCGCCATGCGTCACCTTCGGACCGCCGGAGCTGCAGCTGAAGGCGCACAAGGCGTCGATGAAGTCGCTGCAGTCGCTCGGCCACGACCCCGCCGATCGCTTGCGCGCAATGGACCTGGCGCAAGCATACGGACAGGAGCTCTACACCGGCGTCTTCTACCGGAACCCGAATCCGGCGCCGACGTACGACGATGCCGTCCGCGCGCGTCGCGCCGAGCTGGGCACGACGGCCGGACCGAAAGCGGGCATCCTCGACCACTTCGTCCCCGAGTCGTGACCGTGGCGAACCACCGGCTCCCTCCCATCGCAGATCCGCGGCTCGCGCGCGAGCGGCAGACGGTCGCCGCGATGATCGAGGAGTATTGCTTCGGCGTGCACGCCGCCGAGGAAGGTGCGCGCGCGGCGTATGAGGCCGAGGAGCCGTGCGCCGACTGCGCGGAGCTCCTCGCCTACGCGTCGCAGCGCATCGAGCGCTGCCCGTACGGCGGCGAGAAGCCGGCCTGTGCGAAGTGCCCGATCCACTGCTATCAGGCGCGTCGGCGCACCGAGGTGAAAGCGGTCATGCGCTACGCGGGCCCGCGCATGATGCTGCGCCACCCGTACCTCGCGCTGCGCCATTGGCTCGACGGTCTCCACAAGGTGCCGCCGCGGCCGAGTCGTGCGGCACGCGCCGCCGGGGGTGGGAGCGCATGAGTGTGGGGCGCGAGAACCTGATTCCGCTCCTGCAGGAGGTGCAGGAGCACCAGGGCTACCTCTCGGAAGACGCGATCCGCGGCCTCGCGGCGACGATCGGCATCTCCGAGAACGAGATCTACGGCGTCGCGACGTTCTACACGCAGTTTCGCTTTCGCCCGCCTGCCGAGCACACGATCCACGTCTGCCAGGGCACCGCCTGCCACGTCCGCGGCGGGCATCAGCTGCTCTACGATTTCGAGGAGCGGCTGAAGATCAAAGCCGGCGAGATGACGGCCGACAACAAATTCGGCCTCGAGCGGGTGGCCTGCGTCGGCTGCTGCGCGCTCGCACCGGTCGTGCTCGTCGACGGCATGGTGCGCGCCGGCATGAAGCCGAAATTGATCAACGGGCTGCTGACGAAGCTCGGGCACAAGTCGAACGGCACGGGCTCATGACCACGCTCGCGGCACGCTACGCGGCGGCCGAGGAGAGCTGGCGGGACCTCGAAGCGAGCCGCGTCCCGATCTTTTTCGTCGGCACCGCTACGTGCGGCCGCGCTGCCGGCGCCGGCGAGACGCTGGAGCGCCTGCGCGCCGAGATCCAAGCGCGCGGCCTCGACGCGCGGGTGATCGAGACCGGCTGCCTCGGCCCGTGCTCGCTCGAGCCGTTGGTGATCGTTCACAAGCCGGACGCGCCGCGCCTGTGCTTCGGGAACGTCGGCGCGACCGAGGTCGTGCAGATCCTGCAGCGCCACGTGCTCGGCGACGATCCCTGCGCCGAGTGGGCGCTCGGAACGCTCGGCGCCGACGGCATCGCACGCGGCGGCGAGACGGCAGCGACGCTCGCGTCTGGCATCGGCGCCTTCGCCGATCACCCGATGATGCGCGGCCAGGTACGGCGCGTGCTGCGGAACTGCGGCCTCATCGACCCTGCGAACGTCGACCACTACCTCGCGCGCGACGGCTACCGCGCGTTCCTTCGCGCGCTCAAGCTGGGCCCGGAGCAAGTCCTCGACCTCGTGAAGCGCGCCGGCGTGCGTGGCCGCGGCGGCGCCGGCTTCCCGACGTGGCGCAAGTGGGAGACCTGCCGCCAGACGGCCGCCGACCAACGCTATCTCATCTGCAACGCCGACGAGGGCGATCCCGGCGCGTTCATGAATCGCTCGCTCATCGAGAGCGATCCGCACGCGGTGCTCGAAGGGATGCTGATCGCCGCCTTCACCCTGGGCGCCAGTAAGGGCTACGTCTACTGCCGCGCCGAGTATCCGCTGGCGCTGACACGCCTGAAGCTCGCGATCGGCCAGATGCGCGACCTCGTTCTCTTGGGCGAGGGCATTCAGGGCTCGTCGTTTTCATTCGACGTCGAGATCAAGATGGGCGCGGGCGCGTTCGTCTGCGGTGAGGAGACGGCGCTCATCGCGTCGATCGAGGGCCGGCGCGGGATGCCGCAGCCGCGCCC
>JBGPOW010000050.1:0-22612 GCA_041488235.1 Binatia bacterium
CGCCGTTGACCGCCGCGGATGCGCGGGTGTAGGCCGGACGTATCCGGAGGTGTGCGCCAATGCCGCGCGTGTACGAGCACATGATCCGCGAGCCGATCAGCAGCTGCGAGCCGCCCGCCGCAATTTGCGTCGAGCCGCGAGCGACGGTCGCGGAGGCGATCGCAGCGATGAAACGGCACGGCACCGGCTGTGTGCTCGTCGAGAGCGACGGTCGCCTCACCGGCATCTTCACCGAGCGCGACGTTCTCTTCCGCGTCGCCGGCGCCGGTCTGGACGCGTCTCACACTTCGGTCGGGACCGTCATGACTCCCGACCCCGAGACGCTCACGATGCACGACGAGCTCGCCTGGGTGCTGAACCTCATGGCGGTCGGCGGATTCCGCCACGTCCCGATCGTCGACGCCAGCGGCCGCCCGGTGGCCGTCATCTCGATGCAGCGAATCGTCGAGCGGCTCGTCGAGTGCTTTCCGAAGGCGGTCCTGAATTTGCCGCCGCGGCCGGGGTCGGACATCACGCACACCCGCGAAGGCGCCTAGCCCTCCGGCGGCCGATACCGGCGCATCTGCTGCGTTGCTCGGTCGCCCGGCTTGTGCGGCGTAGCTTCCGCTACGCCTCCGCGCCGGGCTCTCTCGCGCCTTGCATCTGCACCCGTCTCAGCCGCCGGCGCGTGCATTGGCGCATGGTCGCGTCTCGCTGCGCTCGACGCATTCAAAACTTCTAGCATCGCGGACGGCCGGCGCTAGAACGTCTCAGCTCACTCGACGGTCCAGGTGTCGCCGCGATTCAAGAGTCTGTCGAGATCGGCGACGCCCGTCTTCGGGCGGGCGGCGGCGAGCTGGGTGTTGACGCTCGCGTCGTAGGTGTCGCGCTCGACCGCGAGGAAGATGCCGATCGGGGTCGGGAAGTCGGGGGGCTGCATGCGGGAGAGGGAGTAGGCGAGTGTCGGGTCGCGCTCGTCGTGGACGATCAGGTCGGCTTCGGTGACGCCGTTGCCGAGTGTCACGACCTCGGGGCGGAGACCGGTACCGAGGCGGATGCCTTTGTCGCGATTCTTGCCGAAGACGAGCGGTTTGCCGTGCTCGAGCACGAGCTGATGCTCGGCCTTGCTCTCCTTCTCCGTCAGGCTCCCGAAGGCGCCGTCGTTGAAGATGTTGCAGTTCTGGAGGATCTCGACGAACGAGCTGCCGCGATGCGCGTGCGCGCGCCGGATCGTGTCTTGGAGATGCCGCGCCTCGACGTCCACTGACCGCGCGACGAACGTCGCGTCGGCGCCCAGCGCGAGCGCGACCGGGTAAAACGGATGATCGACGGAGCCCGACGGCGTCGACTTCGTCACCTTGCCGACCTCGGAGGTCGGCGAGTACTGGCCCTTCGTCAGACCGTAGATGCGGTTGTTGAACATCAGAATGTTGATGTCGAGGTTGCGGCGCAGGACGTGGATGAGATGGTTGCCGCCGATCGAGAGCGCGTCGCCGTCGCCGGTCACGACCCAGACTGACAGCTCGGGGCGCGTCGCTTTGAGACCGGTCGCGATCGCCGGAGCGCGGCCGTGAATCGTATGGAAGCCGTACGTGTTGACGTAATACGGGAAGCGGCTCGAGCAGCCGATCCCGGAGAGGAAGACGAAGCGCTCGCGGGGAATACCCAGATCGGGAAGGACGCGCTGCACCTGGGCGAGGATTGCGTAGTCGCCGCAGCCGGGGCACCAGCGGACGTCTTGGTCCGACTCGAAGTCCTTGCGCGTGAGCGGTTTCGACGTCGATGCCGCGACAGTGTTCACGAGCGCTCTCCTGCGACGGCGACGCCCCCGAGCAGCGCGCGCGCCTTGTTGACGATCTCCGACACCTTGAACGGCCGTCCCTGGATCTTGTTCAGGCCCTGCGCGTCGACGAGATACTCGGCGCGCACCAGCTTCACGAGCTGGCCGAGGTTCATCTCCGGGACGAGCACGGTTCGATAACGCCGCAGCACGTCGCCGAGATCGGGCGGCAGCGGATTCAAGTAGCGCAGGTGCGCGTGGCCGACCTTCAGACCGGATCCCGTCAGCTCCTGCACTGCGGTCACGATGGAGCCGTACGTGCTGCCCCAGCCGAGGATCAGGAGGTCGCCCTCTCGTGCGCCGGTGACGGTCGTCGGCGGGATCTCGGCGGCGATGCCGGCGATCTTGCGCGCGCGGACGCGGACCATGTGCTCGTGGTTCACGGGCGCGTAGCTGACGTTGCCGGTCACGTCCTCGCGCTCGAGGCCGCCGATGCGATGCTCGAGGCCTGGCGTCCCGGGGATCACCCACGGCCGGGCGAGCGTCTCGGGATCGCGGACGTACGGCTTGTAGTCCGTCGGGTCGGTGCGGAAGACGACGGGGATCGCGGGAAGCTCGTCGGCGCGCGGTATGCGCCAGGGCTCGGCGCCGTTCGCGATGTACCCGTCGGAGAGGAGGATCACCGGCGTCATGTAGCGGACGGCGAGCCGTACCGCCTCGAACGCGGTCGCGAAGCAATCGGCGGGCGTGGCGCTGGCGAGAATCGGCAGCGGGCACTCGCCGTGGCGTCCGTACATCGCCATCAGGAGATCGGCCTGCTCGGTCTTCGTCGGCAGGCCCGTCGATGGGCCGCCGCGCTGGATGTCGGTGATGATGAGCGGCAGCTCGACCATGACGGCGAGACCCATCGTCTCCGCCTTGAGGTTCATGCCAGGGCCGCTCGTCGTCGTGATGGCGATCGCGCCGCCGAACGCCGCGCCGAGCGACGCGCCGATCGCCGCGATCTCGTCCTCGGCTTGGAACGTGTAGACGCCGAACGCCTTGTACGTGGAAAGCTCGTGCAGGATGTCGCTCGCGGGGGTGATCGGATAGCTGCCGAGAAAGAGCGGCCGGCCGGCACGCTGCGCGGCGGCGACGAAGCCGAGGGCGGTCGCGCTGTTGCCGGTCACGTTGCGGTACTTGCCGGGCGTGATGCGCGCGGCCGGCACCTCGTAGGCGGTGTGGAAGAGCTCGGTCGTCTCGCCGAAATTGTACCCGGCCCGCAGCACGCGCGTGTTCGCATCGGCGAGCGCCGGCGTCTTGCCGAACTTGGCGCCGATCCACTCGAGCGTCGGCTCGATCGGGCGGTGGAAGAGCCACGACGTGAGGCCGAGCGCGAAGAAGTTCTTGCAGCGCAGCGCCGCCTTGTTGGAGAGCCCGGAGCCGGTGAGCGCGTTCGTCGTGAGCTTGGTGATGTCGATCTCGAAGACACGGTAGCGCGCGAGCGAGTCGTCTTGCAGCGGATCCGCGGCGTACTCCGCCTTGCGGAGGTTTTGGTCGTTGAACTGTTCTCGGTCGACGATCAGCATGCCGTTCGCCTTGAGATCGTCGAGGTTGACCTTGAGCGCCGCCGGGTTCATCGCGACCAGGACGTCGCAGCTGTCGCCGGGCGTGAAGATCTCGCGCGACGAGAAGTGCAGCTGGAACCCGCTCACGCCCGCGAGCGTGCCGGCTGGGGCGCGGATCTCGGCGGGGAAATCGGGCAACGTGCTGAGATCGTTGCCGGCGAGCGCCGTCTCGATCGTGAACTGCGTCCCGGCGAGCTGCATGCCGTCGCCGGAGTCACCGGCGAACCGGATGACGACCGTCTCCAACGACTCGCGGGCTTTCGCGCTCCGCGCCGCCGCTTCCTCCGGAGGTGACACGCGATCCTGCCTCCCTTGGGCCGCGCCACCCGGCGCGACCACGTAGCTGCTACGTACAGTTATAAGGGAGGCCGGAACGTCAATTCAACACGGATCCGGACGAATCGTGCCCTAACGACCCGAGCAGACGTCGGGGTAGGCGCGACCGAGCCCGACGCCGGTCAGCATCGGACACGCGTCGTTGAACTCCGCCGCGACCATCTTCTCGACGCGCATCGTCTGGCTGGCGAACACGCACGCCGCCGTCTGCGCGATCGTCGACCCTGTCGGATTGCAGGGCGCGCCGATGTCGGCAGGCGTGAGGCCGGCGCACTTCTTCGCGACCTTGGTGAGCGCCGCGGCGCGGATCTTCGGCACCGAGGCCTTGGGATCGTTCGGGTCGAGCGTCTTCCGACATTTCGCAGTGGCGCCGGCAAGCCCCTTCTGCTTGGCCGTATCCTTCAGAAGCCCGAGGAGACATCCGTCGAGCTGCGCGTGCTCGCTCCGCGCGAGCTGAGTCGCACCCTTCGCGAGCGTCGCCTGGCACGCGCGCGCCGCCTTCGGCATCGGATGGGCATCGTCCGTCGCGAACGTGTCCGAGCTCATCTCGTGCACGCGGGTCTCGTGTTGATCGAGGATGCAATCGGCCGCCTCGGAGAACGACGAGGCCTCGTGCGCGCACGGGTGGTTCAACGCGGCGATGTTGATGCCGGTGCACTTCTTGATGATCGTATCGTGGGCGGTGGTCCGCGCCTTGCCGAGCGTCGATTTGGAGTTCTGCAGATCGAGCGCGAGCGCGCACGTCGCCTCCCCCGCCTGCGACCCCTTTCCGTCGGCAACGTCCTTCAGGATCTTGTTCAAGCATGTGGCGCGCGTACCTTGGTCGGTTGCTGCGAAGGCGCGCGCCTGTGCGGCGATCACGCCCTGGCACGCGACCGCCAGCTTGCTGAATCGCGGCGGCGCGAGCGGCGGCGCGAAGGCGTTCCCGCGCGCGACCGGTCCGGCGCCGACCGTGATGCGCGTCAGGCCGTTCACGTCGTTCGCGTCGACGTCGACCTCGTGGAGCGCCACCGGGTCGATCACGGACACCGACTTCTCGCCGCGATTGAGGACGTAGACGCGCTTGCCGTCGGGGCGCACGGAGACGTCCTCGGCGTTGTTGCCGACGGGAATGTCGACGATGATCGCCTCCGCCGCGGTGTCGATGACGGACAGCGTCTCCGGCCCGCTGTTGACGACGTACGCGAGCGCGCCGTCGGGGCTGAATGCGACACCCTCCGGATACGCGCCGACCGCGATCGTGCCGGTCACCTCGAGCGTCGTCGCGTTGACGACGGAGACCATCGTCCCGGCGTTGTCGGTGACGTACAGCTTGTCGCCGGCTGGGCTCACCGCGACGTGCGTCGGCTTCAAGCCGACCGGCACCGTCGTCAGCACCTCGTTCGTGCCGGTATCGATCACCGACATCGAGTCATCACCGCGGTTCACGACGTAGGCCGGCGTGCCGGCGGGATTCACCGCAATGCTCATCGGCCCCGTCCCGACGCCGATCGTCGTGAGCACCTGATTGGTCGCGGGGTCGATCACCGACACCGTCGCGTCATTGCGATTCGCAACGTACACCCGCGTGCCCGGCAGCTTCACCGCGACGCCGGTCGGCGTGTCGCCGACGGGGAGGTCGACGACGTTTTTGGTGCTGGTCGTGATGACGGAGACGCTATTGCCGTCGAGATTGCCGACGTAGACGTGCGCGCCCTCGGGATCGACGGCGACGCCGTAGGGATGATGCCCGACGGGAATCGTCCCGACGGTCCCGTTCGTCGCGGCGTCGATGATCGTCACCGTGTCGTCGGCGTGGTCGGCGACGTAGGCGAGCGGCGCCGCAAGGGCGCGGGCGGCCGATAATGCGACAACGGCCGCGAGCAATGACGGCTCCCATCGAAGTAGCTTCACCGGAGAGGCTCTTTTCAATGTGGAGGCACGTCGTCGGTGTGTTCAGTCGTTACAGTTATCTTCGTTGAAGACGCAGTCCACGGAGTCGCAACTCAGCTTGCCGCTGGTGTACCCGAGGCTGACACACGTCTCGCCGTTCAGATTCTTCCCCTCGCAATCTTCGTACGTGTCGATGACCCCGTCGCCGCAGTACGCCCGCTTGCAGTTGGTGCGGCAGGCGTCGGGCTTCGTATTCGAATTGGCGGCGCCGTTGTCGCACTCCTCGGTCCCTTCCACAATACCGTTGCCGCAGACCGCGGTCCCGCCGCACTGACTGGTATCGAAGTGACAATCGGCAGTGCACGCGAGCGTACCCGACCCGAATCCGACGGACACGCAGGTGAAGCCGCCAAGATCGTTGCCGTCGCACGCCTCGCCCGTCTGGCGGACGCCGTCACCGCATTGCGCGTTGGCGGGTGAGAACTCGACGCCGCGCCGCACCCGGTACCCCGCTTCCGCCAAGAACCGCGCCTTCGGCACTGTGATCAGCGTCGGCGCGTGCGACACGATCGCCGACACGATCACCGCGAGCGCGTCGAGCGCGCGGACGAAATCGCGACGCAGCAGCGCCGTATCGACCACCTCGAGCCGCGGCTCGAGGATCGAATGCAGGAGGCGCGAGTTGGTGACGTTGGCGTGGATGAGCGTATCGAACGCGGGGAGATCGATGGGCGCGAGATCGACGAACGTGAAGCAGCGGCTCTCGCCGAACTTGACGAGCGCACCGTCCTGCGACGACGTGCGCCCGTACAGCTCCAGCATCAACCGATAGCGGCCGAAGAGATCGGGGAATCCGTGCACGTCGAGCGTGAACCGCAGCACGCCGGCGCTCGCCTCCGGGCCGAGAAGCCCGACATCGCCGCTCCCGGTCGTCACGGCGTCGGCCGCGAACTTCACCCGGTCGTCGGTCTTCACGAAGCTCCAGAACGGCAGGTTGGTCTCGGCATTGAGCCCCGGCGGCTTCCAGGTCTCGACGCCGGCGGCGGCGAATACCGTATCGAGAGCCTTCCTGGCGGCGCGCGACGTCACGGTCGACGCGAGCGCATCCGGGCTCGAGACCATCGCGATCGAGCCGACCCGGAAGACGGAGCCCAACCCGGCGCAGCTCTGGTGCGCGAAAACGGTTCCGCCGGGGACGAGCTTCACCCCGTGGATCTGCTTGCCGAGCGAGACGAGAAAGGCGTTGTAGCGATCGACGCTCGTCAGCGCGTCGCCGACCGTCAGCTGAAACGTGTGCGGCTCGGCGTGCGCCGTCGCCGACACGATGATGAGCAGGAGCAGCGCGAGCAGGAGGCGCGGCGCCGCGAGGGCTCGGATCATGTCAGATGCCGAGCGCATCGTTCACCAGAAGGGCCAACACCACGAGCTTCTCGGCGGCGTCGCCGGAGATGTCGGTGCCGACGCCGTGCGCCACCGCGACCGCGAACGACTTCGCGTAGCGCGCGGCGGCTGCGGGGTCGTTCGCCGCGAGCGAGGCGGACGCGTCGTCGAGAATGCCGCTGACGGTCGTCCGCAGCGTGTCCGTCATCGGCGTCCGCGCGAGCAGGTCGACGAGCGCCTGCAGGTCCGCCGGATAGACCGGCGCGACGACGAAGCACTCCGCCCGCTTCGGCATCTTCCCGAGCCGCGACGGCGGAACGTCGGTCGTGATGCCGATGAGGAGCAGCGCCGGTCCGTCCGTCACGTCGGTCGCGAGGTCGAGCTGGACGAGGAACTTGGGAATCACGTCGGTGACCTGCGACGCGTTGATCGTGCCCATCGCGTCGCCGTTCTTGAAACCGGCAATCGCGAATCCCGCAGCGCCCTCTTGCGAGGTATCGGGGAACCACCACGGCGCGAGCGTCCGTGTCGTCGTCGGCGGATTCCACGCCGCCACGTTCATGGACGTGAGCGCGTCACCGAGCTTGACGTTGGGTCTCCGTTTCCCAGCGAGCTGCGCCGCACGGTCGGCGCCGTCGAGCACGCGGATGCGGCTGATGACGTGCGTGCCGTCGCCGAGCGACGTGCAGCTGCGGCCGAAGAACTTCACGCCGTCGGGGCGGATGCGCAGCTGCCGTCCGAAATCCGCGGAGCGCGCCAGGACCTCGCCGTTGAACGTGTCGATCATCGCCGCGAAGTCCGCGCGCGAGAAGACGAACGTGCGCTCGGTGGCGGCCGCAGGTGTCGCGGTCACCAGGCCGACGAGGAGCGCAAGCAGGAGGACCATCGGGTCGGAACTCAGCAAGACCAAGACCAGTGGCGGGCACGCCGCGCCCCTTGCCGATCGGCCGTAACTCGGCGGATTTACACTATGCAAAGTCGTGTCGCAGACCGCGGGAACGGCTCGTCGCGCCGCCGCGTCTCTTGCACGGACGCAGCATCGTGCGCGTCCGCCGCCCCGGTGCAGGTCGGTACGATGACAAACTCTTGCGCGGACGCGGCAGAGCGCGGCGGCACGATCGTCGTCGCCGCCGAGCGGACGGATGCTAGACGAACGCGAGCCAGTCGCGGTGCCGCGCATCGCCGCCGCGGATCAGGGCGAAGTACGCCTCTTTCATCGACGCGGTGACGGGGCCCGGCTTGCCGGTTCCGATCGGCCGGTCGTCGAGCTCGCGTACCGGCGTCACCTCGGCCGCGGTGCCGGTGAAGAACGCTTCGTCGGCGATGTAGACCTCGTCGCGCGTGAAGCGCTCCTCGACGACCGTGTGGCCGCGCTCACGAAGCAAGGTCATGAGCGTCGCGCGCGTGATGCCCGGCAGGACCGACCCGAGCGGCGGCGTCTTCACGATTCCGTCACGAACGATGAAGACGTTCTCGCCGCTCGCCTCCGCGACGAAGCCGTCGGTGTCGAGCATCAACGCCTCGTCGTAGCCGACGCGCCGCACTTCTTGATTCGCGAGAATCGAGTTCACGTAGTGCCCGACGGCCTTCGCCTTCGTCATCAGCGTGTTCACGTGAAAGCGCTGGAACGACGACGTCTTCACGCGGATGCCGTTCCGCACGCCCTCGTCGCCGAGATACGATCCCCACGGCCACACGGCGATCGCGACCCGCACCGGATTCGTCGTCGCGTGCAGGCCCATCTCGCCCTCGCCGAGAAAGACGATCGGCCGGATGTAGCACTCGCGCAGCTTGTTGCGGCGAATCGACTCGAGGCAGGCGTCGTCGATCGCCTGCTCGTCGAAGGGGATCGTCATGCTCAGGATGCGCGCCGACGCGAAGAGCCGGCGCGTGTGATCGCGCAGGCGAAACACCGCGGAGCGCCCGTCGTTCATCGCGTAGCAGCGAATACCCTCGAAGACGCCGAGGCCGTAATGCAGCGTGTGCGTGAGCACGTGCACCTGGGCCTTCTCCCACGGCACAAACTCACCATCGAACCAGATGACGTCGCTCTTTTGCACGGGAATTCGAGGGGTATCGGAGGTGTTCCGAGATGTCAATTTGCGCTCGCCGTGCGACGGCGCGGCGATCGGCTCCGCGCGAGGATCGCCGCGGGTGCGACGGCGCGCGGGCTGGCTCCGCGCGAGGATCGCTCGCGCGGGTTGCCGGACACGGTTTAGAAATTCCGTACTCCGAACCGCTGGTACCGAAGTGGCTCGCTCCTTATGCGCGCTCCGCCAACCCGCGCGCCGCCGCACTCACGAACCGCGCTCGAAGAACGATCCCATCCTCCTCGTCACACGCTACGGTGGCGCCGCACGGCGTGCCGGGGCGCGCAGTCGGCGGAGCGCGCATAAAGAGTGAGCCACTTCGGCAACGAGGCAGCGGAGTACGGAATTTCTAAACCGTGTCCGGCAACCCGCGCGAGCGATCCTCGCGCGGAGCCGACTGCGCGTCGCGGCACGCCGCGCGACGAACCGACCGGTTGACGATTGGAAACGTTCCACGCAGCGGCGCGGCACGGCGTCACGGCGCCGCGGCGCTCGCGCCGAACCAGCGCGTGTAGAGCGCGCGCACGCGCGCGGTGTGGCGCTCGTAGTCTTCGACGAGGCGGCGGGCGACGTCGGCATTCCCGCCCCCGTAGCCGAGGCGGCGCGCCAGCGCCGGCAGCCGCTCGCCCTCGCGCGCGAGCGCCTCGACGGGCTGATCGCGCTCGATGCGTAAGCGGTTCGTGAGCGTGCGCAGAAACGCGTAGCTCTCGAGCAGCGTCGCCGCGTCGTCGGGTGGCACGAGGCCCGCGTCGGCGAGCGCCGCGAGCGCGTGCCGCGTGGCGCGCTTGCGGACGGCGGGAACGGTCGCGCCCCAGCGCAGCTGGAGCATCTGCGTCAGGAACTCGATGTCGACGAGGCCGCCGCGTCCGGTTTTCACGTTGAAGCCCTCGCGCTCGTCGCCGGCGAGCTCGTGCTCCATGCGCATGCGTAGCCGGTGGATCTCGGCGACCTCCGGATCGGCGAGCGGCTTCGCGTACACGAAGCGCTCGATGATGCGCTCGACCTCGTACATCAGCGTCGCATCGCCCGTGATCGCGCGCGCCTTGATCAGCGCCTGGCGCTCCCAGAGCTGCGAGCTCTCCGCGTGGTAGCGCGAGAACGCCTCCAGCGACGAGACGAGCGGACCCTTGTTCCCCGACGGCCGCAGACGGGTGTCGATGCGATACGCGATGCCCTCGCGCGTCGGCACCTGCAGCGTCGTCAGCATGCGCTGCGCGAGGCGCGTGAAGTACTCGTGCACGGCGACGCCGTCGGGAAGCTCCGTCGCCGGCACGTAGACGAAGATCAGGTCGAGGTCGGAGTGATACGTGAGCTCGCGGCTGCCGAGCTTCCCCATGCCGACGACGGCGAAGCTGCCCGGCGACGCGGCGAGACCGTAGCGCGCCAGCGTCTCGTGCTCGGCGACCCGCAACGCGGCCGCGACGCACACGTCGGCGAGGTCGCTCAGCTGGCTGCTGAGCGCCGGGAACGTCAAGAGTCCCATGAGGTCATTCACGCCGATGCGGAGAAATTGCTCGTTGCGGAAGCGGCGCAAGGCGTCGAGCCGGTCCTCGAAGCCTTCGGCGGCATCGAGCAGGCTCGCGAGCTCGGCGGCCATGTCCTCCTTCACGATCTCGACCCGCACCAGGTCGGCGCGCACGAGATTGTCGAGCGTCTCCGGGTGGCGGATCAGGAACTGCGACAGGAACTCGCTCGAGCCGAAGAGCCGGATGAGCGTGCGCAAGGTCGCCGGGTTCTCCGCGAGGAGCGCGAGGAAACTCGACCGCGCGCCGATCGCGGCGACGAAGCTCGCCATGTTGCGCAGCGCCAAATCCGGATCGGGCGCCTGCACGATCTCCCCGAGCAGCGCCGGCGCGATCTCGATCAGCAGCTGGCGGCGGCGCGGCGTCGAGCGCGAGCTCGGCGCGCCGTCGCGCAGCAACGTGAGGTCCGCGATCGCCTCGTCGGCCGCCTGGAAGCCGAGGTCGCGGAGACGCGCGCGCGTCTCGTCGACCTGCTCGAGGTCGGCGAGGAGCGACGTCAGCCGCGGATCGGCGGCGCGGCCGATCTCCTCGCGCGACGAGTAGAAGAGCGCCGTGAACGACTCGTGGACGGTATCCATGTGGCGGCGGCAGTCGTCGCGAAAGCGCGCGACCGCCGTCTCCGGATGCTCGCGCCCGTAGCCGAGGCGCCGCGCCAGGTGCAGCTCGCCATCGCCGTCGGGGATCACGTGCGTCTGCCGCTCCTCCACGAGCTGGATCTTGTGCTCGACCTCGCGCAGGAAGCGGTACGCCGCGGCGAGCCGCGCGCCCTCCTCCGCATCGAGGTAGCGGAACTCGGCCAAACGCCGCAGCGCGCGTAGCGAGCTGCGCTCGCGGATGCGCTCGTCCTTGCCGGCGTGGACGAGCTGCAGGCTTTGCACGACGAACTCCACCTCGCGGATGCCGCCGCGCCCGAGCTTCACGTTGATGCCCTTCTCGCGCCCCGCCGCGAGCGTGGCCTCGACGCGCCCCTTCATCTGCTTGATGTCCTCGATCGTCGAGTAGTCGAGGTAGCGGCGATACACGAAGGGCGCGACGTCGCGGAGGAACGCCTCGCCGAGCGCGCGATCGCCGGCGATCGGCCGCGCCTTCAAGAGCGCCGCCCGCTCCCACGTCTGCCCCCACGACTCGTAGTACGTGAGCGCGTTCGGGAACGAGTTGACGATCGGCCCGTTCGCGCCCTCGGGGCGGAGCCGGAGATCGACGCGGAAGACGAAGCCGTCCTCCGTCCCCTGGTGGAGCGCGCGCGTCACGCCCTCGGCGAGGCGGGTGAAGAACTCGCGCGCCGAGAGCCGACCACGCGGCCCACCGGCACTCTCGATGCCGTCGCGCGCGTAGAGGTACACGAGATCGATGTCGGAGCTGAAGTTGAGCTCCGCGCCGCCCAGCTTGCCCATCCCGAGGACGACGAAGCCGACCGGACGGCCCTCCTCTACGACGTCACCGTAGTCGGCGACGAGACCGGCGCGGACGACGGGAATCGCCGTTTCGAGCGCGTCCTCGGCAAGCGCGCTGAGCGCCGTCGTCGTCTGCTCGAGGCTCGCGAGATGGAGGAGGTCGCGCACGGCGATACGCAGCATGCGCCGCCTTTTGAGCGCGCGCAGCGCGCACGCCATCTCGTCGAAGCTCGCGCTCGTGTCGAGCGCGGGCGCGGGCACCAGCGCGGCGATCGGCATCGTCGCCGTGTCGCGTCCGAGCACCTCCGTCCACGAGCCCGGGTCGCTGAGGAGCAGCCGGACGACGAGGGGGCTCGCGCCGAGGATGGTCACGAGGCGCGGGGCAAGCTCGGCGTCGCATTCGATGGCGGCGGCCGCGTCGGGCGCAGCGTCGCGCAGACGGCCGAGTCCGGCGACGGCCGCTGCCGGGTCCGCAGCGTTGAGCAACGCCGCATGCGCTGCCGGCGGCGCGGCGCCGCCCGGCCACAGTTCGGCGAAGCGCGCGAGGAGCCGCTCCGGATCCTCGACACCCGCTGCGAGTAGCGCTTCACGGGCCGGCGGAGCCGTCACGATCTCGTTCTAGAGAATCCCGCGCGCCTCGGCCAGCCAGCGATTTCGCTCGACGCGGCCGGGCACGCGCCACGGAGCGCGAGAGAGCGAGACGGGCGCCCGAACGGATTCGGAACGCCCGTCGATCGCCCGATTAGGACGTCTTGACGACGTTCGCCGCTTGCAGGCCTTTCGGGCCCTTCACGACTTCGAACTCGACCTTTTGGCCTTCGTCCAGCGACTTGAAGCCGTCACCGGCGATCGCCTTGAAGTGTACGAACACGTCTTCACCGCCTGTTTGCGTGATGAAGCCGAACCCCTTCTCGGGGTTGAACCATTTCACGGTACCAACTGGCATGGGCAGTACCTCCTTTCTTTGAGATTTTCTCTTCCCGAAATCAGCGGCGGTTCCACCCGCCACGGCCGCCTCCGCCTCCGCCGCCACCACCGCCACCGCCGTAGCCACCGCCGCCGCGGCCCTCGCGCTCGCGTGCTTCACTGACGCGAATCGCGCGGCCCTTGATCTCGGTGCCATCGAGCTGCTGGATCGCCTTCTGGGCGTCTCCCGCGGAGCTCATTTCGACGAAGCCGAACCCACGACTCTGGCCGGTCGCGCGATCCGTGACGACGGCGACCGAATCGCACGCACCGATGGGCGCGAAGGCCTCCTCGAGGTCCTTGTTGGTGACGTCGAATGCGAGGTTGCCGATGTAGAGCTTCTTGCCCATACATGTTCTCCTTTTTTTGCTGCGTGCGGTGTGGTCAGCGCTGTTTTGCTGAATGCGTGGGTGCGGGAGGCGTAGTAGTCGAACGAAATGAGGTGGGGGTTTCTCGCGCCGGACAATCAGTGTGTGATTCGTCCATACCAGGCTGTCGCGCCGTGCACAACTGCTCCTGAATCACGAAAAATAGCGTGATTCGTGCGCAACCAGCTATCCAGCCGCGGCTGCCGGCGCGCTTGCACGACGGTGCGCCCAGGGCGGCGGATGATCCGCGTCGAGGTCGTGAGCGCCGAACGCCGAGCCGAGCTGGTCCGGCGCCCACTCCGACGTCCAGGCGGCCGGGAAGTTCCGCCAGCGCGCGCGCGGCGTGCCGAGATGGGCATGGGCGCGTGAGGTCAGCTCGAGCAGCTCGCGCTCGAGATGCAGACGAAAGGCCTCGCACGCGCCCTCGTCGGCGTCGGGCGCGATCCAATATGGTCCGGTCGCGAGCGTCACGCGCCGCGTGAAGGGTATGGGAATCTGCGCGCGATCCCACGTCGGCAACGCGAACGCGCGCCGATAGCAGGTTCGTACCAGGACGATCGGCGCGCGGCATGCACGGGCGATCGCGACGCATCCCGGCTTCACGCGATAGACCGGCCCTTGCGAGCCGTCGACGGTGAGACCGTAGATCACCCGCGGCGTCCGCCGCATGTGCGCGATCATCGTCGCGAGCACGTTGCGACGCCGCGACGACGACCCCGACCCGCCGCGGAACACGACGAAGTTGCACCGCCGGAGCATGCCGGTGATCACCGCGCCGAAGTCGCTCACACTCGCGAGCGTGTGCCCGTGGAGGTGGCGATAGTTGTACGCGACTGAAAACACCTCCTGGTGCCACAGCGCGGCGATCGCTCGATCGTGGCGCTCGACGGCACCGCGGAGCAGCGGCGTGAGCAGCACGTCGTCGTGGCGCGACGTCACGCGGACGAGCCACATGTAGGCCATATAGAGCGTCGGCAGCACCCGCGCGGCGAAGGCGATGCTACGCGCCGCGAGCCATCGCCGCAGGCGCTTGCCGACGCGGACGTGACGCACGGCTGCCCGCGGCATTCCTACTGCAATCGGCGGCGATTGTTCGAGCGCGGGTTGCATGACGACTATCGGTCGATCAGATGAGCGCGGCGCATCGACGTACTCTGGTCGCGATCGAGCCATGCGAGCACCTCGCGGATGCTGCCGGTCGCGAGCGCGATGCTCGTATCCGCCGCTCCGTAGTAGAGGTTGATCGTGTCGTCATCCGATCCGATCGTGTACCCGCAGGGAAACGTCACGTTGCCGACGTCGCCGTGGCGCTCGTAGTCGGTCTCGGGACCAAAGATCCATGCGTCTCCGCGGGCGAGGTAGTGGTCGGGTCTGTCGTGCGCCAAGAGCGCGACCCCGAGTCGGTAGAGGCCGCCCGCCGCCGTGTTTCGTACGCCGTGATAGATGAGCAGCCACCCCCGCGGCGTTTCGATCAATGGCGGCGAAAGCCCGACCTTGTTTGCGTCCCACCACCCGCCTTTGCGCGCCGGGAGCACGAGCTTGTGACCGCCCCAGTTGCGGAGATCCGGCGAATACGAGATCCAGATGTGCGCGCCCGAGTCGGTCATCGGCCGATGGATGAGCGCGAAATGTCCGTCGATCTGATGCGGAAGCAGGGCGGCGTCTTTGTCGTCGGGCTGCATGATGAGCCCGTACCGCTCGAAGCGACGGAAATCCTCGGTGAGCGCCAGGGCGACGCCGGGACCGCCTTTGCTGAAGGCGGTATACGCGACCGCGAACTTGCCGAGCTCCGCGATGAACGTGATGCGCGGGTCCTCGATACCCCAGAGCTCCTCCGGGTAGCGCTCGGGATCGGGACGCAGGGTCGGCTCCGGGTCGATGACCCACCCGTCGACGCCGTTCTGCGAGCGCGCGGCGCACAGGTGGGAGTGTCCGCGGCGGTCCTCGACGCGGCAGAGGAGCAATGTCGTGCCGTCGTGCAGGCGCGTGGCGCCCGGGTTGAAGACCGTATGCGCCGGGTACGGCCAGTCGGCGGCCGTGAGGATCGGATTTGCGGGATGTCGCTGGAAGAGCGTCTCGTAGGTGCGGCTCATGCCGTGATGCTCCGCAGCGTCGTCGCGGTCGTCGCCGTGGCGCGATCGGCGGCACGCATCTCGAGGAGCGCGTGCAGGAACGAGAGCGTCGATTCCGCGCCTTGGTTCTCGTTCGCTCGATCGGCGTGCAGCGCGTCTCGGCAGCCGCCCGTCGCCGCGTCGTAGAGCGGTCGTTGCAGCTGGTTCTGGCCGAGAAACCAGGTGAACGCCGAGCGCGCACATGTCGGCCAGCGCGCATCGCCCGTCACCCGTGCCGCGTCGAGCGCGGCCGAGACCATGCCGCACGCCTCGACCGGCTGCTGGTCGAAACTCGCTTTGGGCGCGCCGCGGAGAAAGAAGCCGTTCGAGCCGATCGGCGCGAAGTATCCGTCATCCGAGCGTTGCGTCGCCGCCAGCCATTCCAACGATCGCAAGCCGGCCGCCGTCATCTCGGCATGTCCCAGCGCCGCTCCCGAGACGATGAGCGCTTGCGAAAGGCGCGCGTTGCAGTATGTCGCCCGGTCCTCGAACCACGGCCATGCCGGCGTGCTCGCGGTGCGATAGAGATCGAGCAGGCGCTCGGCGAGCGCGCTTCGCGTCTCCTGGACGGTGCTCTCCCCTTCGAACGCGCGCAGGTACTCGGCGATCCCGAGCAGCGCATACGCCCAGGCGCGCGGGCTCGTGAACTGCGACACCGCAGGCAGCGCGGCGTGAAACAGATCGCGGGCGAGGCTCTGCCTCCCGGGATCGTCGGCGCGGCCGACGACGGTGCCGAGCGCCCACACCGTACGCCCGTGGCTGTCCTCCGAGCCCTGCGCTTCGAGCCATTCACGCGTGTACGACATGAAATTCCGAAAGCGCCCGCGATCGTGATCGAAGGCATGGCTCACGAACGCGAGGTAGCGCGAGCTGAGCGCGCGGACCGTCTTGCCGTCCTCGATGCCGACGTCGTCCATGAGCGCCGTGACGAGCAACGCCCGTGCATTGTCGTCGACGCAGTAACCCTCGGCGTACGACGGAACGTTGAAGGTGGCGTGCTGCAGCACGCCCGTCGAATCCGTCATCGACGTGAGATGCCCGAGGTTGATCTCGGGCAGCTCGGCAGGTCGCGTCGCGAGTGTCTTCGCCTGAAACAAGGTGCGCATCCGCTGCGCGTGGTCATGCCGGGCGCGCGCCAGGCTCGCGACGTACCGCCGCGCCACCGCGGGCCAGAGCATGTGGCGACCGTAGGCCGCCGCCCGTTGCCGCAGCGCCTGCCGCTTTCCGTCGTCCGCGAGCAGGTCGATGACCTCCGTGGCGATCGCCTGCGAGTCTCTGCTCGGCACGAGGATGCCGCGCCCGTCGGCGAGCAGCTCCCGCGCATAGCGATACGGCGTCGAGATCGCCGCCGTTCCACAGCCGACCGCATACGCCAGCGTTCCGGACGTGATCTGCTCGGGATTGAGATACGGCGTGATGTAGATGTCGGCCGCGGCGAGAAACTGCACCAGCTCTCCCTGGCTCACGAACCGGTTGTGAAAGATCATCGCCGCACCGACGCCGAGCCTCTCGGCGCGCTGCTCCAACATCAGCCGGTACGTCTCACCGAACCGCTCGCGGACGTGCGGGTGCGTCGCGCCGAGCACGATGTAGACGGTGTCCGGAAAGCGGGCGAGAATCGCCGGCAACGCGTCGATCACGTACTCGATGCCCTTGTCCGGCGACAGCAGCCCGAAGGTGAGGATCACCGATTTGCCGTCCACCCCGAGGCTGTCCTTGCGGCAGCGTTCCGGCACCGTCGGAATGCCGTGCGGGATGACGTCGATCTTGTGATCCGGAACGCCGTGGACCGCGCGCAGCAGCTCCGCGGCGTGCGTCGTCATGACGACCAAGCGCTCCGACAACGCGGTCAGCTCGTCCATGACCGCGCGCTGCTGCGGATTCGGCTCGGCGAGAATCGTGTGCAGCGTCGTGACGATCGGCATCCGCAGCTCGCGCAACATCGCGAGGACGTGGGCGCCCGCCTTGCCGCCGAAGATTCCGTACTCGTGCTGCACACAGAGCACGTCGACCGTATTGACGTTCAAGAAGTCGGCTGCGCGTCGATACGCGGCGATGTCGCTCTCCGTGATCTCGAAGCGGACTCGGGAGGGGTACGCGTGATGTGCTCCGGCGTCGTTCATCGCGAGTACGAAGCAATCGATGTTCGGACGCTCCAGCACGATCGCGTCGCTGAGATCGCTCGTGAAGGTTGCGATGCCACACTGGCGAGGGAGGTGGTTGCCGAGCATCGCGAGGGTGCGAATGTCTCCGGCCTCGTCTGCCGGCGCACACGCGCGGCGCGACGACGGTTCGTGAGCCGGCGCCAACTTCGCAGGGTTCTCGACGAGAGCCTCCTACTGACGTGGGCTCGGAGTGAGCGAGAGCGGCGCAGAGTACGCCGCCCAGTGGTCCGTGCGTGGGAGCCGTGCCGCGGGCGAACCGCAGAGCTGAAGCGATCATCAATATACGCTGCGAGTGCTCGCGCCGCAACGGCGACGCTCCGGGACGCGCGGATACACTTGCTATTCGCGGGCGTCCCTGCGACGGTCCCGAGACAGCGCACGCGTGAAGGGAGACGGCCATGGGAGACAAGTCGCCGAAGTCCAAGCAGCGTGACCAAAAGAAGAAAGACGCGGCGAGCGTCAAAGATGCGGCGGTGGCGAAGGCGAAGCAGGACTCGCAGAGCCAGTATCAACGGCCCGAGACCAAAGGAAAACGCTGACGTCTCCGATGACGACCGTCACTAATAAGACTCGCCGTCCTCTTCGCGTGCCTCTTCCCGGCGGCAAGACGTTGCATCTCGGTCCCGGGAAAGCCGGGCAGATCTCGTCGAAGGATGCGGACGATCCGCGCCTCAAGAAGCTCGTGGAAGACGCGGTGATCGAGATCGTCGACGAGGAAGCACAACGGACTTCCAGCGGCGGCGACGGCGGCAAGAAGTTCGCTTCCGGCGGCGGTCGCACGCCCGGGAGCGGAAGTCACCGCAGCGGCGATCGCTAGCACGCGATCCGCGTTGCGGATCACCATATCGCCTTGCGCGCATCGCTGGGGAATGCGAAAGTAAAGGATCCCACGACGCACTCGCGCACGGCTCTCACGCGCGCGTCGCCGGCTGGCGCTTCCCGCGCCGATCACGACCTCACGAGCCGGCTAAGGTCGCACATGGCCACCGCATGGTTCGGGCCCTGCCCGCATTGCAAAATCGCGCTCTCATACCTGCAAGGTGTCACGGGCAGCACGATGACGCCGCACTGTCCCGAGTGCCGTGAGCCCGTCACCGTCACCCGTGCAACGCTTCTGATGGCGGATCACTCACGCCCCTCCACCGCGTGGAAAACGGGAGCCGCGCAAAGGTAACGAGGTCGATTCCGAGCCGGCACGCGTACGACTTCGCCACGCGCGGCCGTCACGTCACACCGTAACGGGCGAGATGTCCTCGGCTGCCGCGGTCGCATCCACGGCGACGGCGACGCCGGCGGGCTCTACCGACTCCGCGCGCACCCACGCATCGAAGTCCGCGAGCGCGCGCTCCGCGAGCGCGAGCTTCTTCTCGCGTCCGCGCCGCCGGCCGGGAAGCGCCGGGAAGAGCCCGTAGTTGGCGTTCATCGGCTGGAACTCGCGCCGTCCTCGCTGCGTCACGTAGCCGAGCAGCGAGCCGTACGACGTCGTAGCCGGCGGCACGACGAGCGGCGCACCGCCGAGGAATCGGGTCGCGTTGATGCCGGCGAGCAGCCCCGCCGCCGCCGACTCGACGTAGCCCTCGACGCCGATGATCTGCCCCGCGAGGAAAACCCGCGGCGCCGTCCGCAGCTGCAACGTCGGTCGCAAGACCGCCGGCGAGTTCACGAACGTGTTGCGGTGCAAGCTCCCGAGTCGCACGAACTCGGCGTTCGCGAGTGCCGGAATCATGCGGAACACGCGCCGCTGCTCCGGGTACGTCATTTTCGTCTGGAAGCCGACGATGTTGAAGAGCGTGCCCGCCGCGTCGTCCTGCCGCAGCTGCACCACCGCGTACGGCCGCGCGCCCGTTCGCGGATCGACGAGCCCGACGGGCCGCATCGGCCCGAACGCGAGCGTCTCGCGCCCGCGCCGCGCCATCTCTTCGATCGGCATGCAGCCCTCGAAGTACACGGCGCGCTCGAACTGCTTCGCCGGCACCTTCTCCGCCGCGATCACCGCGTCGACGAAGCGATAGTACGTCTCGCGGTCGAGCGGGCAGTTGACGTAGTCGTCGCCACCTTTCCCGTAGCGCGACGCGCGATACGCGACCGTCGTGTCGATCGACTCCGCGGTCACGATCGGCGCGATCGCGTCATAGAAGTAGAGGTGCGTGTCGCCGAGGAGGCGCTCGAGCGCCGTCGACAGTGCGGGAGACGTGAGCGGGCCGGTGGCGACGATCGTCAGGCCGTCCTCGGGAAGCGCGGTCACTTCCTCGCGGCGCAGGCGAATGCGTGGGTGACTCTCGATCGCGGCCGTCACGCCGGCGGCGAAGAGCTCACGGTCGACGGCGAGCGCCGCACCGGCGGGAACGCTCGTGCGATCGGCGACGGCGAGAATCAGCGAGCCGAGTCGGCGCATCTCCTCCTTCAGACAACCGACCGCCGTCTCGAGGGAGGCGTTGCGGAAGGAGTTGGAGCAGACGAGCTCGGAGAGACGGTCCGTCTGATGCGCCTCGGTCGCACGCACGGGACGCATCTCGAAGAGGTCGACATCGATCCCGCGTCGCGCGAGCTGCCACGCGGCTTCCGCGCCGGCGAGACCGCCGCCGATGATGGTCACACGCTGGAGCATCGGTTCCTCTTACTGTGGTTGGCGCGTGGGCACCAGCGAGGCCGATCGCACCTCGAAACCGATCATCGATTCACGAGAAGATCCGCACGTTCAACGCCCGCTCGCCCAGCCATCCGACCGCGATCACCACGATCGCGACCGAGCCGGCGGTCATCACGCCCCAGCGGAAGCCGGCGGTACGTCGGCAGCTGAACGCGATCGGCAGCAGCAACGCGACGACGGCGAGCTGCCCGAGCTCGACGCCGGCGTTGAAGCTCACGAGCGCGAGCGCGATCGCGCCGCGTCCGAGCCCGAGATCGGTGAGGACGCTGGCGAAGCCGAATCCATGGATCAGACCGAAGAGGAACGCCACCTGCCACGTGCGTCGGGCGTCGAGCAGCGGTACGAGGTTGTTCGCCGCGGCGACCGCCACCGAGAACGCGATCAGCGACTCGACGAGACGCGACGGTACGTCGACGATGCCGAGGGCGGCGGCGCTCAACGTGATCGAATGCGCGACGGTGAACGCGGTCACGACTTTCATCGTTTCCGTGAAGGCATCGGCGAAACGCGGAGCGGTGTACCAACGGCCGTCCGCGCGCCGGGCGACCGCGGGTAAGAGCAGCGAGATGAGAAACAGCATGTGATCGAAGCCGGTCGCCCGCGAAGACCCGGATGCCGTTCGCCACGGCGGCACTCGACGACATCACCGTCCCGCGTGAAGGCGGCGTCGTGCGCGCGGGCCTGATGCTGACGTTCTGAGCGCGACACGTCGCGACCGCGACGTCGGCGCGCACGAAGGCCAGACGACCCTCGAGGTCATCCCGCCGGCCGAGTGAGGTCGGCACCACCGCCGACCGTCCGTTCCGCGAGCACGTGAGCGGATCGTGACCCGCCGACCGCCAGCGCGATCACGATCGCAATCGCGGCGACGCTGATCCACCATCCCACCCGCCACGACGCGGGACTGAACTCGAGCTCGACGTGGTGCGCGCCCGGCTCGAGCGCGAGCGCCCGGAACAGCACGTTCGCGCGCAGCACGGGCGCCTTGCGGCCGTCGACGTGCGCTTGCCAGCCGGGGAAGAACGGCTCGTTGAGGACGAGAATGCCGGGATGATCCAGATGCACGTCGAGCGCGAGCCTATTGGGCCGGCGTTCCGTGATGGCGACCGGCCGGAACGACTCGAGCTCTGCGGACCGACGGAGCTCGACGAGCGCGTGGTCGGCGGCGCTGCCGTGCAGCAGGACCTCGGTGCGGGGATCGATCTCGGCGAGCCGCGCGAGCGCCTCGAGCTCACGCGGAACGAGCGATCCGTCGCGTCCTTCGTCGACGACGATCGGTCCCGGCACGAGGTACGCCCGCGGCAACGCGGTCGCGCTGCGCTCCCAATGCCACGCGCGTCGCTCGTCCGACGGCGGATGGAGCACGTGCGTGACACCGAGCAGGTCGAGAAGCACGGGCGTTGTGGGCGCGAGGAGCAGCACCTGGACGTCGAACCCGTACGTGAACGGATCGAAGCCGCCGGCGGCGGAGGCGTACAGAACGAACCGCCATGGGATGAGCGGATTGAACCCCGCCACTGTCTCGAGGGCGCGCCGGCGCACCGCCAGCTGAGGAATGCCGGGCTCGGCGGCGGCGCGCTGCAGCTCCGCGATGCGCGTCGCCTGATCGAGGTCGGCGGGCAACACGAGACCGGGCGCCGGGCGTCCGATCTCGCGCTCGGGGGCCGTTTGCACGTAGGGCGCGACGACGACCGCGGTGTCCATCGCAACCGCGGCGAGGACGAGCATGCCGCCGAGCGGAATCCACGGGCGACGGTCGAGCAGCATGGCCCCGGCGACCGCGAGCGCCGCGACGTGTGCGCCGCCCGCTCGGGTGAGGACCAGCAGCACGAGCGCGACGGCCGCCGCCGCACCCGCGACGACGCGGCAGCGCTGGCGCGGCGCCGCGATGAGCGCCTCCACGCCGAGCGCGCAAAGTACGGCCGCCGCGAGGCCGAGCACGACGAGTGCGCGCGCCGGGATCCGAAAGAGCGCGAAGCCCGGCAGGCCGCGCACGATCGGCTCGATCGCACCGCTCGGGCCGAGACCGAAGAGCAGCAGCACGAGCGCAAGCACGCCGTACAGCCAGGCGAGGCGCCGGCGCGGATGACCGCGCGGCCACGCGAACAGGCCGACACCGGCGAGCGCGAGGATCACGCCGCCGACGAAATAGTGCGACTCCCAGACTACCGTTCCCGCCGCCGCGCTGGTGCCCGACACGGTGTCGGCGAACCATCCGCGTCCCAGGCCGATGTCCTCGCTCGCGTGCCCGGCCTCGAAGAACGCCGGCTGCCCGCGCGAGAACTCGTGTTCGAATGCCACGATCGGCATCAGGTGAACCGCCGCGAGCGCCGTCCCGAGAAGCACGGCGACCGCGGCGGCGGCGAACGCGCGCCGCGGTCGTGACGCCGC
>JBGPOW010000051.1:0-22509 GCA_041488235.1 Binatia bacterium
TCGAGCGTGCGTCGTTGACCCCCGCCCCACGCCCGGCACGCCCGCCCCGCCGACGGCGCGCCGTCCGGGGCGGCGGCGGGCCAGACGGGGGGGCGCGGGCACGTTTTATTTGCGCGCGCACCACGACGTGCGCGGCGTACGTAAACGTCTGCATGCGCCCGTGAGGCGCGCGCGGGTGCGGACGCCCGCGCGCGCGTGCCGGCCCAGCGCACCCCGTTCTCGCCCGCCGTCGCATGCGCCGACGCTCGGATCTTCGGGCGCGTTGCAATCCGCGGAGCGACGACCTAGCGTGACCGCGTCGTGAAGCGTTACACGCTGCGCGCGGACCCGCGGCGCGAAGGGGCGCAGTTCCGCATCGCTTACGCCGAGGAGCTGAACCCGCAGCAGCTCGAGGCCGCGACGACGCTCGAGGGCCCGGTCCTCGTCGTCGCCGGCGCGGGAAGCGGGAAGACGCGGACGCTCGTCTACCGCGTCGCGCGCCTCGTCGAGTCGGGCGTACCGGCGGGCGCGATCCTCCTCCTGACGTTCACGCGCAAAGCCGCCGAGGAGATGCTGCGCCGCGCCGCCGCGCTCGTCGGCGGCAGCTGCGCTCAGGTCGCCGGCGGTACGTTTCACTCGTTCGCGCACCTGACGCTGCGCCGCTACGGGCGGACCGTCGCGCTCGATTCCGGGTTCACGATTCTCGACCGCAGCGACAGCGAGGACGTGATCAACCTTCTGCGCGCCGAGCTCGGCCTCGATCGCAAGGAGAAGCGCTTTCCCCGCAAGCGAGCGCTCGCCGAGCTCTTCAGCATGGCGGTCAACAAGCAAACGACGATCGTCGATCTCGTCGCCCACGAGTACCCGCATCTCTACGAGCAGCTCGATCCGATCGTTGCGCTGCACGGCCGCTACGTCGAGTTCAAGACGCGCCGCCAGCTGGTCGACTACGACGACCTCCTCGTGAAGCTGCGCGATGCGCTCGCGGACGCAGAGCTCGCCGATCGACTCGGACACCAGTATCGCTACGTGATGGTCGACGAGTACCAGGACACGAACGTGTTGCAGGCGGAGATCGTGCGTCGGCTCGCCGTCGCCCACGACAACGTGATGGTCGTCGGCGACGACGCGCAGTCGATCTACGCGTTTCGCGGCGCCGACGTCCGCAACATCATGGAGTTCCCGCGGCTCTTCCCGGGCACGCGCATCATCACGCTCGACCAGAACTACCGCTCGACGCAGCCGATTCTCGACCTCGCGAATGCCGTCATCAACCGCGCCCCCGAGAAGTACACGAAGAACCTCTTCACGGTGCGCGGCGCGGGCGAGCGGCCGGCGCTCGTGCAGGCCCGCGACGAGCCCGAGCAGTCGCACTTCATCGCGCAGCGCATCCTCGAGCTGCGCGAGGAAGGCGTGCCGCTCGCCGAGATCGCCGTCCTCTTCCGCTCGAGTTTCCACTCGTTCGACCTCGAGATCGCGCTCAGCCGTCGCGACATCCCGTTCGTGAAGCGCGGCGGGTTCCGCTTCGTCGAGAGCGCGCACGTGAAGGACGTGCTGGCGCACCTGCGCGTGGTCGCCAATCCCGACGACGCGGTGTCGTGGCACCGCATCCTGCTCCTCCTCGAGGGCGTCGGGCCGAAGCGCGCGCAGGAGCTGCTGGCGCGGATCGGCGACGTCGCGCGGCCGTGGGAGGCGCTCGCCGCGGCGCCGGCGCGTGGCAAGAGCGCGGGCGAGGTGCAGCACCTCGCGCGGCTCCTCGGCGAGGTGGCGGGGGCCGCGACGCCCGGCGAGCAGCTCGGTCTCATCCTCGCCTACTACGGTCCGGTCCTCCGCCGCCTGCATCCCGAGGACTACCCCAAGCGCGAGCGTGACCTCGAGCAGTTCGCGGCGATTGCCGAGCGCTACCGCAGCACGACGTCGCTCCTCGCCGACATGGCGCTCGAGCCGCCGACGGACAGCGTCGCCGGCGTGCTCGCCGGTGACGGCGAGGACGAAGGCATGGTGACGCTCTCGACGATCCACTCGGCCAAGGGTCTCGAGTGGAACACGGTCTTCGTGCTGTGGGCCGCCGACGGTCGCTTCCCGTCGATGTATGGCGTGCAAGACGACGACGACATCGAGGAGGAGCGCCGTCTGATGTACGTCGCCGTCACGCGCGCGAAAGACCGGCTGTACCTGACGTACCCGATCGAGATCTACGACCGCGGCCTCGGCCTCGTATTCGCGAAGCCGTCGCGCTTCGTCGAAGGGCTGGGCGAGGACCTGCTCGAGCCCGTTGCGCTCGTCGATGAAGGCGTCGACTGAGGTCGTCGACGAGCGGTCGACTGCAGCGTGATCGACGGCGACCGGCGACCGCCGTCCATCGCCGCCTGCACGGGAACTGCGCGACAGTGCACGTGATTTTTCTCCACGGATCGGGTGGCCAGCCGCGCGCGACTGATGATAGGGTGAATGGATCGTGAGCCGCCTGGCCGCGTGTCGGGTGCGTCGCGAGGGGTTTTGGGGTGGGGCTGGAGAAGAGAGGAGTGGGGTCCATGAAACGCGGTCAGTACGCCATTATATCGACGCTTGCCGTGCTCCTCGCCGCCTCGGCGGCGCGAGCCGACGTGTTCCCGGTTCCGCAGACGATCCGCGAGATGCGCGGCGTGCACGAAGAGGTGCACGTCCTGCGTATGCTGTCCGACGGCACGCCTCTCGGCGAGCAGCGCTTTCGCGCCGTCGTCGATCACGACGTTCTCGCGCTCACGGTTGTGACCCGCTTCGCCAACGGCGAGCAGTGGGACGAGAGCGCCGAGATGGATCTCAGCAATGGCTATCGCGCGAAGCAATTCCACAAGATCGGTCGCGCCGGCGGCAAGGTGATCGCCGAGCACCGCGTCGACTTCACGACCGGACAAGTGAGCTGGTCGCGCAACGGCGAGTGCGGCGAGCGCACCCTGACGCTCGCCCCCGATACCTACGTCGGTCCGATGCTCGGCGTCGTCCTCGCGGACGTGCCGGATGACGAGCGCGGCGCGGCGTCGTTGCAGACGATCGTCTTCCGCCCCGACCCGAACGTCTACACGCTGCGCGCCGATGTCGTCGATCAGGAGAACTTCAAGGTCGGCAACGTCAGCGAGCCGACGACCAAAGTTCGCCTGAAGGCAGACCTCGGACCGGTGCAGAACGTGGTCTTCGCGAGCCTCATCCCGACACACTACTTCTGGTTCACACGCGAGAGCCCGCCCGAGTTCTTCGCCTTCGAGGGATCGCTCGGCTACGGTGGGCCGGAGCTGCGGATGGTTCCTCAGCGCTCCGCGACGAGCACCGCCAAAGCGGGCTGATCCGCGGCGCCGGGGGCGAGCGCGTCTGCGCTCGCGGCGTCGCGCGTGCCCGTCGTCGTTGGCGCGGCGAGTGGGGCGACGAGCGCGAACGTCGAGCCGTCGCCGACTCTGCTGCGGACGGCGATGTGGGCGTGCATCGCCGCGGCGAGGCGGGCGCTGATCGCGAGGCCGAGGCCGGTGCCGCCGTGGCGTCGCGTCGACGAGCCGTCGAGCTGCCGGAACGCGACGAAGAGCCGCCGCAGGTCCTCGGGACGGATGCCGGTGCCGCGGTCGATCACCGCCACGCGTACGTACGTGCGGCCCGTCGCGTCCATTCCGGGGTCGGGGATGATCCGGTTCCAGCCGGGCTCTTCGTCGATGGCGCCGGTCGTCACTCGCAACGTGACCGGATGCCCCGCCGAAAACTTGAGGGCGTTCGACGCGAGGTTGGTCAGGATCTCCTCCACGCGAGCACCGTCGCCGATCAGCGCCGGACTCTCGCCCTCGACCTCGACGATGACCTGCGTGCCGTGCGGGCCCGCGATGGCGCGCATGTCCTCGGCGACTTTCGCGACGATTGCGTGGACGTGCACCTGCTCGTACACGAGCTCCAATGCGCCCGCCTCGATCTTCGAGAAGTCGAGGACCTGCACGATCAGGCGGTAGAGCGCGAGCGCGTTCTCGCGGATGCGCGCGAGCCAGCCGAGCTGCGTGCTCGTGGCGTCGGCCGTGTAGTCGGTCAGCATCTCGCAGAAACCGAGGATCGCGGCGAGCGGCGTCCGCAGCTCGTGAGTGACGTTTGCGAGGAAGTGGTCGCGGTGGCGTCCCGCTTCCTCGAGCGCGACGCGCTGGAGAAACTCGCGCCGGTGCGCGGCGGCACCGACACCGTGGCTCACGACCGTGATGAGCGCCGTCGAGCAGAGGAAGAAGAGGTTGCCGGTGAACACGCGTGCGTCGGCAGTCCCCGCCCAGAGCGCGCAGGCGGCCACGTACGCGACGACGAGCACGGCGCAACATCCGATCGAGACCGGCAGCTCCCACGGCATGAGCACCGCGGCCGCGAGCATGACGAGGTTCACGCCGGCGTAGTAGGGACTCGCCCCGCCGCCACCGAGCGCCGTCATCGCGACGATGCCGAGACCCGTCTGCACGAACACGAAAAACGTCAGCGGCAGCACGTGGCGCGTGCCGGCGCGGGTCGAAAGCGCCAGCAGCGCGACGACGTTGCCGGCGACCATCGCTACGCGAATCACCGCGAATGCCGCGAGGTGCTCCGGGTACACGATCCAATCGAGCGCGAGGAACACGGGTACGAGCGTCACGCCGAGCACGCAGCAGACGCGCAGTCGCGCGGTGAGGAGCACGCGAGTCTCGTCGGCGTAGCGATCCGCGAGATCGGCTCGATCGAGAAGGGCAGGGGACGACATGGAACGCGCGTGGTGCGCCGGCGGCGCCAGCCTCAGAGACGCTTCGGTCGGCGCGACGCCGCCGGTCGGTCGTCGAGCGGCGCGATCGCGCCGACGGGACGACGCCGCGTGAAGCGGAACGTCTGCTGGTCGGGATCGAGCGCGCGCGCGGCGATCGTGGTCGGTGTCGGTGCGTCCCCGGTGCTCATGCCGACGTCCGTGGCGACGGCGGCTGCGTCGCGGTCGCGCTCGACGCGCTTCACCCAGCGATGCAAGCGGACGCATTGCAGGACGTCGCGGACCGTCGTCAGACGCGCGAGGTCGTCTTCAGGCACCCGCACCCCGAACGTCGCCTCGATGTTGGCGCCGAGCAGCCGCCGGGTGCGGGGTGACTCCAGCGCCTCGACGACCGTATGCGGTTTCGCATGGCGGAAGTCGGCGTCACACGTCGTGCTCAGCAGCTGACGGACGGCGGCACCGAGGTGCATACGCGAAATTCATGCAAGTGGGACGCCAGCCGTTCGACGCCGGTTCACCAGGCGCCGCAGCGGCAAGCACGCGATTTCTCTGGGACGATGGTTGTTGGGCCGCGGCCCCCGCGCAAAAAGCGTACGTCCGCCGTGCAGAGCGGCGGCATCGCGGTGGCGGGCTCCGACGTCCCGATGCTGCGGTGGCGCTACGGTCAGCGACCAGTGAAGCGGGGGGGACGGCGCTCGACGAACGACGCGACCCCTTCGCGAAAATCCGCCGTCGGGAAGCTCGCCAGCATCTCGGCATCGGCATCGGCTGTGGCGGTCGCGAGATCCGTGAACTGGTGGCCGTAGAGCATCCGCTTCATGACCGCGATCGAGCGCGGCGAGCTCAGTGTCGCGAGCTCCGTTGCGACGTCGTAGACGCGCGGCAGCAACTCGTCGTGAGGGACGACGCGGTTCACGAGTCCCATCGCCAGCGCCTCCTCGGCGTCGATCATGCGACCGGAAAAGAGGAGGTCACAGGCGTTCGCCATGCCGACGAGCCGCGGCAACATCCATGAGCTGCCGTGCTCGGCGACGAGACCGCGGCGCGCGAACGCGGTGCCGAACCGGGCGCGATCGGAGGCGATCCGCACGTCGTAGTAGAGCATGTACGTGAAGCCGAGACCCGCGACCGGGCCGTTGATCGCGCCGATCACGGGCTTCAGCACGTTCACCGGATAGGCATACGCGGTCGCGAGCGCCGGGTGCGAAGTCCGGATCTCGCCGTCGGAGAGACGCTCGGACGAGGGCGCCGGCGCGTCGCCGGCTGCGCCGCTCTGGATGCCGCGAAGGTTGTCCATGTCGGCGCCGGCGCAGAAGCCGCGACCGGCCCCCGTCACGACGATCACGCGTACGCCGGCATCCTCGCCGGCGCGACGAAAGGCGTCGTATAGCTCCCGGCCCATGTGCGGCGTCCAGGCGTTCAGGCGTGCCGGACGGTTGAGCGTGATCGTCGCGATCGCGTCCCGCACCTCGTAGATGATCTGCTCGTACGCCATGGGAGTCCTCCTGTTCGATGGTCATAACGTCCGCCGCCGTGCCCGTGCAATCGCGGTTGACATCGACCCCCGACATTGCGCTAGCCTCCCGCTTTCCGGAAAGACGCCGTGACCCCCTGCGACACACACGGCCAGTCGACCGATCTTCCGGCGCCCCTCACGACGCCGTTGGCGCGGGCTCGCCGCAGGCTCATGCTGCGCCGGTTGCCGCTCTTCGCGATCGGTTGGCTGGCGACGACGCTTGCCTGGGTGCTGGTGCTGGTCGTCGAATCGCGGCGCGTGGTGATGCCCGGGATCCTGACGTTCGCGGGTCAGCTGCTGCTGCTCGGCGCCGTTGCGGTGCGTGCACGCCGCACTCAGACCGACGACGGTGTGCGCGCGATGCTGGTGATCGCCTGCATCGCGCTCGGGGCGTCGTCGACGCTGCTCTTCAGCGTCGCGGGCGGCGGCGCGGAGCCGCTCGCGTTCGTCCTCCTGACGCTCTTCCTCGCCGCCGCGCTCCTCTTCGCGTGGGGCTGGCGGGCCGAGCTCGTGGTCGTCGTCGCGACGCTCGCGCTCGCGGCGGCGGCGCTGCCGTTCGCCGAGCACGTCATTCCGGCGCCCACGTTCGGCGCCGCCGTCCTGATCGGCGTCGTGATGTCGCTCGCGACGGCGGAGGGCTCGGCGCGGGCGTTCGCGAACGGCGTCCGCCACCGGGTCGCGGAGGTCGAGCGACAGCGCGAGCTCGCCGAATCGCGCGACGCGTATCGCGATCTCGCCGAGAACGCCCGCGACTTCATCTACACCGGCGATCTCAGCGGCCGCATCACGTACGTGAACGAGGCGATGGCGGCGTTCTTCGGGGTTCCAGTATCGGTGATCGTCGGCCGCCGATTTCACGACTTCGTGATCGCGGATCCCGAGACGGCGGACCTCGAGGCCGCCCTCGCGACGATCGCGGCTGGGACGAGCCTCCCGCTCGTGACGTTCGCCGTTCGCACTGCCGCGGGACCACGCTGGGTCGAGGCGCTGGCGTCCAGCATCAGGGGTGCCCACGGTGAGATCGTCGGCGTCCGCGGCATCGCGCGCGACGTGACCGACCGCATGCACGCGGCGCAGGCGCTGCGCGAGAGCGAGGAGCGCTTCCGGACGTCGTTCGACTCGGCGTCGATCGGCATCGTCCTCGTCGGGACGGACGGCCGCGTCTCGCAAGTGAACCGCGCGTTCTGCGCGATGATGGGCTACGAGGAGGCCGAGATTCTCGGGCAGGGCGTCGAGATGTTGACGCATCCCGACGATCTCGCCGCCACCCTCGAGCGCGCGAGCGACGCGCTCGGTGGCGGCGCGCAGTCGTACCATCTGGAGAAGCGCTATTGGCACAAGCGCGGGCATACGGTGTGGGGCCTCCTCAGCTCGGCCCTCGTCCGCGACGTGCACGGCGAGCCGCGCTACTTCATCTCGCAGATTCAAGACATCACCGAGCGCAAGCACGCGGAGGAAGCGCTACGTGAGAGCGAGCTGCGCTATCGCGGGCTCGTCGAGTCGCAGCAAGATCTCATCGTCCGTTTCGATGTCGCGCTCCGGCTCACGTTCGTCAACGACGCGTACTGTGCGAAGGTCGGGCGCTCGCGCGCCGAGCTCCTCGGGCGCTCGTGGCTGCACCTGGTCGAGCCCGAGGATCTCGGCGCGCTCCTCGCGGTGATGCCGTCGATCGACGTGCCGCCGTACCGCAGCCGCGCCGACGTGCGGGTGCAGACCGCGCAGGGGGAGCGCTGGATCGCGTGGGAAGGCTGCGCGATCAAGGACGCACACGGCCACACCGTGGAGATCCAGGCCGCCGGCCGTGACGTCACCGAGCGCCGCGCCGCCGAGGAGGCGCTGCGCGCGTCGCTCGAGGAGCTGCGCTGCAGCGAGGAGCGCTTGCGCCTCCTCGCCCAGCACCAGGCGACGATCCGCGAGGAGGAGCGCAAGCGGATCGGCTTCGACCTCCACGACAACGTCTGCCAAGAGCTTCTCGGCATCGCGATGCTGATCGAATCGCTGCGCCGGCGCGTCACGCCGCTCGCCGACTCCGCCGGCGGCGAGCTCGAGCGCATCGTCCGTTATCTCAACGAGCTCGTCGAGCATCTCCGCATGCTGGCGCGCGACATGCGTCCGATGCAGCTCCGCGACCTCGGCCTCGAGGGCTCGTTGCGCTCGCTCGTCGATGCGATGGCGTCGCCGCGGACGCGCGTCACGGCCGAGTTCGTCGGCGCGATTCCGCGGCTGGAAGAGGAGGTCGAGATCGCGGTCTATCGCATCGCGCAAGAGGCGCTGGCGAACGCCGCGCGTCATGCCGCCGCCGGCGCGATCGTGTTGACGCTTGCCGTTCGCGACGGTCACATCGAGCTCGTCGTCCGCGACGACGGCCGCGGGTTCGACGTCGACGGACGGCGCTCGCAAGCGCTCGGTCTCGTCAGCATGCGCGAGCGTGCGCTCGCCCTCGGCGGCCATTTCGAGGTGACGTCCGCGCCGGGCGACGGCACCGTCGTCCGCCTCGAGTGTCCGGCCGTCTCGCGCGCCGCCGCCTGAGTCGTTCGTGTAGTCTGTCACTCTGTCGCGGACGGTAGTGGGCCGAGTTGCGAGCCAGACGAGGCGCGAGAGAAGCGAGGAGCGCAGGCGTAGCGGAGCTACGCCGAGCATCCGAGCGACCGAGCAACGAAGTATGGCGACGCAAATCGGCCCACTACGGCTGCGTGCCGGTGTCCCAGAGGATCTTCTTCTCGCCCTTCAGCATCATCCAGAGCGCGATCAGCGGCGCGACGTTGATCAAGCAGAAGTAGAGCGGGACGAAGAACCCGGGCGGGCGGATCTCGACGCGGTCGAGCGCCAGCGCGACGAGCGCCATGCAATAGAGCGCGACCTGGAGGACGAAGAACGTCGTGTAGCCCGGGGTGCCGACGAGAAATGCGTTGGCGACGAGCGCCGCCAGCAAGAAGAGCGGCACCGCCCAGCGCAGGAGACGATGTGAGAAGACCTGCGTGCAGAGCCACGGGTGGCGGAGCGGATTCACGACCTCCGGCATGTACGTCACGCCGCGCGTGCCACGCAGCACGACGCGCGCGCGCCGCTGCAACTCGTCGCCGAGCCGTTTCGACTCGGTGACCTCGTAGGCATCGGCATCGTCCTCGACGACGGTGCGATAGCCGCGCAGCAGCGCGCGCGTCGGCTGGACGAAGTCGCTGATCGCAGCCGGGTCGAGCGGCTCGTAGAGCGCGCGCCGGAGCGCGTACACCGCGCCGGTCACGCCGATGATCGAGTAGATGTCGCTCTCCCAACCGCGCATCGCCGCCTCGTAGCGCCAGTAGAGATCGCGGCCCTTGCCGGTCGCTTCCGCGCTCTCGTTCACGTAGCGCAAGCCGCCCTGCACGCTGCCGACGGTCGGATCGGCGAAGTTCGTGACCATCGCCCGCAGGCAGCCGCGGTCCCACATCGTGCTGGCGTCGGAAAACGCGAGGATCTCGCCCGTCGCGGCCTCTACCGCGTGGTTCTGCGCCGACGTCTTCCCGGCGCGCGGGTAGGCGAGCAGGCGCACGCGCGGCGCGTAGCGCGCGACGATCGCGTTGGTGCCATCGGTCGAGCCGTCCGAGGCGACGAGAATTTCCAGCAGCTCCGGCGGATAGTCGAGCGCGAGCGTGTTCTCGAGCTTCGCCGCGATCACGGCCTCCTCGTTGTAGGCGGCGATGATCATCGTCACTGACGGCGTGATCGGCGCCTTCCGCACCGGGCGCGGCACGAGCTTGGCGAGGACGAAGAGGAGCAGGGGAAAGACGACGTAGACGTAGACGACGACGCCGAGCGCCGTCCAGAAGACGACCGCCGCCATGATCAACGCCGCGAAACCGGCGCGCGCGCGCCCTCGTAGGGTCGCCCGGGGATCACGCGTGGAGAATATCGGGGCTCGACGGCGCCAACAAGCAACAATTCACCGCGAGCCGCGTGCGTCGACTGCGCGCGCGAGCCCCGCTCAGGTCGCCGCCGCTTTGTGGCCGACGAAGTAGAACTGGATCCCGAGGTAGCCGAGCTCGTACGCCCAGTACACGTAGAGCGCCGCGTCCGGGAGTCCCGCGGCGCGGAGCTGCGCGAGCACCTCCCATCCGAAGTCGGTGAACACGAGCGAGCCGCGCCGCGAGAGCGGATTGCCATGGTAGATCTCGGGCAAGAGATGTCGGATCGTGCCCGCGACGCGCTCGGCACGGCGCTGATTGTGCTCCAGCGCTGGGTCCATCGGGAACGTCAGGATGGCGCCGCCGCCGGGACGGAGCACGCGCGTGATCTCCGTCATCGCCGCGCGCGGGTCGTTCAGGTGTTCGAGGACGTCGCAGCTGACGACGAGGTCGAACGTCGCGTCGGGGAAGCTCAACGCCTCGGCATCCTCGTGGCGGATTCCCTTTTCCTCGCCTCCGGCGGCATTGCCGACGCCGAGATACTCGCTGCCCGTCCACTCGATCGACGGGAACGTTCGCGTCGACCAGCGGTAGAGTGGCGAGATCTGCTCCATGACGTAGGCGCGCACGCCGTCGCGGCGCGGGAGCACCGTCGCCCATTCGGTGATCAGCTCCGTGACGCGCCGCTGGCGGCCGCTCATCGTGCACGCCGGACAGCGCAGGAAGTCGCGCCAGTTCGGGACGAGTACGCCGTCCGGTGCTCGCCACGCGCCGTCGAACGGCGCCGCGAAGTCGACCACGCGGCCGCACGGCGCGCAGAAGCCGGAAACGACGACGGTCGCGCCGCGCCGGCACGCGAGGTGGTGCTCCAAGAGCCAGCGCACGGTGAACTCGGGGCCGTTCACCAGCGCGAAGTAGTCGTCGCTCGTCGCGCAGCGATGGAGTCGCATCGGTCGATCAGCGCTCGGCGGAGCTGCTGGCTCCGTTTGATGGCCCTATCGCGTTCGTGTTTGAAGAGCGAGGAGGGAGTCGGGCGATGAGCGAGTTGCCAGGGAACGAGGAACGCCCGCCGATGCGACGCTCCGCGCGCGCGATCAGAGCGACCGCGGCGAGTCTTGCGCTGCTGACCGTCGCGCTCGCGGTGACGGAGGGGATGACGCAGCTCGTCGCGCGAACGACGATGCGCCTCACGCCGCACCGCGCGCGTCTCGAGCGCGGCGCGTTGCTGGCGAAGATTCCGCCTGATCCGAGCATGGCGGGCGGTGCGGCGCCGGGCACGATCCACAGGCGGTACGTCGACATGGCGTATGGCGCTCGGTACGAAATTCATCCGTACTTCGGCCATACGATGTTCCGCAACTTCGGCTTGGCGAATAATCACGGATTCTACACCGACAAGCGATACCCCTACGTGAAGGGGCCGCGCGAGTACGTGATCGGCATCTTCGGAGGCTCGGTTGCGATGCAAATCGCTGGAGGCGGCGCCACGCTCGCGACACGGCTGCGGCCGGCACTACGCGAACGCGGGTTCGACGACGTGACCGTATTGCCGTTCGCCGCCGGCGGATGGCGTCAGCCGCAAAGCTTCAACGCGCTCGTCTACTACCTCGACTCCATCGACATGGCGATTCTCGTCGACGGCTTCAACGACACGGTGACGCTCTCTCCGGAGCAGGTGCGCGCGTACCCGGCACGATTCCCGATGCAGAACATCTTCGCGCCGCTCGCGTCGGACTCGCAATCGAGCTGCGCGACGGCGACGGCGGGCAAGCTCGCGGTCGCGCATCGGCTGATGCGCCGTGTCACCGAGTCGCTCGACGCGTCGCCGTTTCGGAACAGCATTCTCGCGCACGTCGCGTGGCGCGGCGTCGCTGCGATGTATGGCCGGTACGTCGCGCGACTCCGCGCCGAGCTCGAGGCACCGACCGCCGACGAATGGTCCGGCATGGAACCCAATGACGACACCGAGCGCACGATCGACGCGTATCTGCGGCTCTACGCGAACGTGGCGCGCTACGGCTCGGTCATCGCCGGCGCCGATCACAAGCCGTTCTTCCATTTCGTGCAGCCCAATCAGCACGACCGCGGGTCGAAGCCGCTGAGCGAGGAGGAGCGCGCGCTCGTCACCGTCGGCTGGGTCGAGCCGATCTCGGCGGCGTATCGCAAGCTCGAGCGGATCTCCGGCGAGCTGCGCGCCGCGGGAGTGGATTCGACGTTCCTTGGGCACGTCTTCGCCGCGACGACGGAAACCGTGTATGCCGACTCGTGCTGCCACTTCAACACGCGCGGCATCGACATGCTCGAAAACGCGATCGCGGATCACGTGCTCGTGTCGCGCGCGCTCGACGGCGTACCGCGCGTCGCGAGTGGCGACGACGAGGCCGCGAACGCCGTCGCCCGCAACCGATAAGGAGCCCGCGACGGATCCTGAGCCGCCGTCAGTCGACGAGCGCTGCGCTGCGCAACCCGATGCCGAGACGCTGCGGATCGTGGTCGACGTCGTCGTCCCAGTCGCAGACGATGCGCACGACCACCTCATCGCTCTCGAGGGGCGGCAGGTCGTAGGTGAACGGTCGCGCGTCGAGCGATGACACTGCGAAGTCTCCGGCGAGCGCGTCGTTCACGTACACGGCGCCGCAGCGGTCATTGCCGTGTCGCGGATCGGACCACGACGCCAGCAGCAAGCGCAGGCGACACTTGCCGCTGTTTCGCAGGTGCAGGATGGCCTCGCGACGCGACCAGCGGATACCGTTGAGGACACCCTCGCACCATCCGGTCCCGAGTTGAACGCCGAAGGAGTCGTTGACGCCGGCCTCGATCCAGTCGTCGAGCTCGAACGGATGGTACCACCCCGCCTTTGCGCAGTTCCGGCACTCGGTGGGCGGCTCCGTCGAGAGCAGTTGCTCGCGGAACGTACTGTAGACGTCGCCGTTCCAGATCTCCTCGAATGTCGACGTGTTGACGTCGCCCATGACCCGCTGGCTCATGCAGCAGGGATTCACCTCGCCCTTGTGGTTGATCATGACCGCGTTCCAGGGATCCTGACATCGCACCCGCGGCGTCATGGAGAGACGTGGCGGCGGATGCGGCGCTGGGATCGAGGAGTCCGCGGCCGACGCGCCGTTCGCCGCCGATTCGGTAGCGCTCGAGTGCGTCGCGAATGCGAGACGCGACATCGCGCGCGCGAGATGATGGCGCGCCTCGCGCTGCACGCCGCGGAGCACGGTCGCGAGATCGCCGGCGACCGCGCGGCGGAGCGCCGCGCCGACGCGCCGCAACCCCGTGAGCGGCGGCGGCGCGAGCGGCGGCGGTGCATCCACGATCTCCGCGGCGGGCACGAGGTCTCGATATGGCGCCGCGATCTCGAGCGCGATGCCGAGCTCCTTCGCGAGCCGCTGCGACTCGCCGAGCCACCGCCGCGCCTCGTCCGGGCAGGCGAGGAGCGACCGCAGCCCGAACTCCTGCACCGTCTCCATCGCGAACTCGGTGAACGACACGAGCTGGACCTCGTCGGCGCCGATCGAGGCGGCGAGACGGAGCATGCCCGGCAGATCGTGGATGTTGTTGTTCATGCCGACCATTTGCAGCGCGATGCGCGGCGCGCTCACGCCGCGCTCCGCCTTGATGGCTTGCAGCCGGAGGAGGTTGTCGATGATGTCCTGCAGGCTCGTCTTGCGGATCGTGTAGAAGAGCTCGGGATCGGCGGCGTCGATCGAGACGTACATGACGGCGACGCCGGCGTCGACGAGCAGCCGCGCCCGCCGCTCGTTGATGAGCGTGCCGTTGGTGACGATCGAGATGCTCGCCTGCGCGTCGCCGCAGCGGCGCAGGATCGTCTCGAAATGCTTCGTCAGGAAGGTCTCGCCGAAGCCGTGCGCGCGGATCTCCCACGCGTTGTCGATCAGACCATCGAGACGACCGAGCACGCTGACGTCGAGATCCGCCATGACCTCGCCGTTGGCGCCCTTCGGACACATGATGCAGCGCAGATTGCACCGCGTCGTGGTCTCGATCTGGACGCACGGCGGCGGCGGGACGTCCGCCGAGATCAGGCGCACGAAATCGGGACGCGCGTGCGACGCCTCGCCGTCGCCGAGTCGCGTGTCGTGCAGAGCCATGTCCCCCCGCGCCCCCTCCATGGCGGCCAAGCTAGGCGGACGCGCTGCGGACGTCAATGTGAGCGTCGATCCGTCGGCGTGACTGCCGTCGACGGCTTGCGCCACCCTTACTCCGCCCGCCATCCCGCGAAGTTGATGCCGTCGACTGCTTCCGGCGGCAACGGCGGCAGCGGGTGTGCGCGCGGGCGCGCGACGACGAGCGTCTGGTGCGTCGGAATGGCGCCGCGACGGGTCAGCTCTTGCTCGAGGAGGATGATGAGACGCGCCACGGTCTGGTCTTTCGGATCCGAGAAGTCCCAGTTCCGTAGAATTCGGCAGAAGAACGGACGCAGGATGGTGCCGCCGTAGTCGCGCCGCTCGATGACGTCGAAGTACTGATACGTGAGGGGCAGGATCCGCGACGCGTGCACGCCCTCGGTCGGGTCGTACGAGAGCATCCACTGGAGCGGGGTCGCCTCGACGTGCTCGCGCGGCGCGCCGCTCTCGAAGTCGCGCCGATACGGCTCGGCGAGGCAGCCGTTCACGCGGTCGAGCAACGCGATCAGCTCGGGCGGATGTTGGTGATGGTCCGGACCCACGTACTCGTCGTAGATCAGCAATCCTCCCGGTTTGAGGATGCGGTGCATGAGCTCGAACATGCGCTCGATCTCGACGAAATGATGAATCGCTGCCTCGACCAGTATGACGTCGATCCCCCCGGTGGGGAGCCCGTCCGCCAGCGGATCGCCGCATCGGAGGTCGATCGACGGGCCCCATTGGGTGGCATCGAGGCGCCGTCGTGCGGCCGCGATCGCCTCCGACGACATGTCGTAGGCGATGATGCGCTCGGCGAACCCGCGGCTGAGCATATGCTCCTCGTGGATCGCCGTGCCGCATCCGAGCGACAGGACGACGCCGGCGGCGGGCGTGAGATAGCGATCGCAGATCTCGTCGAGCCAGAACCGATCCACCTTGCCGGTCAGCGGCTCGGAGATCGCGTGGCCGTAGATGAACGGGTGGCGCGTGTAGTCGAGCGGGTCGCAGTCGGCGTGCTCCAGCTGCCCGGCCGCGTCCGTCTTGCTGTAGCGCTCGTTCCACACCTCGTTGGCGAAGTCCTGAACCGGGGGACGCTGCGCGGTCGTGCGAACCGCCGTCGCGGATCGCGGCGCGCGCCGCACGATGCGGCGAAGCAACGGTCGGAGCGCACGCATGAGTGCCCACATATCGACGCCGACCGCACCCTGTCCAGTCGACTTGCTCATTCCCACTCCACGTCGCACCGCACGCTCATACGGGCAGGCGGCGCGCGGTGCGGGCGCGCCGCCACGCCGCCCGCATTTGCAAGCGCAGCGCCGACGAGACGAGCACGCAGAACGCCGCAATGCCGAGAACGCTGCGCCCGATCGCCCAGCGCAGCAGCCCGCCGAGGCTGCTGCGACCGCTGACATGCAATGCAAAGGTCGCGGCGCGCGTCGCGTGGACCGGAAACCCGTCGGCGTTGTCGTTGAACGCGAGAATTGCGCGTGTACGCAGGAGATACGGCAGGACGCGGAGATAGTCGCTGCCGTGGCGGCTCAGGAGGACCGCGATCGTGTCGTACCGTTGCCGCCGCAACCGGCGCACCACCTCGACGCGATCCTCCCAGCGTACGACCATGAGATGCGCGAACCCACCGCCTGCCGCCGCCTCGCGGTCGTCCTCGCGCACGACCGCATCGATCTCACAGCCGGGGCAGATCGCGCGCAGCCGTTCCGCGACGCGCAACGCGAGCTCGATTGGACCCGACTGCACGAGGAGAATCGCGAGCATCGTGTCGTAGCGGAGCGGCCGCAGAAACGTCAGCGGATTCGCCATCAGCGCACGGTCTCCTGATGCAATGAAGGAACGGCCACGGCGCGCGACATAGCGTCGCGATAATAGCCCACGAGCCGTGCCGTGACGGCGTCCCAATCGTAGCGCGCGACGACGAGGTCGCGGGCGGCGCGCGCGATGCTGCGCGCGAGGGCGTCGTCGGCGAGCAGGCGCCCGATCGCGGCCGCCATCGCCTCGGGCGCGTCGGCGAGCAAGAGCTCGCGGCCGTCGCGAGCACCGAGGCCCTCGGCGCCGATCGTCGTCGACACCACGGGACAGCCGCTCGCCATCGCCTCGAGGATCTTGAGACGCGTGCCCGAGCCCTGGAGGACGGGCGCGACGAACACCGCGGCGCGGCGGTAGTACGGCGCGATGTCGTCCACCTGACCCGTAACCTCGACGCCCGGAGTTTCGGCGAGGCGCCGCACGGCCTCGGGCGGGTAGGCGCCGACGATGCGGAAGCGCGTGTCGCGACGGACGCGTTGCAAACGCGGCAGGACCTCGCGGCAGAAGTAGCGCACCGCCTCGACGTTCGGTTCGTGGCGGAAGAAGCCGACGAACAGGATCGACGCCGTCTCGCGCTCGCCCTCGCCGAATGTGAAGTGCGCGCAGTCGACGCCGTTCGGCACCGTCACGACGTGGTGAGTGTCGACGTAGCGTCCCAGCATGGCGCGATCGTCGTCGCTCATCGTGATGACGAGGTCCGCACCCTCGACGGCGGCGATCTCGTATCGCAGCATGCGCATCCATTCCATGGCCAGGCCGATCCGCGTGACGAGATCGGGTGCCGTGCGACGGCTGCGCGCGAGCGAGACGAAGCTCACGTCGTGCTCGACGAGAACGCGCACCCGTCCGGGAGCAGCCGGCGGCAGGAAGTGCGCCATGTGCGTGTACTCGGCCTGCACCAGATCGTAGTCCTCGCGATCGCAGAAGTACTCGATGGCGTCGCGCATCGACTTGGACCAGAAGCCGCGCGTCTTGTGCGGCTCCAGGACGCCGCCGAACGTGTGGCCGGGGCGCTCGATGATCTTCACCTCACGACAGATCCGCCGCAGCTCGGCGGCGCTCGCGGGGTCGAGCTCCGCCGCGGTGTCGCCGTACGCGAGCAGCGTGACGTCGACGTGCGGTCGCAGGCGACGGAGCAGCGCCAGGATCCGCACGGCGCCGCCGTGCACCGGCGGGTACGGGCTGTACGGGCTGACCACCAGGAGTCGCGGGCGAGCGTGGACGTCACGCGCGCGCAAGCCGAAGCAGGCGCGATATGCGTACCGGTAGCGTGAGGCGAGGAAGATCGTCGCGTCGTCGAGGCGCCGCGGCGTGCGGCCCTCGCGCGCCCGCGCGCGCACGACGCGCGGCAGCTGGGCAACGAGACCGCGCCACGTTGCGACCGCGGCGGCGCCGCCCATGTAGCGGAAGACGCGTGCCGGGAGGATGACGACGCCGGCGAGGTGCGGCAGCAGCAGGCGCCAGTCGTCGACGTTTTTCCACATCAGGGCGGCGAGGTTTTTGACGAAGAAGCTGTGGATCGTTCCTTCGCTCCAGAGGCGGCGTGTCGTGCTGCGGTGCTTGTGATGGACGATGCTGCGCGGCTCGAAGAGCGACGGCCACCCGCGCTTCCAGGCGCGGTACCCGAGATCGACGTCCTCGATGTAGACCGGCGAGAACACTTCCTCGTCGAAGCCGCCGAGCGCGAGAAACTTCGCGCGGTCGTACGCCGACGCGCCGCCGCCGGCGTAGAACACCGGATAGCGCAAGTTCTCGTCGTATCGATCGAGGTGGAAGAGCGTGATGGCGCCGAACTTGAAACGAGCGTGCACCTTGCCCGTCTCCCAGCGCGGCTTCGACTTGTCGATGAAATCGATGTGACACGACACCCCGAAGGCCGCCGGTTGCTCGTCGAGCGTCTCGAGGAGGGGGGCGATGAACTCGGGCTCGACGACCATGTCGTTGTTGAGGAGGATCACGGTCGCGTGCCGCGCCTCGGCGACGCCGCGGTTCGTCGCGCCGGCGAAACCCTCGTTGCGTGAGAGCGCGATCACCCGCACCTCGGGAAACGCGGCGGCGACGAACGTGCGGGTATCGTCGTCGCTACCGTTGTCGACGACGATGATCTCGCCGCCCGGCGGATGCGCGGCAAGCGCGGCCCGGAGCGGCGGCAAGCTCATTGCGAGTAGCGAGCGGCCGTTCCATGTCGGAACGACGACCGAGACCGGCTGCGCGGTGCGCGCGAGCGGAGACGGGGTCGACGGCGCCGCGGCGACAGGAGCGGCGGCGGGACGCGCGTCCCCTTCGGCACCTGCGACTCCGATGGAGCCGGCAAGCGCTTGCGCGTCGCCGGCTCGCGAGCGCCTGCGCAGCGCCCGCCGGAGATCCGTCGTCGCCAGCGCGAGGCCGAGGACGATCGCGAATGGGATGCCGAGGACGACGAGAAGTGCGACCAGTCCGAGCACGGCGAGCCGGCGTGCAAGCACGACGGTGCGCCACACCGCCCGGACGCCGTCACGCAACAACCGCGGCGCGACCAGCGCGTGCTCGGCCCGCGCCAGCGCCGATCCGAGCTCCGCGATGCGCGCGTGCGTACCGTCGAGGTCGTGACGGGTCACCGCGAGCTCGGCGCGGATGAGCGCGAGCTCCGTGCGCAGCATCTCGCCGCCGTCCGCACGCGCGTCGCTCTGGCCGTGGTGATCGGCGGCGGCGTCCGTCTCCCTGACGCCGTTCGTCGCCGCATGCGCGTCGGGGGTGATCACGGCGCCGAGCGCCGGCGCGCTCTCGAGCGCACCGGCGATGCCGGGCACCACCGTGTCGCTGATGGTGGTGTTGTGAAGAAAGAGGAAAGCCTCGCCATCGACCGGCAACGCGTCGACGACGCCCTTCACCAGATAGTGCGCGATCGACGCCGGTACCGAAGTCCCGCCCTCGCGCGGCGTGCATAGCCAGACCGAGAGCACGCGCTGGGGAGCCGGCGTCGACAGCGTCCAGCGGTAGCGTCGCCCGCGTGAGTTGGCGAGCGGGCGGAACTCGAAGCGTTGCCACCCATTGTGCGCCACCTCGGCGAACGGCGCGCGCACGCGCGCCAGACGGCGCCCCGCGGACTCGGCGGCGCAGAGCGTGAACACGAGGTCGGTCGCCGGCGGCGCGGCGTGCATCCAGGTGAGCAGGTCGATTCGGCAGAGATCGTCGTAGGCAGCGGTGAATTCGTGGCTGAGGATGTCGTCGCCGCCGATCCGCGGCGACAGGTGACGATCGGGGGTGAGGGTCTCCTCGGCGATGAGCGCGTCTTCCTTGCGTAGCACCTCGCCGGGCCGCGTACCGGCGGCGAACCACGCGCCTTCACGTTTGTCGGTCGCGGTGCGCGGCGCGGCGCAGAAGCGGCGCACGGGCTCGACGACCTTGCTCCACGCGAGCTCGGCGCGCACGCGTGCGAACCGCGCCGCGCGCGCGGCGTCGACGGGCGCATCGATCACCGCGAGCAACGCCGGCACGACGGCGTCGACGTCGCCCTCCGGGACGAGCGTGCCGAGGTCGTGGCGCGCCACCAGCGCTGCGAGGTCGTCGCCGCGGCTGAGCAGCATCGGCAGGCCCGCCCACAAATAGTCGAGGACGCGCGTGCGATAGGCGAACTGCGACTCGATGCCCGGTTGGTGCAGGCTGACGCCGACGTCCGCCTCCAGGAGGTAGTTCTGACGGTCATCGTACGGCACCCAGTCGACGAAGAAGACATTGCGTCCGTCGAGGTCGAGCTCGCGCGCGAGCGCGCGCGTCCGTTCCGCCATCGCCATGGTGCCGATCGCCGGATTCGGATGGCGCATGCCGAGGAAGAGCGCCTTCACCTCGGGGCGGCTCGTGCGCAGCCGTTGCATGGCGCGCACGAGCGCGAGCGGGTCGAACCAGTTCCACAGACCCCCCGCCCACAGGACGAGCTTGTCATCGGAGGCTATCCCGGGAATGACGCCCTTCGCGACGGCGCGCGTGTGCACCGCCGGCTGCTCGGAGATCCCGAAGGGCACGACCGCGAGCAGCTCCTCGAACTCGTGGTCGGCGACGTAGTTGGCGCGATTGACGCGCCCCGCGGAGGCCAGCATGCCGAGCCAGAAGCTGCGCTGCACGCTGCTCGCGCAGAGGAAGAGATCGCCGTTCGCGAGGTGATGCTGCAACCACCGCAACGCGAGCAGCGGCCGGCCGCCGGCACGCGTGAATTCGTCACCGTAGAACTCGAGGTCGGAGAGGATGAACGGATCGTAGAGATCGACGATCAGCGGCTTCCGCACGGCCGTCATCAACTCCGCGCGGCCGGCGACCATGACGACGTCCGCGGTCTCGATCAGCGGCGGCAGCGACGACTCCGACGGAACGCACACCTGCACCATGTCGCCGTCGACGCGGGTGCTGCCGTCGGGCGCCGCGAGCGTCACCTCGAGGTCGCGTGCCAGCGCGCGCGCGATTTCGACCGAACGGATCGCCGTCCCCGCCATGCGCGGACCGGTTTGATCGGGACAGATGATCAGGAGGCGGGTCATTCGCACCCGCCGTCCGTCACGTCGGCGGCGAACGTCCGCAGCGCGAGCGATCCCACACCGGCGACGTCACCGAGGCGGTAAGGGCCGTCCTCGTGGGGGACGGTGGTCGCGCCGAACGACAACGCGTTCCCCGTTCGGGCGCCGTGGCTGCAGAGCTCGAGCACGTACACCCGCCCGGCGGAATCGGGTTCGGGCGGGACGTCGAGCGCGAGCCACTCGCGATCGGGTGCGAGCGCGGCGGGTACACGTGTCGCGGCGGCGCGCGATCCGTCCGGACGCAGCAAACGGAGCTCGAGCTCGTGATCGAGCACCGCGCCGCGGGTCACCGTGTACACGTCGACGCGCATCAGCCCCGGACGTCCGACACGGAACCGCTGCGTCAGCATCACGCCGTCGCCGAGCAGCTCGGTCGTCTCCGTCACCGGCAACGCCAGATCGGGAAACGCGTTCGGCTCGCGCGCCGCGCGCGCGACCTCGGCGGGAAAGCGCCGCGCGAGTGCCACCTCGGCGGCGATCGAGCAGTCATGAGCATCGTCAACGCGTGCGCCGTTCGCGAGGGGACGCGCCGCGCCGCCGGTGGTGACGTCCTCGAGGATCGCGCGAAGCGCCGCTCCCTGCGGTGCCGACGCGAAGCGAGCGACGACGTCGGCGCGCGCCGCGGCGCCGAGACGCTGCCGCCGCACGGGGTTCTCGATGAGGCTCGTCAGCGTCGACTCCCAGCACGTGGCATCGGTCGCGAGCAGCCCCGTCACGCCGTCCGCGATCGCGTACCGAAATGCCTCCGTTGGGCTTGCGATCGTCGGTACCTCGACGACCGCGGCTTCGAGATATTTCACCGCGCCCTTCGCGGCGACGAACGGATCACGCCAGACGAGCGGCGCGAGGTTCACGTCGACGGCGGCGATGCGCGCCGACAGCTCCGGCCACGAGACGAGGGGGGCGCGCTCGATGCGCGCGCCGTACGCCGCGAGTGCCGGTTCGAGCGTCACGGGACCCGCCACCGCGAGCGTCAGCGACGGGTGGCGCGCGAGGAACGTGCACAGAACCGGCGCGATCGACGCGAAGTCCTCGTCATGCGTCGCCGTGCCGCTGAAATACCCGAGCCGGACGGCGCTCGCGTCCGCGATGCGGTGGTCCGCCTCGTCGCGAACGCGGCGCGCGGCGGCGCCGAGCGCGAGCTCGCGGGCGGCGAGCCCGCAGCGGTGGAGATACGTCGGGCGGCCGAGGTCGCGTCCGGCGGCGGCGAGCGGCGCGGTCGTGGTGAGGAACGCGTCGCATGCGAGCAGCGTCCGCCGGTAGCGCTCGACACCGTCCTGCCACAGGCGGCGCTCCGCCGCGTTCATGCCTCGGACCGGCGGCGGGTCGGCGAGCGCCGGCTCGAAGATGAGATCGTCGACCGCGAAGACCGTCGCCCGTCCGAGCGCGCGGGCGCGCGCGAGCAGATGCCGCACCCATGCGCCGTCGGGAACGCGGTACAGCACGAACACGTCGTGGGTCGCGAGGTCCGCGGCGAGGCGCGGATCGGTGTGCGCGCGTACCGTGCTCGCGATCGCTTGCGTCGCGAGCTGCTCCGCCCAATGGAGCACCGCGTACCGATAGCAAAAGCCGTCGATGCCGCTCGCAAAAAGCACGCGCATGCGAGCGCCGTTCTCTACCGCATGTCCCGAGTGGTCAAGCGCGCCGCGCGCGTACCGGCGCCACAGAGCCGCGTTGCGTCGCGACGTGCCGCCGGTGTAGATGCGCTTGGTGCGTGACGACCTCGGCGGCGGCGACGCGACGGCGCTCGCCCGCTCCCTCCGTGCATGGATGGTCGGCCTGACGGCGGTGATCTATCTCGAGAAGGTCGTTCCCACGGGCGGGCTCGTGAGTCGCATCGCCGGGCTCGCGCTCTGCGCCGTCGGACTGAGGCGTCTACTCGCCTGACGGCGACGAAAGGAGA
>JBGPOW010000052.1:0-22464 GCA_041488235.1 Binatia bacterium
GCGGGACGATCTCGCATCACCACGGCATCGGGCGTGTGCGGCGAGAATGGTTGCCGCGCGAGCTCGGCGCCGCATACGACACGCTCGTCGCCGTGCAACGGGCGCTCGACCCCGCGGGCATCATGAACCCCGGGGCCCTCTTGCGGCCACGATGAGCTCGCACGTTCTCGCGATCGACGAGGGCGGCACCGGCGTGCGCGCCTACGTCTTCGATGACGAAGGGCGCGAGGTCGCGACCGCGTACGCCGAGATCGGGCTCTCGTGCCCGCGGCCGGGATGGGTCGAGCACGATCCGCTTGCCATCTGGGAACGAACGCTTTCGGTGACGCGCACCGCGATCGCGCACGCGGCGATCCCGGCGAGCGCGCTTGCGGCGATCGGCGTCGCCAACCAGCGCGCGTCGGCGTTGGTATGGGACGCGGAGAGCGGTATCCCCATCTACCCGGCGATCGGCTGGCAGGATCTCCGCACCGTCGCTCGATGCGAGGAGCTCGGGCGGCGCGGCTATCTCGTGCACCCGCTGCAATCGGCGACGAAGTACGCGTGGATCCTCGAGCACGTCCCCGACGCGCGTGCCCGCGCCGCCGCGGGCCGCCTGCGGCTCGGCACGATCGACAGCTGGATCTCCTGGAAGCTCTCCGGCGGCGCGTGCCACGTCACCGATCCGTCGAACGCGTCGTGCACCGGCATCTACGACTTCTTCGCGAATCGCTGGGACGAGGCGCTCCTCGACGCGCTGGAGCTGCCCGCCGCCTGCCTGCCGACCATCGTGCCGACGAGCGCGACGTGCGGCACGAGCGACCCCGATCTCCTCGGCGCCGGGGTGCCGCTCGCGGCACGCGCCGGAGACCAACAGGCCGCGATGTTCGGTCAGCTGCGCACCGACCCGGGGATGATGAAGATCACCTACGGCACGGCGGCGATGATGGACGTGAACGTCGGCGCCTCATTGCGTCTCTCACCGCATGGCGCCTTCCCCCTCGTCCTGTGGGGGCTCGAGGACGGACTCAGCTACTGCTTGGAGGGCAGCGCCGTTACTGCGGGCGCCGCGGTGCAATGGTTGCGCGACGGGCTGGGAATCGTCCACGACGCCGCAGAATCGGAGACGCTCGCCACGAGCATCGCCGACAGCGGTGGCGTGTGGTGCGTGCCCGCGCTCCAGGGCCTCGGCACTCCGTATCTCGACGCGTCGGCGCGGGCGCTGATCGGCGGCATCTCGCGCGGAACCGGCCGCGCCGAGATCGCGCGCGCGGTGCTCGAGGGCATCGCGTTCCGTTGCGCCGAGGTGATCGAGGCGTTACGCGCCGATTCGCCGAACGACGCGATCGACGTGCTGCGCGTCGACGGCGGCGCGTCGCAGAACGACTTCCTCATGCAGTGCCAGGCCGACGTGACAGGACTCGTGATCGAGCGGCCGGTCGTCGTCGACGCGGCGACGCTCGGCGCGGCGTACCTCGCCGGCCTCGCGACCGGCTTCTGGCGGGACCGCGGCGAGATCGCGCAGATCTGGCGACGCGAGCGGCTGTTCGAGCCGCGCACGACGAGCGATGAGCGCGCGACGGCAATGGCGCGATGGAAAAAGCGGGTGGCGCTCGCCCGTGGTGAGGCGTGACGCGGGTGATCAGACGTGACGGCGGGTGGGCAGACGTAACGACGCGCGCCGACCGCGTGTCACGCGCCGCGCGGCTGCCGAGGCGCGGCGAGCTCCGTTTGGTGATCTTCGATTGCGACGGGGTCCTGTTCGAGTCGTGGAAGGCGAACGTCGCGTTCTACGACGCCGTGCTCGCGGCGCTGGGGCTGCCGCCGCTCGACGAGGAAGCGCGCCGGCTCTGTCATACGCTGTCTAGCCCGCAGCTCTACGCCTCCCTCTTTCCCGACGATCCGCAGATGCAGCAGCGCATGTCCGAAGCCGCGCGCAGCACGGACTACGGTCCCTTCTACGCACTGATGGAACCGGCCGACGAGCTCGAGCCGACGTTGCGGCGGCTCCGCGCCCATTGCCCGCTCGCGCTCGCGACGAACCGCGGGACGACGGTACGCGGCGTCGTCGAACGCTTCGGGCTCGGGCAGTTCTTTGCGATCTGTATGGGAATTCTCGACGTACCGCGACCGAAGCCGGCACCGGACCTGCTCGTCGCGTGTTTGGAGCGCGCCGCGGTGCGTGCGTCCGAGGCCGTCTACGTCGGCGACACCGAGCTCGATCGAGCCGCGGCTGCAGCCGCGGCGATACCGTACATCGGCGTCGGAGATCTCAGTGGCGCGGAGCTCCGCGTGAGCGGCATACGCGAGTTGCCGTCGCTGCTGCTGGACGACGACGGCTGAACGCGGTCAACGTACCTTGACGTCGAACGCTTGCGGCCCCTTCTCCCCGGGCCGCACTTGAAATTGCACCTGATCGCCCTCGCGGAGATCCTCGAACTGCATCTTCGGTCCGAGCCGCGAGCGGTGGAAGAAGACGTCGTCGCTGCCGTCGTCCGGAACGATGAAGCCGAATCCCTTGTCGCGCGCGATTTTCTTGATCGTGCCGGTCACGTGACGCTCCTCAGCGCTGCACGATGCGCACAGGCATGTCGACGTGCGTCGCCATGTTGCGGACCGCGGACTCCGCTTGATCGCGATTGGGATACGCGCCGACCTGCACCCGGTACTCGGTGCGCTTATGCTTACCGCTACCCTTGGCGATGCGGTTGATCGCCGCGTCGTAGCCGCGACGCCCGAGCGCGTGCTGCAAACGCTTCGCGCCGTCGATGCGCTGGAAGGTGCCCACCTGGATCGCGTAATGTCCTTTGCGGCCCACTGGGTGCGCCCCGCGAAGCACGGCACGCTTGGCGGCGTGCGCCCCACGCCGCACGGCTGGATGCATGGCGGCGTGCTGCAGCAGCGGCGCCGGTGGGAGCACGTCGCCGAAGCCGAACTCGAAGAGGCGTTTAGTGTCGCCCCACAGATCCGATGAGCCGAGCGCGGCAACGATGACCTCGCGGCCGTCGAAGGTTCCGGCGCCGACAAAGCACTTCTTGGCGGGAAGCGTGTACCCGGTCTTGCCGATCACTGGAATGCGATACCCTTCGAGGAGACGATTGTGACTGTGGAGCGCGATCATGCGCGCGCTGTTTTCGACGCTCACCGTCACCGACTTGGTGCCGAGGATCGTGCGGAACTTCGGCAGCTGCAAGCCGTGGCGGAAGATCGTGGCGAGGTCGCGCGCGGTCGAGTAGTGGCCGTCGGCGGTGAGGCCATGCGGATTCATGAAGTGCGAATGCAGCGCGCCGAGCTGGCGTGCGCGCGCGTTCATGCGGTCGGCGAACTCCGGCACCGAGCCCGACAGGCTTTCGGCGATGACGACGCTCGCATCGTTCGCCGAGTTGAGGAGGATCGCGTAGACGAGGTCCTCGAGATTCAAGCGCTGGCCCGGAAGTAGGTTCACTTTGCTGGGCGCGGTTTGGCAGGCTTCGGGACTCGCCGCGAAGCTGCGTCCGAGGGCGTCGCTCTCGAGTGCGAGAATCGCCGTCAGGACCTTCGTGGTGCTCGCCGGCGGCAGCTCAACGTCGGCGTTATGCTCCCAGATCACCGTGCCGCTGTCGGCGTCCATCACCAGCGCCGCGCGCGCCGTGACCCGCGGCGGGTCGCCGATGATCGCGGATGCCTTCCAAGGGACCAGCAACGTCATCACCGTCGCCACGACCACCCCACCCCAGCTGTTCCGCATCCTCGACCTCCTGCATGAATTTCGCGCCGCCGCCGACACCGTCCGAAAATTATTCCACAGGTGCTTAACCCGCAACAAGCGACGACCAACATGGCAGATGCGCGCCGCGGCGCAATTTGGAATTGTCGTTCGCCTCGTCGGCTGCTTAAATCGGGCTAGACGCGCGCATGCGCAGGAGGTGATTGGGGATGGCGATGTGTCGACAGATGAGGACGGGGGTGGTGGCAGCCATCGTGACGGTGCTGGTGAGCGCCGGCTGGGCGACTGCGGGGCGGTGGACGGAAGACGACTTCGCGCACCGGATTCCCACGAACTACCCCGTCACCGGACGGGACACCGTCGTCGGCGCGCTCGCGACGTACATCGTGCAGGAAGGCGACACGATGCTCGACGTCGGACGTCATTTCGACCTCGGGTACAACGAGATGATCGCCGCCAACCCGGGCGTCGATCCGTGGTTGCCGCCGACCGGAGAGGTGTTGCTCATTCCCACCGAGTACGTGCTCCCCGAGTCGAGCTATCACGGGATCGTCGTCAACATTCCGGAGATGCGCCTCTTCTATTTTCACGGCGGTACGAGCGAGGGCTCGGTCGTGACGACGTACCCCGTCGGCCTCGGACGCGACGATTGGCGCACACCGCAGGGAACCTTCCGAGTGCGCGGCAAGACCGAGAACCCGACGTGGGTGATCCCGGAATCGATTCGCGCGGAGCACATGCGCGAGCGCGGCGACGATCGGAGCATGATCCCGGGCGGCGCCCCGGACAATCCTCTCGGCCTCTTTCGGCTGGAGCTGACGTTGCCGCTGTACGCGCTGCACGGCTCGAACATGCCCTGGGGCGTCGGGATGCAGGTGAGTCACGGCTGCATCCGCCTCTACAACGAGGACATCGCGGCCTTGTTCCACGAGGTGCGCGTCGGCACGCCCGGGGAGTTCGTGTATCAGCCGATCAAGGTCGGGATGCGGAATGACACCGTCTACGTCGAGGTCCATCCCGACATTTACGGCCTGCGCTCCAGTCTCGAAGACGAGGCGCAGAGCCTGCTCGCCCGCCGCGGCTGGGCGGATCGCGTCGATCGCGCGCGGCTCCGGGAAGCCTTGGCCGACCGCAGCGGTATCCCGGTCGCGATCGAGCGCGATCGCCGCGTGGAGACCGCTGCGGCCAACTAGCGCGCGACCAGATCAGGCGGTCGCGTTTTGGAGCATTTCTTCGTAGCCGAGCTCCGACCGGTGCATCGCAGCCGCTGCCCGAGTCCGGCGCCATTTGTCGAGCCCCGACCGTAGGTAGTCGGCGTTCATTTCGAGGACGTCGCAGATGTTCTCGAACGCGAACAACCACGACCGATCGTCCGAGAGGAACCATTCGCGGGCTTCGAGAAAGGTTGCCTGTTCCCGTGGATCGCGAGCGATGGCGTATTTCCGATAGCTGTCGACGGCATCCTCGAGTACGGCGAGCATCAATCGCCGCTCGCCCTCGACTGCTCGACCCCGGCGAAACGCCGCAAAGTATTGATTCGGCAGCAAGATATCCGGCTCGAATAGACCTCCGCCACTGCCACCTTCGACCTTCTTTGAGCGTGCTTGCATCGTCCTCCCTTTCGTATGCCGCATTGCGGCAACGTAGCGGGGACCATCGCGGCATAGAAATGAAAAAACTTACAGTCGTCCATAAGCTCGTCTTAAACTGCGGCGGCTGAAACAGGAGATTAGCTTTAACGCAATCCCGTCATCGGGGGCGCGGCGAAATCGCACGCAGCTGGCGCATGACGCGGGTCGCTTCGTCGAGCAGGGCTTTTCGCAGCCGCGGATGCGCCGTTTCGAGGTACGTCGCGTGCAGCGCCCGCAGGCTTTGCGCAAGCGCTTTCGTCTCGCGGCGCCAACCGTCGAGTGTGCCGGCGCGAGCGGCGATCCGACCGGCTTCCACCGCGTGCTGCTCGAGGATTCGCGCCGCCAGATCCGTGGTGGCGCCGCCGCCGGCGCGCGCAGGTTTGGCCGGCGTAGACGGACGGAACCCTTGCTTGCGCAGTACCCCGACGACGACGCCGCGGACGTGAACACGCTCACCGCCGACGATCAACGGCAGGAGTCGATCGTTGGCGGGCTGCAAGCGGACCGTCCCGTCCCGCTGTCGATAAAAGCGTTTCACCGTTGCGTGCCCGTCGATCTCTGCGACGACGGTCTGACCGTCGCGAATGTCGGTTCGCGGCGCGACGACGAGGTAATCGCCGTCGAGGATGCCGTCATCCACCATCGAGCTTCCGCGCACGCGGAGCGCGAACACCTCGCGGTGCTGCCAACTGCCGCCGGGGACGTCGATACTCTCCAGAACCTGAAACGCCGGAAGCGGACTCCCCGCCGCAATGGTGCCGAGGAGCGGGATCCGCCGACCGGGCTCGACCTGCGCCCGTACCAGCTCGAGACTATCGCCGTAATCGTCCGCCGACTTCGCCGATGACCGCGCCATAGAACACCTCCGCACCGGTCATCGTAGGCGAATGAAAAGCGAAGATCAAGCAGCGATCGGTAGGCGGTAACTCGTGTGGGCGATCAGTTTCTGGATGTCTTGGTGCCATTCGCCTACCCAGCGCTCGGCGAGCAGGCGACCCTGTGATTTGCCGTGGCGGACGAGCTCTTCGAGGCGATCGAGGTAGATCCGCTCGTCTTCACCGTTGGCGTTCAACCGTCGTTGGCGGGCGAGGCCGCTCGCGGCGATCGTGATCACCTCGCGCGCGAGCTCGTCGAGCCCGACTCCGCGGAACTTCGCCTTGAGCCCGTGGCGATGCGCGGCGTGGTAGATCTCGAGGCGCTCTTCCCATTTCCAGCGCCGGGTGAGATCCCACGCGGCATCGAGGGAATCGGCCTCGTAGAGCACGCCCTTCATCAACGCCGGAAGCGCGAGCATCATCTCGGGCGGCTGGCTGTCGGCACTGCGAACCTCGAGGTATCGCTTCAGCCGCACCTCGGGAAAGAGGGTCGTCAGATGAAGCGCCCAGTCGTCGAGGGTGGCCCGTTCGCCACGATAGCCGTCCTGCATGAACTGACGGAAGGTGACGGCGGTCGCCTCGACGTACTCGCTGCCGCGAATGACGAAGTACATCGGCACATCGAGCGCGTACTCGACGTAGTCCTCGATGCCGCAATTCGGATTGAACACGAACGGCAGCATGCCGGAGCGCGCCGCATCCGTATCCGTCCAGATGTGGCCCCGCAGGGTCATGAAGCCGTTCAATCGCCCCTCGCTGACCGACGAGTTGGCGAACATCGCCGAGACCAGCGGCACGAGCCCCATAGCGACGCGCAGCTTGTGAATCGCGTCTCGGTCGTCGCCGAAGTCGAAATTGGCTTGGACGGTCGCCGTCTGCTTCATCATGCGCTGGCCGAGACGGCCGACCCGACGCATGTAGGGACCCATGATCTCGTAGCGCCGCTTCGGAACCCACTCGATCTCGTCGACGCTCGAGAGCGGTTGGATGCCGAGGCCGAGAAACACGATCCCGAGGCTCTCACTCACAGTGAGGATCTCGCGCACGTGCTCGAGCAATTCGCTGTGGGCGCAGTGGATGCTCTCGCACTGTTCGCCGCTCAGCTCGAGCTGACCGCCGGGCTCGACGGTGATGTTGGCCTGACGACCGTAGAGCGCGATGATTCGGCCGCGATCGAGCTTCGGCGTCCAGCCGTATTGCTCCGCGAGCCGTTGCAAAACGCGCTCGATTCCTTGTGCGCCGCTGAAGGGCGCCGCCGCACCGGTGTCGCGACGCACGCCGACCTTCTCGTACTCGGTCCCGACGCGCCATTCTGAGCGCGGTTTCGCGCCGGCACGAACATAGTCGACGAGCTCGCTCGTATCGGTGATCGGATCGCTGGAACCCGGCTCGCTGCCGGCCTGAAACTCGGACACGGGCGGAACGTACCAGATCGCCTTCCTCTGGCAATCGGCGTGACGACCGCGAGCGTACCGGGTCACATCGACCGCGTGCGCGGGGGAACGTGCGGCGCCGGCGAGCGCCGAGCGCAATCGCGGCGACCCCTCGGCGCAAGGACTCGGCTGTCGCATTTCGCGGCAGGCGCAGTCGCGTTTCACCGCGCCGACGTGGAGCGCCCTCCGCGCGCGGTCGACCGAGCGCCCGTACACACGGCTACTTATGCGGCTGCGGTCCTGACCAATGCTTCATCCGATGCTGGCATGTGATCTGCTGACTGTCGCAGCAGCGGGCGCCGGAACGAGGCTCAAGTCCCTGCGTTCTTCGACGCGCCCGAGAGTTGGAGGTTCTTCCTCATGGATGCGCGACTTGCCCGTATCGCCGAAGATCAGAGCGCTTCATTGTTTGGACCCGACACGTTGGTGCCGGCGCAGTACTTCGATCGCGTCGGTTCGGACGCGGCCTTTCAACCCGAGAAGCGGCTCATGCTCGCAGTGCTGGAGGAGGCGATCGCGACGTTTCAGCGGCATGCCGTCGGCGACACGCGTCGCAGTCAGCGGCTCGTTGAAGAGGTCGAAGAGTGGATGTCCGGCGCCAGCGGCGAATGGCCGTTCTCGTTCGACAACATCTGCGGAGCGCTGGACCTCGACGCCGACTATCTTCGCGCCGGCATGACGCGGTGGAAGGAGGCGGAGCGTCGCAAGACGCAGCAAGGACGCCCTACGGTCTATCGGTTCCCGTTCCGTCGTGTGAACGGCAAGCGGCACAGCATCACGGGACCACGTGAGTATCTCAAGAAGAGTGCCTGACTCAGGTCACCGATGACCAGCTTGGCCGAGGAAATTCGACGTTGGCGGCAGGCTCGGCGCGTCGCGTCCGGTCTGCCGCCGACGTTCGCGGCACCGCACCGCATCGCGGTCGACGATCATGAGGTGCTGGTCGTTCGTCGGCGCGGAGCGCGCGTCGGCGCGCGTAGCCGAGGCAGAGCGGATTGTTCTGTCGGTCAGTGACCGGCGGGTGCAGCGCTCGTCGCGTCGTCGAAGAAAATCTCGCCTTCGAAAATCAGCGCCTGGACGACGGTATTGAGGCGTGTGAGCGGTGTGCCGTCGAGCTTGTAGTGGCGTACACCGCGCTTCATCGCGTCCGACAGTTCGGCAAGCAGGAACAACGTCTCGTATGACGTGCGGAAATCGAGCTGCATGTCGCTGACGAGCGGAGCTTGGACTGCGAGCTGAGGAGTGGAGTCTCCGTACATACGAAACGCCTCCGGGTGAGCCACGCGTCCTCCTTGGTCCCGCACCGTATCGGCGCGGATGGTCGCGCATGAGTGCTTCGCGACGACCGACCAGGAGTGTAGGGACCAAGTTTCGTGCCATCGACTCGACGAGCCGTCTGGACGTGTCCCCTCGATTGCGGCTGCCTTCGCCGAGACGCGTACCTCGACTGCGAGCACGTCGCGACACGAATCGAACCGCGGAGTTGTAGCCGTCGGCTCGTGCCGCACCGCGCGCAGGTCGCGCCGCGGCATGCGCGACTTGCCAGAGCGTTCGCTGGCGAGACGCGCGGCGGCACGCCGCGGCGGCGGATTGCAGAACTGCGCGTTTCGGCCGAAAGCCTGCGCCGCTACCCGATCTGGCAAGCGGAGCGGAACGGCACGCCGCAGGACGTTACTTGCGCAAACGTTCGCGAAACGCGCGATCCATGTCGTCCGCGACCCGAGTAACGCGGTCAGCGGCATCACCGGCTCGTGCAGCGGCGCGTTCCGCAGACTCGGCCGCGGCGTCGGCGCGGTCGGCCGCGAGCTCGGCGCGCGCCGCGGGATCTGCCGCGAGATAGTACTGCGCGATGCGCTCGCGCATTGCCGGTGCGATCGGGCGGTCGAACTTGCGAACGCCGATCAGCGGGTGCCCGAGAATCGACGCGCGGGTGAACGCGATCTCCTTGTCGAGTCGCAGGTAGAAGACTCGGACCTCGTACGCATCGAGGGGCGGATCGCTGTCGACCTCCACGCGCTCCGCCCAATCGGGATAGCCGCGCCTGGCGACGAAGCTGGCGAGCTCGGGATTACGATCCATCTCGACGGCGAGGCCACCGGGCCCGAGCGCAACTGGCGGCCCCACCGGAATGCTCGTCGCCGAGCACACGGTTGCCATGAACAGCCCCATGAACCCCACAGTCACCGCCAAATGTCCGCTTCGCATACGCGACCTCCTCGTCGTATTCGCCATCAAACCTTAGCGGACGGCAGTACCGGCTGTCAGCCCGCCAAGTTGTGGCCGTCGGTTCTCGAAAGCGACGCGCGGGCGCGGCTTGCGCCGCGCTCCGGGCATTCGATACAGTCGGTCTCCTTCCGAATGTCGCGCGACCCGGACCACCGATCGCCGCCACGGCGCTCCGTTGGGCGTCCCATCGTTTCTCGATGAACGTCGGCACCGATCTGATCCTCGCGATTTTCCTCGTTTTCTTCAATGCCTTTTTCGTGACGGCCGAGTTCGCGATCGTCAAGGTACGCGCCACGCGTATCGAAGAGCGCTCACGTGCAGGCGTGCGTGGCGCCGCGGCCACCCAGACGATCCTACGCAATCTCGACGCCTACTTGTCGGTGACCCAGCTGGGGATCACTCTCGCCAGTCTCGGGCTCGGCTGGGTGGGCGAACCGGCGTTCGCGACACTGATCGCTCCGATGTTCGACGCGCTCGGCGTGTGGTCGGCCGCGGTGGTGCACAGCATCTCGGTCACGTTGGCGTTCGCGGTGATCACGTTCCTGCACATCGTTCTCGGCGAGTTGGCGCCGAAGTATCTCGCGATCCAACGTCCGGAATCAGTCGCGCTCTTCGTCTCGGTGCCGCTGCTCGTGTTTCGCCGCATGTTCTATCCTGCGCTGTGGCTGCTCAATAGCTCGTCCAACGCCTTCCTCCGTATCTTCGGCATCGACCGCGCGGCTACGTCGGAGCTCGTCCACTCCGAGGAGGAGCTACGGTTGCTGCTCGCCGAGTCGCACCGGACCGGCGCGCTCTCGACCTCGAAGCGCAAGCTCCTGGAGAACGTGTTCGACTACACGCACCGATCGGCGAAACACATCATGGTGCCGCGTGCCGAGATCGTGTACCTCACGCTGCGAAAATCGTTGGCCGAGAACCTCGACGTCATCCGCAAGAATCAGCACACGCGCTACCCGCTCTGTGAGACCGACATCGACCACGTCGTCGGCATGATCCACACCAAAGACCTCTTTCAGCCCGCCGAGGGCCTGCGCGAGGCGCGCGATCTCTTGCGACTGAAGCGCGAGATTCTGTTCGTGCCGGAAACGCGGCCGCTCGAGCTCTTGCAGCGCGACTTCCAGCAGCGGCGTGTCCACATGGCGCTCGTCGTCGACGAGTACGGAGGCACCTCCGGCTTGGTGACGCTCGAGGACATCCTCGAGGAGATCGTCGGCGAGATTCAGGACGAGTTCGACGCCGAACCGCCGAAGATGGAGTCGACCGGCGACGGCTACGTCGTCGACGGCCTCGTCCTCCTCGACGAGATTGCCGAGCGCCTCGGACTGGAGGTCCCCGAGCACGAGAGCAACACGCTCGGTGGCTTCGTGATCGCGCGCCTCGGGCGCATCGCGCGCCTCGGCGACGTCGTGCATCTCGACGGGTACAATGTGAAAGTCGTCGAGCTGAAGGGCCGACGCGTGAGCAAGCTCCTGCTGACGCCCGGCGCGGAACGCGAACACGAGCCGCAATCCGCCTGACGAGATCTACGAGGGGACGTCGCAGATCCAGCGGGTCGTGATTGCGCGCAATCTGCTGCGCGGCTGACGACGTCGTCGCGCCCGCCCGGCGGTGCTCACCGGAGGGGCACCCGCGAGACTGTCGTGGCACTCGTGATGTGCCACGAGCGACGCGTCGACTCGGCCGTCCGCTCTCCCGAGACGCTCGGCACGTAGCGAGACGCCGCCCTCACCCCTTTGATTTTCGAGGGATTGCGGCTCCGCGAGCCTAGGGCGACGGGAGCCCGAAACCATTGGCGCAGGCCTTGCTCAATGGCCCTCGACAGTCGCGCTTCAGAGGGCGCCGAAAGGACATCCCATGCACGCAATGCTGGAACAGAAGACAGTGGTCGTCGACGGCGAGTCGCTGGAGATGTGGGCGCCCCCGGTCTCGGACTTCTCGTGTTTACCCGACGACCTTCGTACGTACATGACGCGCGGACGCTGGGATCTGGTCTTCAACGCACTCTGCTACTTGGCGGATGCGGTTCCGGAGGGTCGCGCCTGAGTGACTCAGGCCGCTGCTTGATTGCGCACGCCGCTCGAGAAGCGGCGCCGCGTCAGAAACACACGCCGCGACGGCGGATCAGACCGACGCCAACGCCAGCTCGATACGCTTCCGCGTCCGCCGCAGCACGCGACCGAGACGCTTTTGTTCCGTCTCCTCGAGCGCCGACGTATCGAGCCCGCGGAGCTTCCGATTCAGACGTCGCGCGGCAGCCATGACGTCCGCCGCGGACTGCGGCTGAGCGCTCTGACGCGACTCGCGGAACTTGTGGACGGAGAGGTTGGCGAGTTTCACGCGTCGCCAGAGCTTCAACATGTCGCATTCGGAGCCCTGGCGTGCGATCGCCATCAGGATCTCGCGCGAGATCGACGGGTAGCGATGAATCTCCGCCTTGACCTCGGCCGGCAGCCGCGTGAGCACGAGCATGTTGGAGACATACGGCCGGCTCTTGTGCAGCAGCTGCGCGAGTACTTGGTGCGTGTACCCGTAGCGGGCCACCATCGCGCCGAGACCCTCCGCTTCTTCGAGCGCCGTGAGGTCCTCGCGTTGCAGGTTCTCGATCAGCGCGATCTCGTTCGGATCGTCGTCGCGCACGATCGCCGGCATCGAGCGCAACCCGGCGCGTAAGGCGGCGCGATAGCGTCGCTCGCCGGCCATGATCATGAAGCCGTCGTCGTCGCGCTTGACGATGATCGGCTGCAGCACGCCGCGCATGCGTACCGACTCCGTCAACTCATCGAGCCCTTGCGGGTCGATGAAGCGACGCGGCTGGTTGGCGTTCGGATGGATTTGCTCGATTGGAATCGCTGCGAGCAAAACCCGATGCCCGCCGCAGAATTGACCGGCGGCGAGCCCGTTGGCGCGTACTGCTCCTGCGGTAGCCTCCACCTCAGCCTCCTTTCCCACACCACCAACGTCTGCCGGAATCAGGAGCCTTCGGGAACGACGGCGCGGATCATAACTCGATCGGGGGGGACACCCAAGGACTTTCTGCGGTCTCGGAGACAAAAAAGGGGGCGGTCACCCGCCCCCTTTTTTTCCGAAAAACGAACCCGCCGTCAGATCTTTCCTTGCAGGAAGAAGGCAATCACCAGCGCGTAGAGGCAGAGCGCCTCCATCAGGGCAAGACCGATGATCATCGGTACGAAGATGCGATCGGCGGAGTTCGGATTGCGGCCGATGCTCTCCATGGCGGCCGCGGTCGCACGGCCTTGACCGAGCCCAACCCCGAGCGCAGCAATCCCGATGCCGAGCCCGGCACCGATCGCGATCAGCCCGCCGGAGCTCCCGGCCGCGGACGCTCCGGCTTCTGCGAAGCTCGGGCTGGCGGTCAGCACCAGCCCGAGGACGAACGTGACTCCCCATACGATTCTCGACATGTGATCCTCCGAGTTAAGGCCCTTGCGGTCCGCCTCCGCCACTCCTCTTGTCCTCTTCCACACGCGGCGAGCGAGAGCCGGGTGAAACATGAGCTAGTGGTCGTGGCTGATCGCGAGGCTCACGTAGACCATCGTCAGCAACGTGAAGACGAGGGCCTGCACGAGCGACACGAACGTGCCGAGCACGTAGAACACGACCGGTACGACGGCCTTGGTGAGATCGGTGAAGATGCTGAGCAGCAGATGATCGGCGAACATGTTGCCGTAGAGACGAATCGCCAGCGACGCGGGCCGGAACATATGGCTGAAGCTCTCGACGACGATCATCAGGGGCGACAGCACGAGCAGCGGGCCCATGAACTGCTTCAGATAGGCGATGCCATGTGCTCGCACGCCGTAATAGTTGTAGGCGACGAAGGAGATCGCGCCGAGAGCGAGCGTGATGTTGAAGTTGTCCGTCGGCGGCGTGACCCCGGGCAGCAGGCCGACGAGATTCGCCGCCAAGATGAAGAAAAAGAGGCTGCCGAAGAACGGGACGTACCTCGGCGCATCGTGCCCGAGGATGCCCTCCGCGAGGCTCGTGATCATTTCGGTCACGACCTCGGCGATGTTGCGCGCGCTGAAGCCCGCCTGCGGAACCGTTGGATCCACCGTCGCGGCCAATTGCGCGCGGACGCGGAGCGCGAAGATCGTGAGCCCGATCATCACCAGGATGGCGGTGGCGAGATGTCCGGGAATCTCCGCTAGCCCGGGAACCGCTCCGACCCAACTGAACCCGTGTTCCATGCTTCCGGCTCCTTCAGGCTCCGTCGCGCGCCGCGATGGGGATGCAGGCGTCGACTACCACTGCGACCGGCAACGTCGTCACGCCGATCGCGAACGAGACGCCATCGACCACTGAGCCGGGCAACAGCAACGCGGCCGCCGGCACGGCGAGCAGCACCAGCGACTTGACGATTGCCATCGATACCACGTGCTGCAGAGGGACGCGCCGGAGCAACGCCGCTGCGCCGAGGCGACGGATCATCGCGAAATCGAGTAATGCGGCGCCGCCGCCGAGTGCGATCCCGAAGGGACGCGCGATGCCGAGCGCGAGCGACAGGCTGGCCGCGACCAAAGTCAGAGACGTCACCAGCAACTCGATCCGCGCCAAACGTTGCGTCATAGGGTGCGTTCGAACCGTCGTAGGATTTGCACCATGCGGTAGAAGCCGATGACCGTCCCGGCGATCGTCATCCCGAGCACCAGCCACGGATCGGTGCCGAGCCAGCGATCTAGCTGAGAACCGATGAAAACACCAGCAAGGATGGCGCCGAGGAACTCGAACGCGAGCGCGCCGTACTTGGAGTAGCGAACGAACGGCGACTCGCCGGGTGGCTCACGCTCCGCCGGCATCGCGATCGCGTCGCAGCACGTCCTCGGCCGCGGTGAGGAGCTCGTCGACCTCGCGCTCGCCGTGCGCAAGCGAGAGAAACATCGCCTCGAACGGCGACGGTGGCAGGTAGAAGCCGCGCTCGAGCATGCCGAAGAAGAAGCTGCGGAACCGTTTGCGGTCGAGGCGCTCGACGTCGGTGAGCGTCGTGGCGCGCTCGATGCCGAAGAAGAGCGTCAACATCGATCCGACGCGCTGCACGCATCCCTCGACGTGATGCCGCGCGAGGATCGTCTCCAGACCGGCCGCCATGCGCGCCCCGAGCGTCTCCAGCTGCGCGTATGCGGCGGCGTCGAGGAGGGCGAGCGTCTCGCGGCCGGCCGCCATCGTCACCGGATTCCCAGCGAGTGTTCCGGCTTGGTACACCGGCCCGACGGGCGCGAGCTGCTCCATCACGTCGGCACGGCCGCCGAACGCGCCGACGGGCAAGCCGCCGCCGATGATCTTGCCGAGACAAGTGAGGTCCGGCTCGATCCCGAAGCGACCCTGCGCGCCGCCGCGTCCGAGACGGAAGCCGGTGATCACCTCGTCGAAGATGAGGAGGGCGCCGCACGCGCGCGTCGCCTCACGCAGCGCGGCGAGGAAGCCCTCCTGCGGCGGGACGACGCCCATGTTCGCGGCGACCGGCTCGACGATCACGGCTGCGAGCTCCGACGCATACGCCGCCACGTAGGCGCGGACCTGATCGGCGACATTGTAGTCGGCGACGACGGTATGCATGGTGACGGACTCGGGGACGCCGGCGCTGTCCGGGAGCGCGAAGGTCATCGGCCCCGAACCCGCGCGGACGAGCATGCCGTCGGAGTGACCGTGGTAACAGCCGGCAAACTTGAGAATCGTCGGCCGTTTGGTGAACGCGCGCGCGACACGCACCGCGGACATCACGGCCTCGGTGCCAGACGTGACCATGCGCAACCGCTCGATGGCGGGCATCGCGCCGCGAATCGCGCGGCCGAGCTCGAGCTCGGCAGTGCTCGGCGCACCGAAGCCGAGCCCGGCGGCGGCCGCCTGCTGGACGGCGTGCACGACGCTTGGATGCGCGTGGCCGGCGATCGCGGCGCCCCACGAGCCGATCAAGTCGCAATATGTCTTGCCGTCGGCGTCGGTGACGGTCGCACCGCGCCCACGCACGAGGAAGAGCGGAGTTCCGTCGACGTTGCGCCACGCGCGAACCGGGCTGTTCACCCCGCCCGGAAAGAGGCGAACCGCCTCGTCGTACAGCTTCGTCGAAAGGGTCATCGCCAACGCAGCCGACGCGCGCGCCGCTCTGGTACCATCCACCCGCCGGAGGGTCAACGAAAGCCTTGCGTCCCTACTCCAAAGGGACTAGACATGCCGGGCTTCGCGTCCGATTTCTCCCACTCATCGGGGCTCGATCCATGATTCGTCCATCAATGCGGCGCCGATGAACCGGCCGCAAACGGTTGACAGCCCCGCCGAGCGCGCGTGGCAACGAGCGCGTGACATCCTGCTCGCGAAGCTCGGGCAGACGGCGTTCGATCTCGGCGTCAAGTCGCTGCGCCTTTTCGCGGCGACCGAGAGCGCGGTGCAGTTGGTCGCTCCGAGTGTCGCAGCGGCATCGTGGATCCGGACGCATCATCCCGGAGCGCTCGAAGACGCACTTCGCGCTGCCGGATTGCCGTCGAACGTCGACATTCTCGGCGAGGGCCGCAGCCAGGGGGAGCTCTTTCCCGGCGAGCCGACGGCCGCGCGCCGCGCACGGATGCGGTTTGGAACCCTCGTTCCGCGCTACACCTTCGACAAGTTCGTCGTGGGCGGCAGCAACCAATTCGCGCATGCCGCTTGCAAGGCGGTCGCGATGCAGCCCGGCAATCACTACAACCCGCTGTTCCTCTACGGCGGCGTCGGCCTCGGCAAGACGCACCTCGCGAACGCGATTGGCCACGAGACGCTGGACCGACAGTCGCAAGCACGGATCGCCTACCTCAGTGCCGAGACGTTCATGACCCAGCTGATCAATGCCTTGCGGCGCGATCGCATGGACGAGTTCAAAGGTATGTTCCGCAAGATCGACGTCTTGATCCTCGACGATGTGCAGTTCCTCGCCAACCGCGAGCGTACCCAAGAGGAGTTCTTCCATACGTTCAACGCGTTGCACGAGCAGCGCCGCCAGATCGTCCTCACGTCCGACAAGGTGCCGAAGGACATCACCGGCCTCGAGGAGCGGCTGCGCAACCGGTTCGAGTGGGGTTTGATCGCCGACATCCAGCCTCCCGACATGGAGACGCGGGTCGCGATCTTGGAAAAGAAGGCGGAAATCGAGGGCCTCGACCTTTCGCACGACGTCGCGGTGTTTCTCGCATCGAAGATCGACTCCAACGTGCGCGAGCTCGAAGGCTCATTGACGCGGCTTTCGGCCGTCGCATCGCTCTCGAAGACGCCGATCACCGTCGAGTTCGCCCGAACGGTCTTGAAAGACTTACTGCGCGACCGGCGAACGATCACGATCGAGGCCATCCAGGCGAGCGTCTGCGATCACTACGGTATCCGCATCGGTGACCTGCTGTCCCAAAAGCGCACCCGCGACATCGCCGGCCCGAGGCAAGTCGCGATGTATCTGGCCCGGAAGCTCACGACGTCGTCGTTTCCAGCGATCGGCGAACGTTTTGGTAATCGCGACCATTCGACGGTGATTCACGCCGTCACGACCGTCACCGAAAAGGTCATTGAAGACGGCGCGCTCCGCTCCGCGATCGACCAGATCGAGCACCGACTGCAGGCTAAATCGTGAGCTGTGGACGGATTCTGAATCTGCGTTGGAATCGGTGGTGCGAACGGTCGTGGAACGGCATGTTCGCCCGCCCCCGAGCGCGCGTCCCGCGCCGTTTCCACAAACGGCCATCGATGATAACTCCTGGATCAGACGGAGCTTCCTGCCGTCGTCCACGGATCGGCGACCGCCTACTACTAGTGGTCTTTCTTCTAACGTTTCTCCTATAAGACTACTGGGCTGGAGAGGACATGGATCTGCGGGTCGAAAAAAGCGAGTTCATCCAAGGACTGTACCTGACCCAGGGAGTCGTCGAGAAGCGCAACACACTGCCGATTCTCGCCAACGTCCTGATCGAGTCGACCGGAAACGAGATCGTGCTCACCGCTACGGATCTCGAGGTTGGTATCCGCAGAACGTGCAAAGGGAAGATTGCACGACCCGGTACGGTCACGCTGAACGCGCGCAAGCTCTACGAGATCGTGCGCGAGCTTCCGTCGGATGATCTGGTCCTGCGCTCGGGAGAAGGCGGTTGGGTCGAGGTGAGCGGCGGCAAATCTCGCTACCGCATGGTCTCGATGGACCCCAAGGAGTTCCCGAGCATTCCGGCGAGCACGCCCATCGCGAAAAAAGGCGGCGTTGTAATGTCGCTCGCCGCCGGCGTGCTGGCGGAGATGATTGAGAAGACGCTGTTTGCGGTCTCCACCGACGAGACTCGTCTGAGCCTGGGTGGCGTCTTCATCGAGAGCGTCGAGAAGAATCAGGTTCGCATGGTCGCTACGGATGGACACCGCCTGGCGCTCGTCGAGCGCGAGATCGCGGGTGTCGACCTGCGTCCGGGCGTGATCCTGCCGCGAAAAGGTCTCGTCGAGGCCAAGCGCCTGCTCGAGGATACGACCGGCGACGTGACGTTTTCGATCGCGGGTAATCTCGCACGCGTCGAGCGCGCTGGGGTCGAGCTCTTCATGCGTCTCATCGAGGGCGAGTTCCCCGACTACCGGCAGGTGATACCCAAAGAGAGTAAGCGGCGTGCGCGGGTCGACCGCGAGCTGCTGTTCGGAGCGCTGCGGCGCGTGGCGATTCTATCGAGCGAGCGCTCACGCGGGGTGAAACTCCGACTACAACCCGGAATGCTCGAAGTCGTGACGACGAATCCCGATATTGGCGAGGCAATGGAAGAGATCGAGGTCGACTACGCCGGCGAGGAATTCGCGATCGGTTTCAACGCCCGCTACCTCCTCGATGTGCTCGGAATCGCGGGCGTGACCGGCGTCGTCGAGATCGGTCTCACGGACGAAGTAAGCCCGGGAATCATCCGCGTCGACGACGACGAAGGTTACTCCTACGTCGTCATGCCGATGCGCTTGTAACTTGTGAAGTAACAAGCGGATTCGCTTTACCGCTGCGCCTCGTCTTGCTACACTGCGAGGTGGCGAAGGGGTGGGGTTTGGGGTGGGGTTCGTGTGCCCTGTCGCATCCCATTTTCGAGGTCCATGGCGAACAACATCGCGTCCGACAGCTCCGGCTACAGCGCCGACAACATCAAGGTCCTGGAGGGTCTCGAGGCCGTCCAAAAACGGCCTGGGATGTACATCGGGGACACCAGCGAGCGCGGGCTGCACCACCTCGTTTTCGAGGTCGTCGACAACTCGATCGACGAGGCGCTCGTGGGCCATTGTGATCGCGTCGACGTCACGATTCACGTCGAGAACAGCGTCACGGTCGAGGATAACGGGCGCGGGATACCGGTCGATATCCATCCAACCGAGGGAATCTCCGCGGCCGAGGTGGTGCTGACGAAGCTGCACGCCGGCGGCAAGTTCGACAAAGCTTCGTACCGCGTCTCGGGCGGCTTGCACGGCGTCGGCGTCTCGGTCGTGAACGCCCTCTCGGAGTACCTCGAGGTCGAGATCAAGCGCGACGGCAAGGTGTACTTCCAGCGCTTCCAGCGCGGCAAGCCGCAAGGACCGCTGCGCGAGACCGGCACGACGCAACAGCGCGGGACGAAGGTCACCTTCAAGCCCGATCCGCTGATTTTCGAAGTCCTCGACTTCAGCTTCGACATCCTGTCGCAGCGTCTGCGCGAGCTCGCGTTCTTGAACCAAGGCGTGCAGATCACGATCCAAGACGAGCGCGACCGCAAGCATCACGAGTTCCACTATCGCGGTGGGATCGTCGAATTCGTCGAGCACCTGAGCCGCACGAAGACGCCGCTCCACAGCGTGATCTACATCGAAGGCGAGCGCGACGGCGTCGAGGCGCAGATCGCGCTGCAATGGAACGAAGGCTACAGCGAGAGCATCTATCCCTTCGCCAACAGCATCCATACGATCGAGGGTGGAACGCATCTCGTTGGGCTCAAGTCGGCGCTGACGCGGACGATCAACGCGTACGCCACCGGCGCAAATCTCGTGAAACGCGACGACGAGGCGCTGCAAGGCGACGATTGCCGTGAGGGACTGACGGCCGTGATCGCGGTGAAAGTTCCCGAGCCGCAATTCGAAGGCCAGACGAAGACCAAGCTCGGCAACAGCGAGGTGAAAGGGCTCGTCGAGGCGCTGGTGAACGACAAGCTCGGCGCATACTTCGAGGAGCACCCCGGCGACGCGAAGAGCATCGTCCAGAAGGCGTGTGAGGCAGCGCGCGTCCGCGAGGCGACGCGTAAAGCGAAGGAGCTCGCGCGGCGCAAGGGCGCGCTCGACTCGGGCTCACTTCCCGGGAAGCTCGCGGACTGCCAAGAGCGCGATCCGGCGCTCTCCGAGCTCTACATCGTGGAGGGTGACTCCGCCGGCGGCTCGGCGAAGCAAGGCCGCGACCGGCGCAACCAAGCGATCCTTCCGCTCCGCGGCAAGATCCTGAACGTCGAGAAGGCGCGCTTCGACAAGATGATTTCCTCGCAAGAGATCCGCGTGCTCATCACCGCAATGGGCGCGGGGATCGGCAAGGACGAGCAGGACCTCGCGAAGCTGCGTTACCACACGATCATCATCATGACGGACGCGGACGTCGACGGCTCGCACATCCGGACGCTCTTGCTCACGTTCTTCTACCGGCAGTACGCCGAGCTCATCGAAAAGGGGTACCTCTACATCGCGCAACCGCCGCTCTTCAAAGTGCGCAAGGGTAAACAGGAGCACTATCTGAAAGACGAGACCGCGCTCGAGGACCATCTCGTCGAGCTCGGCACGCAAGACCTGCGTCTCGAGACGAACGGGACGAACCTCACCGGCAGCGCGCTCAAGGGGCTCGTGAAGCGCGCCATCCGCTTTGAGAAGATCATGGACGTGGTCGAGCGGAAGAAGCGGCAGCGCGACGTGGTCGGTGCGATCGCGGCGGCGGAGGAGAATCCGGAGGAATGGCTGCGCGATCGCGCGCACGTCAACGCGGTCGCCGAGAAGGTGCGGCAGCATCTCCAGACGGCAGCCCCCGAGCAGCTGCCGCTGACGCACACGTGCGAGGACGACGTCGAGCACAACACGCTCCGCGTCGCATTCCACACGCGAACGAACGGCGGCGGCACGCACACGGTCATCGACATGGAGTTCTGCCTTTCCCCCGAGTTCGAGGAGCTGCGCCGTCTCGCCGCCGAGCTGCGCGCCGCCGGCGCGCCGCCGTTTACGCTGACCACCGGCGAGCGCGTCCTCAAGGCGACGTCACTGCGCGAGGTCGTCGGCGACATCGTGCGCGAGGCGCGCAAGGGTCTCGACATCCAGCGTTACAAGGGTCTCGGCGAGATGAATCCGGAGCAGCTCTGGGCGACGACCATGAACCCGGAGACCCGCACGCTGCTGCAGGTCAGGCTCTCGGACGCGTACAGCGCCGATCAGATCTTCTCGACGCTCATGGGCGACGAGGTCGAGCCGCGCCGCAAGTTCATCGAGGCGAACGCGCTCGACGTGAAGAACCTCGACATCTGAGTCGTGCACAAGATCCCCGTCAACATCGAAGACGAGATGAAGCAGTCCTTCATGGACTACGCGATGAGCGTCATCATCGCGCGGGCCCTGCCGGACGTGCGCGACGGGATGAAGCCGGTGCATCGGCGCGTGCTGTACACGATGTACGAGCTCGGGAACGAGTGGAACCGGAGCTACAAGAAGTCGGCGCGCGTCGTCGGCGACGTGCTCGGCAAGTACCATCCGCACGGCGACACCGCGGTGTACGATACGATCGTCCGCATGGCGCAGGACTTCTCGCTGCGCTACCCGCTCGTCGACGGACAGGGCAACTTCGGCTCCGTCGACGGCGATTCCGCGGCGGCGATGCGGTACACCGAAGTGCGCATGACGCGTATCGCCGGCGAGCTGATCGCCGACATCGACAAGGAAACGGTCGACTTCGCGCCGAACTACGACGAGACGCTGCGCGAGCCGGTCGTGCTCCCGAGCCGTCTTCCCAATCTCCTGGTGAACGGCAGTACGGGGATCGCCGTCGGCATGACGACGAACATCCCGCCGCACAATCTCGGCGAGGTCATCGACGCGACGATCGCGCTCATCGAGCGACCGGCGATCACGATCAAGGAGCTGATGCAGTACATCCCCGGCCCGGATTTTCCCACGGCCGGGTTCATTCACGGACGCACGGCGATCCAAGACGCATACGAGACGGGCAAAGGCGTGCTGCAGCTGCGTGCGCGCGCGACTACCGAGATCGACAAGAAGACCGGCCGCGCCAGCATCATCGTCTCGGAGATTCCGTTCCAGGTGAACAAGGCGCGGCTGATCGAGCGCATGGCCGAGCTGGTGAACGAGAAACGCGTCGATGGCATCTCGGATCTGCGGGACGAGTCGGACCGCGATGGCATGCGGATCGTCATCGAGCTGAAGCGCGACGCCGTCCCGGAGATCGTGCTGAACCAGCTCTACAAGATGACGCCGATGCAGGACTCGTTCGGCATCATCATGTTGGCGATCGTCGAGGGCCGGCCACGCCTTCTCACGTTGAAGCAGGTCCTCCAGTACTTCGTCGCCCACCGCGTCGAGGTCGTGACACGGCGGACGATCTTCGAGCTCCGCAAGGCCGAGGA
>JBGPOW010000053.1:0-22321 GCA_041488235.1 Binatia bacterium
GAGGGTCGACGGCTGCACCCGGTCTGCGCAATGAACCTTATCGCGCAGGTCGGGTGCAGCCGCCGACCCTCCCCGCTACGCGCGACGGGCGATCAGCCGCTCGGTGAGGTAGCGCGCGACCGTGATGATAGGGGTCATCGTGTGGCTCGAGCTGCTCGACGGGAAACCCGACGAGTCGAAGACGTACACGTCGCGCGTGCCGTAGACCTGGCCGTCGGAATCGGCGGCGCCGTCGCGCGAGCTCGGGGCGAAGCGGACGGTGCCCTGTTGATGTGCGCTGATGAGCGGCGCCGTGGCGGGACGAAAATCGATCGCGTCGATCGCGGCGAGATCCTTCTCGGCGCGGACGACGACCGGCGGCACGACGGGCACGAGCACCTCGCGCGCGCCGGCGGCGAGATAGGCGCGCGACGCGGCCTTCGCGGCTTGTCGGAGGCGGCCGCGCTGCTCGTCGGTGAGCGTGTAGTCGATCCGCATGCGGTGCGAGGGCTCGATGCGCACGGTGCCGATCGGGTCGTCGGGCGTGAGCAGCAGCGCCGCCGCTATCGCCGGCAGCTCGCGCATGAAGCTCTTTCCCGCGGCGCCGACGAGCGGTACGCGCGCGGCGATCACGCCGGGCGTGGCGCCGATCGACTCGATGCGGAAACCCCACCAGCCGTGCTCGGCGCTCTCGAGGTCCTCGAACTCGGTGACGGCATACGCCTGCGGAATGCCGCGGAAGCAGCGCACCTGCTCGTCGAAGCGTGCGTAGATCAGGAGCTGTGGTTGCAACGACAGGTGCCGGCCGACGTGCTCATTGCCGATACCGGAGCGCAAGAGCAGCTCGGCGGAGCCGATCGCGTTCGCGGCGAGGACGACCGTCTTCGCGCGCAGCAGCACCTCGGGGCCTTGCTCGTGGTAGCCTTTCTCGTCGAGGCGCCGCAGGCGCACCGTCTTCATCTCCTGCTGGGTATTCTCGATGCGCTTCACGCGCGTGCGCGTGAGCACACGCGCGCCGGCGGCGAGCGCGCCGGGAATCGCGACCGCGCGCGCGTTGCGCTTCGCGCCGACGGGGCAGCCGATGAAGCACTCGCCGACGCCGGCGCAGCCGACGCGGTTGTGCGGCATCACGTCGCCTTTCCAGCCGAGCGCCTGCGAGCCCGTGCGCAGAATGCGATTGTTGCGATTGATCTGCGCCTCGTCGGGAACGTTGGCGGAGAGGTCGCGGAGCGCGCGCTCGCGGTAGGGTGCGAGCGCCTCGGGCGAGAAGTCGGCGAGCCCATGGCGACGCTGCCAGAAGCGCAGGACGCCGTCGGGGATCGGCACGATGTCCGAGGCGTTGATCACGGTACCGCCGCCGAGGACCCGACCTTGCATTACAGCGATGCCGAGGTCGCTCGTCGCCCTGCCGCCGCGCTCCATGTAGAGCTGGTCGTACATCTCGCCTTCGCGCTCGGTGAGGCGCTCGGGCGGGAAGTCGCCGCCCTCCTCGACGACCACCACGTCGCGCCCGGCGCGCGCGAGCTCCCACGCGGCGGTCGCCCCGCCGGCGCCGGAGCCGACGACGCACACGTCGGCGGTGAGCGTCCCCGGAAGCGGCTCGCGGCTCGCGTCGACGATCGTGCCCGGTGTCATGTGGCGACGTGCACGAACGGGCCTTCGTATCCGATCGCGGCCCACGCCTGCGGTCGGTCGTAGAAGCGCAGCGCGAGGATGGCACGGAACGCGGTCGCCGCTTGCCGCCGCGCGTCGCTCGCGCCGGTCATCCAGCTCTCGAAGTGCGCGCGGCGCTCGTCCTCGGAAAGATGGCTGAAGGTCACGAGCCGGTGATCGAAGACGACGGGACCGAACTCGAGCAGCACCAGCGCGCGCTTCACGTCGTGACGATCCCAGTGCGCGGCGTCGGCGAGAAACGCGTCGACGTCGCGCGCGAGGTCGAGGTCGGCGGCGCCGAGCTCGAACGCGCCGCCGCGGGGATAGAGCGCCTCGGCGAGACGCGCGAGCGTCCGGTACTCGTGCGTCGTGAGGCAGCGCAGGCCGCCCGGATCGGGTGCGCTGCCGCGTAGCGCTAAGAGCGACCCGGCGCCGCCCATCAGGAGGACACTCGCCGTTCCGAGTCCGTACTTGAGGAAGCGGCGGCGGGACAGGATCGCGAAGTCGGCGCTCACGTGGTGCGATTCGAGCCGAATTCGCCGCTGCCGTCAACGACGAACGTCAGCGGGTGCTGGTCGGACGGCCAGTACCCGTCAGCGGCGACCACACGACATCATCAGCGCGGCGCGACCTCGACCGCGTACACCTCGACCGGCGCGGCGATGCCCTTCAAAGCGACCGCGCCGCGCGGGCGGAGCGTGATGCCGTCGCCGACGCCGAGGGCGCGACAGGTGCTCTCGGTGATGAGGATCGAGGCGCCGAGATCGCGGGTCTTCACCTGCAAGCGCGCCGCTTGATTCACGGCGTCGCCGACGATCGTGTACGTCACTCGGTCGCCGGCGCCGACGTTGCCGGCGATCATGTCGCCCGTGCAGATGCCGACACCGGCGACGAGCGGCTCGGCGGGATGCGCGGTGTTGCGCGCGGCGAGCGCGCGCTGCAACGCCACCGCCGCACGTACGGCCTGAAGGGCATGGTCACGGAGCGGGCGCAGCGGCGCGCCGAACACGACCACGACGCCGTCGCCGAGAAACTGGGTGATCACGCCGCTGTGCCGCTCGCATACGGCCTCCACGAGCGCGTAGTACTCGTTCAGCACCTCGACGACGTGCGCCGGCGTCGCGCGCTCGGTCATCGCCGTGAAACCGCGCAGATCGACGAACATCGCCGTCGCGCGCACGACCTCGCCGCCGAGCGCGATGCCGCGCTCGAACGCTTGACGGGCGACGACCGGGCTCACGTAGCGGCCGAAGATCTCGCGCAGGCGCTCGCCCTGCCGTAGATCCTCGACCATCGTGTTGAAGTGCTCGATCAGCTCGCCGAGCTCGTCGGTGCTGCGCACCGGCACGCGCGCGTCGAGGTCGCCGGTCGCCACGCGCGCCATGGCAGCACGCAGCGCCTGCACGGGACGGTTGATGAAGCGCGCGACGAGCATTGCCATCGCGACCGACGCGATGCCCGTCGCGACCGCGATGAAGAGCTGCGCGCGCACCAGCGTGCGGACGTCGCCGCCGATTCCCGGGCCCACACGCCGCAGCAGCGTGACGTCGGCGATCAACATCAGCAGGAGCGGCATCACCGACGTGACGAGGAACGTGCCGCCGAGCCGCAGCAGGATCGGGACGCGGAACGCGCCGTCGCGATCGATGCGGCCGTACGGGAAGAAGACGGGGATCTCCTGCCGCCAGTGGAACTCGCTCAGGAGAAACGCCAGCGCCGACGTGATCGGTCCGCCGACGAGGACGATGCCGACGAACGTCCGTAGGATGTCGAGCGACGGCACGCCGATCCACGCGAGATACGGCACGTAGAAGATCCCGGCGAGCGTCCAACTGACCGCGCTCAGCGTCGCGTTCACCAGCGGCGCGTTGAGCGCGCGGCGGCGCAGCTCGTCGGGGACACGGCGTATGTCGGCGCCGCTGCGCAGCCGCCGCCGCCACGTGATCACCGGGCCGAAGAATCGCCGCCCGAAGTACCACGCCGCGAAGAGGAGCGTCGTCGTGACCGAGAGGAAGACGACCAGCGGCCGCAGCATGGTCGGCGTCGGGTTCGCGGCGAGCGGATCGACGTAGTTGAAGTAGAAGTAGATCATGATGGCGCCGACCGCGTTCGCCGGAATCGGCGAGCTGCCGAGCCGCCGTCGCAGCACGCTCGCGGGACCCGCGGGAACCGGGGTGACGCTCCGCCATTCGTCCGCGGCGCCGGCCCGTGCGTCGCCGGTTGCTGCCGTCGCGTCGCCGGTCGCGAGCGGCGCGTGCTGCTCGGCGGTACGCATGCCGTGTAGGATCGTTCAGCCGAAGGGCCGGTGCAACCGCGTGACCGCGTCCGGCCGCCGCCCGCGAGCCAACCACGCGCGCTGCCGCACGTCGCGACAATGTGGTACCCGGGAAGCGCGATGGCGAACGACTCCTCCCGCCCGCCGCGATCTGGCCCAGGACCGCGGCCGCCGCGCTCCCCCGGTGGCGCGCGGACCTGGCCTCCGCCAGCTGCGGGCGGAGCGCCGAGGCCGCCGGAGCGCCCGTCCGGCGGCTCGGCACCGCCGCGACGACGCTCCCGCCGGCGACGGCGGCGCGGCCCGGACGAGGCGACCGCCGCGGCCAAGCCGGCGGCCGCGCCGGTCGTGCCCACGGTGAGCGCGCTCGCCGCGGCGACGGTCACTGCGGAGCCGCTCCGCGCCGACGAGATCGCCGAGATGAAAGTCCACCTGGCGTTCATTCGCGACTACAAGGACGCGCTGCGCCTGAAGCTGAACGCCACCGAGGACCTGCTCGTGAACGGGCAGCGCGAGCCGAGCGACCGCGGCGTCTGTCGCCACCTCCTCGGCAAGGTCGATCGCGTCGTCGTCGAGAGCGCGATCGGGCGTGAACCGCTGCGCTCCAATGCCGCGGCGCGGGCGCGCATGCTCGCCGGTGCGATCCGCCTGACGGCCGATGCGAGCGTCCTCCTCACCTACCTCGAAACGCTGCCGCACGTGCGCTCGCACACCGACGCCGCGCAAGCGTTCGGCGAGGTCGTCGCCCGTCTCGATTTCGAAAGCGTGTCGGCGAGCCGGCTCGGACGGCTTCTCCAGGTCTTGATCGAGACCTTCACCGGCCACGAGCGCGTGCAGGTACTCTTCAGTCTCCTCGCCGGCGCGGCGTTCACGCGCGCGTTCGACACCGCACTGCCGTCGCTGCCACCGACGGTCGTCGAGGCGTTCGCGCCGCTGCGCGCGGTGCACCGTCGCGCCGCCCTCGGCGGTGCCGGCGACCGCGAGTCGGCGGCATGGCTGCGCGCGGGCATCGAGCAGCTGCTCTCGGCGCCGGACCCGGGGCTGCGCGGCTACGGCGAGCCGCTGCGGATCGCGATCCTCGAGCTCGCGCTCGAGGCGGGGACGCCGGCCGAGCTCGCCGACCGCGCCGCGAGCGTCCTCTTGTCGAGCCTGCCGAGCGGCAGCCGGACGTATGCGCGGCTCGCGATCCGCCGCGCGGCGCAGCTCCTCGGCCGTCACGCCGACGACCGCGCGCGCGCCCTGCTCGACGAGCTGCGCCGCGCGCAGCCGGGATTCCGCCTCGCCGAGCGCTGGCGCGACGCGCTCGACGCGCGCCGTATCGGTCGCGTCGCGCTGCGCAGCGCTGCCGCCGACGGCGCGCGCCTCGCCCCCGGCTTCTGGCTCGACGCGCAGCGACCGGTGTGGGTGCGAACCGCGGGACTCGATGCCGCCGAGCGCCTGGCGCGCGAAGCCGCCTTGCAGCGCGCGCTCGCGCTTCCCGGCGTCGCGACCGTCGTCGAGGACGGCGTCGCGAGCGGCAGCGCGTACGTCGCCGTCGTCGCCGACGGCGAGCCGCTCGTCGTCGCGGCCGATCTCCGGCCGGCGACGGCGCTCGCGATCGCCGCCGCGGCGACGCGCATCCTGCGCGCGATCGCGCTCGCCGGCGTGGCGCTCCCCGACGCGTCGCCCGGGCGCTTTCTCCACACGCGCGCTCCGGGAATCGGCCTCGTCCTCGCCGACCTCGACGGCGCGACGACGAGCGCCGCCGCCGCCGCCGCGAACGCGGCCGCTGCGCACGCGCTCGTCGGCCGCATCGTCACCGGCGCGACGGTCGCGGAGCTGCCCGAGCGCACGCGCGACGCGCTCACCGCGGCGCTCGCCGACGCGGCGACGCTCGACGCGCTGGCGTGCGCCCTCGACGACGCCGCCGTGCGCGCGCCGCACGGCTGACGTTGCGCGCGTACTGTGAAACTCCTACTCTCCGATCCTCGAGGAGCGTGACGCGATGAGCACTGCCAAGATCGGCGACGTCGATCTCTACTACGAGGAGCAGGGGAGCGGCGATCCGCTGCTCTTGATCATGGGCCTCGCCGCCGACTCGACGGCATGGCTGTTCCAAGTACCGGCGTTCGCGGAGCACTATCGGACGATCACGTTCGACAACCGCGGCGTCGGACGCAGCGCCAAGCCCTCGGGGCCGTACACGATCACCGCGATGGCGAAGGACGCGATCGGGCTGCTCGACATGCTGCGGATCGAGCGCGCGCACGTCGTCGGCGTATCGATGGGCGGCATGATCGCGCAGGAGCTCGCGCTGCATCATCCGGAACGTGTGCGCGGCCTCGTGCTCGCCTGCACGTTTCCCGAGCCCGACGAGGACGTCGCCCAGCAACGCGAGGCCACGATCGCCCAGTTCGGCGGCACGATCGACGCCGCCGGGGCGCTGAAAGTCGACCCGTCGCGCCTCGATCCGATGATGCTCTTTCAAACGCTCCTGCCGCGCGTCTTCACACCGACGTTCATGCAGCAGGAGATGCCGAAGCTGATGCAGCTCTTCGGCGGCGCGCTGCAGTGGGGCTTCAGCATGGACGCCATCCTCGCCCAGGTCGCGGCGGTCATGGGACACTCGACGACCGAGCGCTTGCACCAGATCGGCGCCCCGACGCTCGTCATCACCGGCGACGCGGATCTGCTGATCTCCCCCGCGAACTCCGACATTCTCGCGCGCGAGATCCCGAACGCGCGCCTGGTGAAGGTTCCCGGCGGCAGCCACGGTTTCAACTTCGAGACGCCGGACGTGTTCAATCGCGAGGTGCTGTCGTTCTTGCGCGGCGTCGACGCCTGACGGCGCTCTTCCGCGGATCCAGGCAAGCATTCAGAGCGGAACGTCGGCGCGGCGGGACAGGGTGGGGAATCGGCTGCGCGCGAGGATCGCTCGCGCGGGGCACCGGGCATGCATGAGATCTTCCGTACTCCGCAGCGGGGTAAAGATCGTAATGGCTCGCTCTTTATGCGCGCTCCGCCGATTCCCCACCCTGTCCCGCAGCGGCGGCGGCGCGCGCTGCATACGCGCTGCCGATACGCGTCGCGCGACGCGAACGCGCGACGCGGCGAACGCCCGACGCGGCGCACATCGCAACGCCGGCGCCGCTGCGACGGGGTGACGGGTCGGCGGAGCGCGCATAAAGAGCGAGCCACTTCGGCACGTAAGTTTCGGAATACGGAAGACCCACACCGTGTCCGGCAACCCGCGCGAGCGATCTTCGCGCGGAGCCGACCCGTCACCCCGTCGCGCAACGACGTCTTCGCGCGCGCGACCGCAACGACGCCGTTCGCGAACGCAGTGTCGAACCGCTCGCTCGTCACCGAAGGGGATTGCGTGACGCCGTGCCGCGCGTGTAGAGAGCGCCATCGCCGCCACCTGAGCTGATTCATGACCGATCGCAAGCGCCGCATCCTCATCGTCGACGACGAGCCCGACATCCTCTGGTCGTTGAGCTTGCTGCTCGAGCGTGCGTACGACGTCACGACCGCCGAGGACGGGGCGACGGCACTGCACGCGCTCGCGGAAGGTCCGTACGACGCCGTCATCCTCGATCTCATGATGCCCGGCATGGACGGTGCCGCGCTGAAGGGCGAGATGGACGCGCGCGGCATCGACGTGCCGGTGGTGATCGTCTCCGCGTTCTCCGACGTCGCCGAGCGCGCCGCACAGCTGCGGGTACGCGACTACATGACGAAGCCGATCGACATCCCGAAGCTCGAGACGATGTTGGCGCGGGTGACGAAGAGCGCTGTACGGAGCGACGGTGCGAGCGGCGACGGCGGTCCGCGGTCCGGGGCGGCCGTACGCGATGCACCGTCCACGGGCGACGTCCGCGGCAAACGACTACGCGAGGATCGCGACGCGCGACCCGTCGATTCACTCCCATGGCAAGCGACGCCGTCGCTCGCCGGCGGTCTGCCGCGGCTGACGACGCCGCATGCGCTCCCACGCGCGACGAAACCGCGGCCGCCCACGACCGTACCGCCCGCATCACCGGCCTCCGCGGCGCCGAGCTCTTCCGTATCGCGTCGCCGGCGCCGCTGAGCGCGCCAGTCGCGCAGCGGTAGGCGCGGAACCGCCACATCGGCGACCGCGCTCGCGACGAAACGGCGACGCACGCGCGATGCGACGTCCGCGGTCGTCGTCCGCCACCCGCACCGCGGCGTTCGCTTTCGTCCGCGGCGTTCGCGTTTGAACGACGCGACGGCGGTGCAACGCGCGCGTGCTTCAGCGGCTGCCGAATGACTCGCCACTTCCGGGAGATCACTCGCAGCGCAACGACGCGGAAGCGCGTCATCCGCGCGTCGGCGTCGGCGACGGGCATGGAACCTGCTCGGTTCGCGTCGCGTCATCGCTGAACCGCAGCACCCAACTCCAGCACACATCCGCTCTCGGCGTCGACGGGTCGTCGCACGTCTTTCGGGGGAACGAACGGATGCCATGTGGGATCGCGGCGCGGAGGCGACGCACGAACGCAACGCACAACGAAGGAGGTCATTCATGGAGAAGCTGTCGCGTCACGCTCGCCGTCTGCGAGCCGCCCTCGTGCTGGTGTCGCTCGCGGCGATCCTCGCCGCGCCCGCCGCGGCCCTCGCCGATCGCGACGGGGATGAAGGCGACGATCGCGGGCGTCCTGAGCATCTCACCTGCCCGGATAGTAAGTCGCTGGTCAGCATCGACGAGCAGATCTGCCCGTCGAACTCGCGTCGCGGGGTGGTCGTCCATCATCGCAAGTGCTGCAAGAACCCGGCGGGCCAGGTGCATTGCGATCACTTCCCGCACTGCCCGCACAATTCGCCGTCTTGAGCCGACCGTAAGCAGACTGCACGGGGGAGGGATCGGACATGACGTGTAGACGAGATCGCGCAACACGCGGTGGGCGGTGGTGGGTGGTGCTCGTGGTGGCGGTGGCGTGCGTGGGCTGTGGGGCGCATCGCCCCACAGCCCCGCCGACGGCAGCGTCGGCGCGCGGCGACGCTGCGACGAATTCCGCCGGCAACGGCGACGTGATGAGCAGCCGCGACCGCGCCGGGCTCGAGACCTTGGCGCAGGCACGCGCGACGCTGCATACGGCCGACGGCTATCGCGTCGGTCCCGACGACCTTCTCGACATCCGCATCCCCGATCTGCTCGATGCCGCGCCGCTCACGGGAACCACGCGCGGCGGCGGCGCCGCCGCGTCCGCGCCCTCCCCGGTCGCGGCGGCGCCGATTTTCCAAGACGGCCTGCGCGTGACCGGTGTCGGCGACGTCACGCTGCCGCTCATCGGCCGCGTTCGCGTGGCCGGCCACACGACGACCGAAATCGAGCATGACCTCCGCCGGCGGCTCATCGCCGCGGGCGTGCTGCGCAACCCGCAAGTGAGCGTGCAAGTCGCCGAGTACCGCAGCCGCGTCGTCGCCGTCATCGGCAGCGTCGAGCGCCCCGGTCTCTACCCGGTGACGCGCACGAGCGCGACCGTCGCCGACCTCGTCTGGGCGGCAGGAGGCCCGAGCAAAGACGCCGGCCGTTTCGTCGAGCTCGCGCCGGCCGCCGCCGACGGCACCCGCAGCGCCGATCCACCGGTGCGCCTCGACGTGCAAGTGCTGCTGCACGCGACCGGCAAGGATGCGGCGCGCGTCAATCCGCGCGTCGCGCCCGGCGACGTGATCAGCGTGCCGGCGGCAGGGAGCGTGCTCGTCGAGGGCTGGGTGGACAAGCCGGGCTCGTACCCGGTGACGCGCGGCCTCACCGCGAGCGGCGCCGTCGCGGCCGCCGGCGGTCCGCTCTTCGCCGCCGATCGGGGCGCGGTGACGGTACGGCGCGTGCTCGGACCCGGCGAAGAACGCTCATTCACCCTCGATCTCGCCGCCGTCGCCGACGGCCGCGTCCCCGACCTCGCGCTCGCCGACGGCGACGTGATCACGATCGGCGCCGCGCCGGGCCGCGTCGTGCCGTGGGCGATGTGGACGATCGCCCGCGAGATGATCCACGTCGGCGGCAACGTGCTGCTTTTCTGACGGAGGCCGCGTGATGAGCAACGATGGACGCGACACGACAGTCGTTCTCGCCGCACGCAACGCCGTCGCCGAGCCCGTGCCCGGCCCGACGATCCTCGACGCCGAGTTCAGCGACGCGACGCCGCGCCACCTGCGCGATCACCTGCGCGTGCTCTACAAATATCGCTGGCTCGCGTCGGCGTGCTTCGGCATCACGTTCGGCCTCGTCGCGCTCGCGACGATGCTGAGCCCGCGCCTCTACTCGGCGGCGACGCGGCTGCAGGTACAACGCGAGTCGCCGATCCAGCTCCGTTTGACCGACAACGTGCTGAACGTCGAGGAGAACGAGCGCACGGTGAACGGCACGTCGAGCTTTCTCGCGACGCAGGTCGCGGCGCTGAAGAGCCGCGACCTCGCCGAGCGCGTCATCCGCAGCCATCATCTCACGGAGCAGGACGCCTTCATGCATCCCGGTCCGCAGCGCGGTGGGCTCCTCGCCGTCGGCGGCCGCCTCATGAGCATGCTGCGTCCGCGTGGCTGGCAGGCGACGTCAAATGACGGCCAAACCGGCGAGCGCGCCGGCGCGGGCGACGTCGATTCCGCCGTCCTCGACCGCTACATGCGCTACCTCGACGTCCACGACGTCCGCGGCACCGATCTCATCGAGGTGAGCTTCACGACCCCGAGTCCGGCGCTCTCGGCGCTCCTCGCCGCGGCGCACACGCAAGCGTACATGGAGGCGAACGAGGAGTCGCGGCTCGCGACCGACGTCACCGCGAAGGAGTTCCTCGGCCAACAGATCACCGAGTCGCGAGCGCAGGTGGCGCGCGCCGAGGACGCGTTGCGGGCGTTTGCGATCGTGCATCCGAACGTCGCGGTCAATGAGGACCAGAAGCTCGTCGCGCAGCGCATGACCGATCTGACCGGCCTCATCAGCAAGGCCGAAGGTACGCGCGTCACGATGGAGACGCGCTACGAGTTTCTCACCCGCGCCGACACCGATCCGCTCGCGTACTTCCTCGATCATCCCAACATCCAGAAGCTGCACCTCGGGATCCTCGACTTGCGCGCGCAGCGCGCCGCGCTCGACGGCCGTCTCGGCCCGAATCACCCGCAGGTGCAGGAGCTGACGCGGCAGGAGAGCGAGCTCGCGACGCAGCTCCGCGCCGAGGTCGGCCAAGAGGTGTCCGCCGTCCGCGCCCGCTACACCGCGGCCCTCATGCGCGAGCAGGGCCTGCGCCAGAAGCTCGCCCATCTCGAGAAATCGGCGATCGACCTCCGCGATCTCGGCGCCCACTACGCGCGCTTGAAGGACGACGTCGAGAGCGCGAGCGCGCTCCACCAGTCGCTGCTGAAGCAACGGCTCGACACGTCCGTGAACGCGGCGCTCGCGGCGTCGAACGTACGCGTCATCGAGCGCGCCGAGATGCCGCAGCACGCGACGAAGCCGAACGTGCCGATGAATCTCGTCCTCGGGCTCCTCGCCGGCGGCGTCTGCGCGCTCGGCACGACGTTCTTCTGCGAGTACTTCGACACCAGCGTGAAGAGCAGTGAGGAGGTCGAGAACGTGCTGCAGCTGCCGACGCTCGCAACCGTGCCGAACTTCGCGCTCGCCCGCCGCTCCCGCGCCGCGCGCGCGCTGACCCCGCCGCGCGCGGACGTGCCGCGCGTCACCGTAGGCGACGGTGCGACGGCCGACGTCGACGCCGCGGCCGCGCGCGTCGCGCGCGAGGTCGTCGTACTGCATGAGCCGTGGTCGCCGATCGCCGAGGCGTTCCGCAGCCTGCGCACCGCGGTCCTCTTCTCCGCGCCCGACGCGCCGCCGAAATTGATCCAGGTGACGAGCGCCGGCGCCGGCGAGGGCAAGACCGTCAGCTCGCTGAACCTCGCGACCGCGCTCGCCGAGGCGGGCTCGCGTGTCCTGCTCGTCGACGTCGACATGCGCCGCCCCGCGTGCCATCACGCGCTCGGCGTCGACAAGACGCGCGGTCTCTCGAGCTATTTGGCCGGCCAGGTCGAGCTCGACGAGGTGATCCAGACACTCGCCGCCCCGCGCATCTTCTTCATCGCGGCCGGCCCGACGCCGCCGAACCCCGCCGAGCTCGTCGGCTCGCAACGCATGCGCGACACGCTCGAGCTGCTGCGCGGCCGCTACGATTTCGTGATCCTCGACTCGCCGCCGGTCCTGCCGGTGACCGACGCGGTCTTGCTCGCGCGCGCCGCCGACGGCGTCGTCCTCGTCGTGAAGGGACACGACACGCCGCGCGAGCTCCTGCGCCGCTCACGCGATCAGCTCCTGCAGGCCAACGCCCGCCTCCTCGGGGCGGTCGTGAACAACGTCGACCTCGGCTGGGGCGATCTCTTCTTCTACAACCGTTACTACGGTTACTACGCCGCGCCGGCGGTGGAGGGACGCGCATGATGCCACGACGCGACCGTCGCGTCCTCGCCGCGCTGCAAGCGCTGCTACTCGCGCTGCCGCTCTTCCTCGGCGGCCACCAGCCGCTCGCGGTCTTCGCCGCGGGCGTGCTCGTCGTCGCGCTCCTCGTGGTGACCGCGCGCGCACGGCGCGAGGCGAGCGACGCGCCGCATGCGCCCGGTGTCGCGGCGCTGGGCGCGTTCGTCGTCCTCGCGCTCGCAACGACGCTGCCGCTGCCGCCAGCGCTCCTCAGCGCGCTGTCGCCGGCGCTCGCGCGCCTGACCGCGGCGCTCCTTCCCGGATGGCCCGACGGCGGCGGCTGGAGCGTATGGCGCCCGCTGGCGATGGATTCCTACGGCGTCACGACCGAGCTCGTGCGGATCGCGATCGGCCTCGGCGCCTTCGCCGTGATCGTCGCCTATCCGTGGCGCAGCGAGGGCTACGGCCGTGACGCGCACCGCGACGTGTTTGGGCGCCTCCTCCTTACCGTCATTTCCGGCGGCGTGCTGCTCGCCGCGCTGGCGCTCGTCGAGCAGTTCGCCGGCAACGGCCGCGTCCTCTGGATCAGCGACGCCGCCGCCGAGGACGGGCGCGCCTCGGGAAGCTTCGTCAACCCCAACCACCTCGCCGCGTGGCTGGAGATGATCCTGCCCGTGACCTTGGCGTACGGCTTCGCCCTCACAACCCGTCTGCGCCGGCGCCTGGCGCGCATCGCGCACGCCGGACGCGGCATGGGCGTGCACGCGCGGCGGGCGTGGATCTCGGCCATCATCGCGCAGCAAGAGCGGCTCTGGCCACCGCTGGCGGCGGCGGCGGCGGGCGCGCTCATGCTCGTCGCCCACGTCGCAACCGGCTCGCGCGGCGGCGCAGCGGCGCTGCTCGCCGGCATCGCCATCGCCACCGCCGGCGCTGCCAACAGCACGCGTCGCAGCGGCGATCGCGCGCGCTGGCTTCCGCTCGCCTTGGCGTCGGCGCTCGTCGTCGCCGCCCTCGGCTCGCTCGTGCTGTGGGCGCGCGTCGACGACGATGAAACGAGACTCGCGAGCGCCGACGTGAGCCTTGCGAGCCGGGTCGTGGTCGGCGTCGCCGGCACCGCCATCGTGCGCGATCATCCGGTTTTCGGCACCGGCCTCGGATCGTGGCTGCACGCTTTCCGTCCGCATCAAGAGCCGCCGGTGCCGGGCGGCATCTGGGACCACGCCCACGACGATTACCTCGAGCTCGCGGCCGAGACCGGCGCCGCCGGCGTCATCCTGGCGCTCCTCTTCGTGTTCGCCGTCGCCCGTGCAGCCCGCGGCGAGCAGTCGCGACGCGAACGCCCCGGCAGCGCGATCGCGACGCTCGCCGCCGCTTCAGAGACGGACCACGCGCTCGCCGCGGGCACGCTCGCGGACGGCGACGCGCTCCCCGCCCCGACCGCGGCGCACGCGCGCGACGAGCGCGCCTCGACGCGGGGCTTCGCGACGCCGCCGGGATTCGCGGCGTCGGAATGGTGGGCGGCGCTCGACGAGCGCACGCTCCTGCGTTTCGGTCTCCTCGGCGGCGTCACCGCGATCGTCGTGCACAGCTTCGTCGACTTCGGGTTGCGCCTGCCCGCGAACCTCCTGCTGCTGATGACGGTACTGGCGCTGCTCGTCGTGAGCGGCCGGCGGCGCGCCGCCGCATCGAGCCGTGCCGTCGTCGTGCTCGCCGCGACGATCGCCGTCGCGCTCGTACCGCAACTCATGAACACCACGCGCCGCCTCACGGGCGCGTCGCCGATCGCGCCGCGCGACTGCCTCGACGCCGCCGACCTCCGCCTCGCCGAGGAGGGCGACACCGGGCGCGATGCCGCGGTCGCGCTCGTCCAGCGCGCGCTCGACGGCAATCCTTTCGACCGCGAGGCGCACGAGGCGCTCGCGAGCACCCTCGAGCCAGGACCGGACGCCGAGGCGGCGCTGCGTCGCGCGCTCGTCCTCGAGCCCTGGTCGTCCGAAGTCCGCGACCGCCTCGCGCTCGCGCTCTGGACACGCGGTGAGCGTGTCGCCGCGCTCACCGAGCTGGAGGACTCGATGCGACGGCTGCCGGGGCTCGCCGCGCACGCGTATCTCAGTCCCGAAACCAGGCTCGCGACGCACGAGCCGGCGCAGCTTCTGCGCTCGCTCACGGACGGCGACACGGTGCAGCTCCGCGTCGCGGGCCTCGTGCCCGAGCTCGCCGGCGCTGTCGAGCACGGTCTCACCCGCGCTCTCGACGACGCGGCGGCGGGTCCCGACCGCACCGCCGTCGTCGACGATCTCGCAACCCTGCTCGAGGTCCGCGAGCGCTGGGCGGACGCCGCCGCGCTGCTCCATGACGAGGCCGCGCACCGCGCCGACGGCAGCGCGTTCTTGGCGCGCGCCGCGCACGATTATTTGCGCGCGCACGCCGATCGCCCGGCCGAGGAAACGCTCCTCGCCGCGCTCGTGCAAGATCCCGATCAGGGCGATCTCTATCGTAAGCTCGCCGTCGACGTGTACGCCGCGCGCGGCGAATTCAAGACGGCTGATATCGTGTTGGCGGCGGCGCAGCGGAATGCCGTCGATCTCTTGTCGGTGTATCGCGGCGTCAGCGAGGTCATCACGCAGCGTGATCGTGCGCGCGTCGACGAGGTCCCGGACCCGATCGCGGAAGCGCACGTCGTGGACGCGGCGCTGCCGAGTCTGGTCGGGGATACGCAGGCGACCGGCCCCGTACCGCCGACCGTCGTCGGCGCGACGATCGAGTCGGCGACGGGCTCGCGTGCGCCCGAGGAGGCGCCGTGACGGCCGACATCGCCGCGGCAACCGCGATCGCAGAGCTCGTCGACGAGCCGGTCTGGTTCGCCGTGTGGACGCGCAATCAGTATGAGCCCAAGGTCGCCGAGGCTCTGCAGCGGAAAACCATCGAGGTATTCTTGCCGCGCGTCGCGGTTCGGAGCGCCCGCCGCGATCGCTGTCGCGTGCTCGCCCGCCCGCTCTTCCCCGGCTACCTGTTCGTGCGCGTCGTGCCGTCGCGCGAGAGCTACATTCAGATCGCCAGCACGGACGGCGTCGTGCGCCTGCTCGGCGAGCGCTGGGACGCCTTGCATCCGATACCCGACTCCGAAGTGGAGGCCGTTCGGCGAATCGTCACCGCGAGCGAGCACGCGCGTGCGGTGCCGTGGATCCGCGTCGGCGACCGCGTTCGCATCGTCGCGGGTCCGCTCGAGAGCCTCGAAGGATTCGTCCAGGGATGCCGCGGCGGCCGGGCGACATTCGTAGTGAACGTAGACCTTTTGCAGCGCAGCGTGGCGGTGGAAGTGGCGGCGGATCTTCTGCAGCGAAGCTGACCCACCCGGCTCCACGCGGAGCTGCCGGCGCTCGCAGCCGGTGGCGGTTCCGACCTCACGGATGCGCGGGCAGGGGGAAGGTCCTGTAACTCGAGGGGCGAAGCTATGCGCAGGCGTCTTCCAATCTCTCTGGTGGCCTTCAGCGGGCTGGACGGCTCCGGCAAGTCCACCCAGATCGAGGTCCTGCGCTCGCGGCTCGAGGAAGCTGGCTGCACTACGGCCGTGGTCTGGACTCGCGGTGGCTATACGCCGCTCTTCAGTCGCCTGAAGACGTTGCTGCGGCGAGTCGCCCGCCGCCGCGTTCCCGCCGCCGGCCCCAGCACGGAGAGAACTGAAGCGCTCGGCCGTCCGTGGATTCGCCGCCTGTGGCTCACCTGCGCGCTCATCGACTTGGCGATCGTGCTCGGCGTGAAGGTTCGCGTTCTCCAGTGGCGCGGCAAAGTCGTGCTGTGTGACCGCTATTTGCACGACAGCTTGATCGACTTCCGACTGGCCTTCGGCGACGACGCCCGGGAGGACAGCTGGCTCTGGCGGCTCGTCACGAGCCTCGCGCCGACTCCCGACATCGCCTTCTTGTTTCTGCTCCCGGTCGCAGAATCGGTGCGGCGCTCGGACCTCAAAGGTGAGCCCTTCCGGGATCCCGTCGAGGTCTTGGCGCGACGGGTCGAGCAATACGGAGAATTTGTCGGTGACAGCCGGTACCACGTGCTCGACGCAAAAAGCTCCATCGAAGAGCTCGCGAACAGGATCGCTACGGCAGTCGCATTGCCACCATTGGACCATGCGCATCAGCCTGCTGCTTGAACGCGAGCCGTTCGGCGAGATTCTCGAGCGGACGCTACCCACCCTCCTGACCGCACTGAGCGGTCAGCGCCACGTCGTGAAGTGGCACGACAACGCTCGAGTCGCCGCAAGTCATCCGGACGGGCAGCGAGAGCAGCTCTGGATCTGCAACCCCTATTTGAATGCGATCTTTCGTCCGACGGTGCACGCCGACGCGTTCATGCCAGTCCTACGAGAATTTGCCCGCAGCACGGCCTGGTGGCGACGGCCCGCTCAGTACGCGTATGCGGCTGCCGCGACACGCCGGCCGACGGCCGGCTGGCTCGCGGGGCCACGCGTCACGGTATCGCCACCGGTCAAGGAAGCGGACGCGCTGATCATCATGGGCGGCAATAACCGCCTCCGGATCGCCGATGCCGCGTCTGGCGCGATGCACGTCATCTTGAAGGTCGGTCGCGACCCGCACCGAGTCAGCGACGATCTCGCGCTACGACGTGCCGCCCCCTATCTGCCGATCCCCTCACTGCTGCAGGTTGGCGAAGGAGAGGCGTGGTTCACCGAGGCGCTGGCACCCGGGCGCCCTTTGAATCGCCTGCCAGAGCGCCGTGATCGCGATCGCGCTCTCCGACACACGCGCGCCGCTCTCGAGCAATTGGTCCGCCGTACAATGCGAGAGGTTCCGCGAGAGGACTACATCGACTGCCTCCTCGACGGCATCGTGCGAGGGCTCACCTCGACTCCCTTGCTCGCGAAGTGTCGCGACCGCTTGGGCCGTATCGCCCGTACTCTCGCTCGTGTCGGCGGCGAACCGTCGCATGCTCAACCGGTGACCGTCGCGCAAACCCACGGAGACCTGCAACCGGGCAACGTCTTAGCGGGGGACGGCCGAGTGTGGATCATCGACTGGGAATACACGGCGCCCCGTCAGAGTGGGTTCGACGCCTTGACGTACAGCCTCAGGTCCAGGTTCCCCTCAGGGCTCGCGACGCGAGCGCTGACCGCAGTGACAGACGGCCACCCCGTCGAGGCGGATCTCTTGCATCACTGGCCGGGACTCACATGGGAGACGCACGCGGCCCGTTGCCGCACTCTCGCGATCTTTCTCCTCGAAGAGCTGCTGCTGCGGATCCGGGAGAGCGAGGATACGGCGTTCCGCTGCCTGAGCACTGGCACCGAACTCTTCTTCACGGAGGTCGAGCGCGCATCGGGGGATCTCGTGTCACTCGCTGCCTGATTGGGAACTCCGCTCACGTCGCACCTCGATAGGAGCCATCTGTGCCAGACAGAACCGTTCTCATCACCGGAAGCAGCGGACTCATCGGCTCGGAGGCCGTACGCACGTTCGATCGACTCGGTTGGCAAACGCTCGGTGTCGACAACAACATGCGCCGGGCGTTCTTCGGCGAGGCGGGCGACACGACGTGGAACTTGGCCCTGCTGAAGGACAGCGCGCGCGGCTTCCGGCATTACGACGTCGACGTTCGTGACCGCAAGGCCATCGCTCGGTTATTCGCGGATCACCCTATTGATCTCGTCATCCACTGCGCCGCTCAGCCGAGCCACGATCTCGCCGCGCAGATCCCGTTCGACGACTTCGAGGTCAACGCGGGCGGCACGCTCAATCTACTCGAGGCCACTCGCCAGCAGTGCCCCGAGGCCGTGTTCATCTTCATGAGCACCAACAAGGTATACGGGGACGCGCCCAACGAGCGGCAATTGGTCGAGTTGCCGCTGCGCTACGACTACGCGCGTGCGGACGAGAACAACGGCATCGACGAATCTTGTCGCATCGATCAATCGCTGCACAGCCTCTTCGGAGCCTCGAAGGCGGCGGCCGACGTGCTCGCCCAGGAGTACGGACGGTACTTCGGCATGCGGGTCGGCATCTTTCGCGGTGGCTGCCTCACCGGTCCGCAGCACAGTGGCGTCGTGCTGCACGGTTTTCTTTCCTATCTCATCAAGTGCGCGGTGCGGGGCAGCGAGTACACGGTCTTCGGGTACAAGGGGAAGCAGGTACGCGACAACGTCCACAGCGACGACGTGGTGCGAGCGTTCCGTGACTTCTACGAGAATCCTCGCTGTGGCGAAGTGTACAACCTCGGTGGCGGGCGCGGGAACAGCATCTCCGTCCTCGAAGCGATCGAGCGGGCGCAAGCGTTGGTCGGCCGCAAGATGCCGTGGACCTATCGCGACACTCCCCGCCGCGGCGACCACATCTGTTACATCTCGGATCTGCGGAAGCTGCAGGCCCACTTTCCAAAATGGTCGATCACCCACTCGCTCGACGACATCCTCGAGGAGATGGTCCGGGCCGAGTACGAGCGCACGCCGAGATCCGAGCGTGCCCGGGCCGTAGGCTAGAGTCGCGGATGCGGGTCTGGCTCGTCACCGCAGCCGAACCGATCCCGAGCGATGGGGTGCGTCCCATGCGCTTCATGGGTCTGGCAAGCGCGCTCGTGGCACGTGGGCACGAGGTGACCATCTGGACGCAGACTTTTTTCCACCACACGAAGCGACATCGTTTCGAGAGCGACACTGAGTATGAAGCCGAGGGATACCGGGTGATCGTTCTGCGCACCTGGGGCTATCGAAAGAACATCTCGCTGCGGCGCTACGTGAGCCATTGGCACTTCGCGAGGCGGCTCGCGGCCGCCATGCCGCTGCAGCCGCAGCCTGACGTCGTGGTGGCGGCGCTTCCACCGCTGGACACCGTCAGCGCGGCAGCTGCCTATGCCGAGCGCCGCGGGATTCGCCTAGTCGTCGATGTCATCGATCCGTGGCCGGACGTCTTCGTGAGCTTGCTCCATCCAAGACTGCAGAGGCTCAGCCGCATGTGCGTCACGCCTTTGGCGAGCCAAGCGCGCGCGGCAATGCGGCGCGCGGCAGCGATCACCGCGCTCTCATCCAGCTACGCAAGCTGGGCACGGTCGCTCGAGGCCGACCGTCCGATTCCGGCCGCCACCTTCTTCCCGGCGGTGCACCTGCGCCGCCCTCGCGAGACAGCGGGCGCCAACGGGGTCCGTGCGCGCGCAAGCGACCATGTACGCTTCGTCTATGCCGGTGCCCTGGGAAGGTCGTACGACGTGGCCACCGTGATCGCTGTGGCAGGCATGTTGTCGGATGCGGGTGAGGGTCGCGCCGAGTTCGTCATCGCTGGCGCCGGGCCAGGCCGGCCGGCGCTCGAGCGCCTGGCGAGCGGCCTCCCCAACGTCCGTTTCACCGGGTGGTTGGGCGCGCCGCAGCTCGACGATCTGTTCGCCAGCAGTGACGTCGGGATTGCCTGCTACCGGCGGCGCGCCACGCAGACGGTTTCGTACAAGCTCTTCGACTATCTGGGCGCGGGATTGCCGATCGTCTCCTCGCTCGACGGGGAGATGGCAGAAATCCTCGCGCGAGAAGGAATTGGCTGGAACTATCCGCCAGAGGACGCGCGCGCGCTGAGCGCGCTCGTGAAGCGCATTCTCGACGAGCCGGCGACGATCTCTCCGATGGCCCAGCGGGCGCGAGCGTTTGCCGAGTCTCACGGCAATGCCGAGACCATCTACCCAGCTATGGCGGCGTTCATTGACGGCACTTCCGGCCAGCGTATGACATGAGCGGCAACAACGGCACGGAGGGCTTGAACCAGCGGGTACAACAGGGCGTCGTGTGGACCAGTAGTGCCCAAGTGGGCGGTCAAGCGCTGCACTGGGGTACGGTGCTCGTCCTCGCCTGGTTCGTCACACCGCAGGACTTCGGTCTCCTCGGGTTCGCGCTGATTTGCATCACCGTCTTGAGCGCCCTCGCCGAGTTCGGCCTGGGATCGGCGCTCATTCAGAGATCGGATCTCAGACCCGCGCACGTCGCCGCGGCCTTCTGGTTGAACCTCGTAGCCGCGACCATTCTTGGCGGGAGCTTGTGGGGAGGCGCCCACCTCCTCGCTCTCTTCGTTCACGACGACGGTGCGGCGGGTGTCGTGCGTGCACTCGCACCCGCTATCCCCGCAAGCGCACTGCTCCTCGTTCCGCGGGTGATGCTCGGTCGCCGGCTCAATTTCAGGACATTAGCAGTCGGGGACCTGGCAGGAGAGGTAGCGTTCGCAGCTGTGGGGATCGCGCTCGCATGGCGAGGGTGCGGAGTTTGGAGCCTCGCCGCCGCTATCAACGCGCGCCCGCTAGTGCGCGCGGTCGTGCTCTGGCATCCGTGGCTTCGGCTTCCCTGGAACCGGTTTTCCTGGAGGGATTGCTCGGAGGTGCTGTCCTTCAGTCGCTTCGTGATGGCGCATCAGTTGGCAAGCGTGTTCATTGCGAATATCGACTACCTCGTCGTCGGTCGATTTCTCGGAACGACCGCCCTGGGTCACTACACGCTGGCATTTCAGCTCGGGGTCGTGCCCAGTCAGCGGCTGTGCGAGATCCTGGGTCGGGTCGCTTTTCCCGCCTTCGCTGCCGTGCAGCGACAGCCCGAGCGACTGCAGCGCGGATTCATACGGATGATCAGCGCTGTCTTCGTACTTGCGGCGCCTTTCGCGCTGTTCACGCCCGTGGTCAGCGCGCCGCTGGTTCGGACGCTGTATGGAACGCAATGGGCTCCCACCGGACCGCCGCTCCAGATCTTGGCAGCAATGGCGCTGTTCTACGCGATCGAGAACTCCGGGCTCGTGCTGACCGCAGTCGGGCGGCCCGGGTGGGAGTTCGCGATGACGGGCGCGCGCGCGGGACTCTTCGTGGTCATCGTCGGCGCGTGGGGAATCCACCACGGCATCATCGGTGTTGCGACGAGCCTGTTCATAGCCGGCGCAATCACCGCCGCGTTCAAGATCCCGCTGCTCGGAGCGTTCGTTCACGTGGACTGGAGGGCGCTCGGCGGGGCCGTGGCGCTGCCGCTCGGAGCGGCCACCGTCGCGGCGGTATTTGGATCGCTGATCGTCCTCTGGCAGCCGCCGGGGGATCCTCGCACCCTCACGTCGAGTCTACTCGTGATGACCACCGTCTACGCTCTTATCGCGGGGAGGCGCGCCCGTCGCGTCATTCTCTGGCCACAGCAGCCTCTGAAAGCGGGGACATAGCGAGGAGATGATGCTCACCCCCGTTCGCCATTCGAAGACCGCGACCACCGCAGCCGTCACCGTGCTCCACGCCGCTTTGTTCCCACGCTCTGGCGTCTGGGCGCACATGAAGGAGCTGACGCTTTGGCAGGCCCATCGAGGGCTTCGCCCGGCGCTGGCACTCTTTTTTGACAGCGAAGCAGCGGAAGGCGCCTGGCTCGACGAGAACGGAGCCGGGCTCGATGCGCTGAAGGCCGCGGGTGTGCCCTGCATGCTGGAAACAGCTGCAGGCGTGGCATCGACGACGAAGGGCCTGGCCATTCGCTTCAGCGTCGCGCCACACGTTCGAAGAATCGCACGAACACTGTTCGAGACCGATCGACCGGAGCGGTTTGTACTCCATTGTCATACGTCCTTTCTCTTCGGGTACATGTTGCCGTTCGAGGCAGGTCTGAGCTGTCCCGTGCGGGTCGTTACCGCCCTGCACGGAGTGCACGCCGCCTTCGCGAGCTATGACCGTGGTCTCCGGAATGTCCTTTACGGCGCGCTGCTCCGCCGCTGCCTGAAGTACTCGACCGTCGTCTCCGTCGACACGAGCGGAGCGCAGAACTGCGCCAACTACTTCGGCGTGGACGCAAGTCGCATTCTCGTCATCCACAATGGCGTTTCGGTTTCAGGCGTTCCGCCATTGCTGGTCGGACAATCGTCCACAAGAATGGTTCGTTTCGGCTTCATCGGACTGCTTACTAGGCGGAAGGGCTGGGACGTTCTTCTCGAAGCCTTCGAACAGGGAGTACGCCAAGGAGCAGACTGGCATCTCGTCGTCGCCGGAAACGGCGCCGACGAGGATAGCCTGAA